>CAZVMT010000079.1:0-12372 GCA_964628765.1 uncultured Candidatus Bathyarchaeia archaeon | reverse complement strand
ACCGAGCGCTCTACCGGCAGGGACGCCAGGGGCAGCAACATTATGGCTGCACGCATAGTCTCTGAGGCAGTTAAAACCAGTCTTGGTCCAAAAGGAATGGATAAGATGCTGGTGGACAGCTTCGGCGACGTCACCATCACCAACGATGGAGCAACGATGCTCAAGGAGATGGATGTACAGCACCCAGCGGCCAAGATGATGGTAGAGGTCAGCAAGACCCAGGATGATGAGGTAGGAGACGGAACCACAAGCGTCGTCATATTAACAGGTGAGCTTCTAGGCAAGGCAACTGAGCTTATGGAGAAAAAGGTTCACCCCATCGTAATCATAGACGGCTACAGGCAGGCCGAGGAAGAGGCCCTGAAGATACTGGAGAATATCTCTGAGAAGGTAGACCCCAAGGACAAGGCGGTCCTCAAGAAGGTCAGCATGACAACCATGGCGAGCAAGCTAATCAACCAGCACAGCAGCCACCTCAGCGACATAGCTGTAGACGCTGTTCTACAGGTAGCCGAGGCGAGCAACGGCGGATACGAGGTGGACCTCGATAACATAAAGATCGAGAAGAAACCCGGCGCATCCATGACCGAGACGAGGCTGGTTCAGGGACTAATCATAGACAAGGAAGTAGTCCACGACGGAATGCCAAAACAGGTCAAGAACGCAGTCATAGGGTTACTCAACGCGGCTTTGGAGATCGAGAAGACAGAGTTCGACGCCAAGATCGCCATCGAGACCCCAGATCAGATGCAGGCATACCTAGACCAAGAGGAGCAGATGCTCAGAGACATGGTTAAGAAGGTAAAGGACGCTGGAATCAACGTACTGCTATGCCAGAAAGGCATCGACGACATGGTACAACACTTCCTAGCACGCGAGGGAATCTTCGCGAGCAGGAGACTCAAGAAGAGCGACATGGAGGCACTTGCCAAAGCCACGGGCGCCAAGGTAGTCAACAGCGTAGAGCAGCTGAGCAAGGAAGACGCTGGCTACGCCGAGCTAGTCGAGGAGCGCAAGATCAGCGACGATAAGATGATCTTCGTCGAGGGTTGTAAAAACCCCAAGGCAGTGAGCATCCTCATCAGAGGAGGCACAGAGCGCGTAGTAGATGAGGCGGACCGCAGCATCCACGATGCGCTAAGTGTCGTAAAGGATGTGGTCGAGGAGCCCAAGATCGTCGCAGGCGGTGGAGCACCCGAGATCGAGACAGCTAGACTCCTCAGGGATTTCGCTGAGAAGCTAGCGGGTCGTGAACGGCTCGCGGTGGTCGCGTTCGCTGACGCGTTGGAGGTTATTCCAATTACTCTAGCAGAGAACAGTGGGATGGACCCCATAGACGCCATAAGCGAGATGCAGAGCGCCCACGCCAAGGGAAACAAATGGGTCGGTATAGATGGACTGCTGAACAAGGTAGCGGACCTATCCAAGATCGATGTCTATGAGCCGATGGTCGTCAAGGCGCAGTCAATCAAATCAGCCACAGAGGCAGCCACACTACTGCTGAAGATCGATGATATCATCGCGATTCAGAAGATGAGCGCGCCCCCAGGCCCACCAGGCGGTGGAATGGGCGGTATGCCTCCAGGTATGGGCGGAATGCCCGGGATGATGTAGGAGGAAACAAGAATGTCATACTATACAACACCAAGCGGACAACAGGTCATAGTACTGAAGGAAGACACAGAACGAAGCCGAGGACGCGACGCTCGCAAGAGCAACATGATGGCTGCGCAGATCATCGCTGAGGTCCTCAAGACCACACTGGGTCCAAGGGGAATGGACAAGATGCTCATCGACAGCCTGGGCGACATCACCATAACGAGTGACGGAGCCACAGTGCTGGAGGAGATCGATGTACAGCACCCAGCAGCCAAGATGATGATCGAGGTCGCCAAGACCCAGGACAAAGAGGTCGGCGATGGAACCACTACTAGCGTACTCCTGGCAGGAGCCCTACTGGGTAAAGCAGGGGAGTTAATCGAGGATAATATCCACCCAAGCATCATCATAAAAGGTTACCAGGTAGCGAGCGAGAAAGCCCTTGAGGCCCTCGATAAGGTATCCATAGATGTGAGCTTGGATGACCGTGAGACCCTCATGAAGCTCAGCAACACGAGCATGAGGAGCAAGGCAGTCACCAACGCGAGAGACCACTTGAGCGGTGTCGTGATCGACGCCATCAAGCAGATAGTCGAGCATAGAAACGGTGACAACGTCGCGGACGTCGATAACGTGCAGATCGTCAAGAAGGAAGGCCAGAGCCTCACCGAGACAGAGCTGGTCAAGGGGATAATCGTCGATAAGGAAGTGGTCCACGCTGGGATGCCCAAGAAGATCAAGGGCGCCAAGATCGCTCTTCTGGATACTCCACTGGAGGTAAAGAAGACCGAGTTCGACGCAGAGATCAGGATCACCAGCCCAGACAGCATCAAGGCATTCCTAGACAGCGAGTCACAGATGCTAAAGAAGAAAGTAGACCAAGTAGTCGCAACAGGCGCCAACGTGGTCTTCTGCCAGAAAGGCATCGACGACATGGCTCAGCACTACCTAGCCAAGGCAGGTGTATTGGGCGCACGTCGCGTCAAGAAATCCGACATGGAGAAACTAGCCAAAGCCACGGGCGGCAAGGTCGTCAACAACCTAGCAGACCTGAAGGAAAGCGACCTTGGTTTATGCGGAGTCGTCGAGGAGAAGAAGGTCGGAAACGACAGGATGATCTTCGTCGAGGAATGCAAGGACCCACAGGCAGTGGCCATATTCATCCGTGCAGGCTTGGAGAGGATGCTGGACGAGGCGGAGCGCGCACTGAACGACGCCCTCTACGTCATATCTGATGTCGCCAAGGTACCCCAGATGGTATCCGGAGGCGGCTCAGTGGAGATGGAGATGGCCAAAGCAGTACGCAACCACGCGGCACAGGTCGGTGGACGAGAGCAGCTAGCCATAGAGGCATTCGCGGAAGCCCTTGAGGTAATCCCGAGGACACTAGCCGAGAACGCTGGACTGGACATCCTTGATACCATGGTCGCCATGAAGGCAGCACACGCCAAGAAAGACGGCGAGTATATGGGCGTCAACGTCTTTGACGAGGGCGTCATTGATATGCTGGCTGAGGGCGTTGTGGAGCCCAAGGTGGTCAAGGAGCAAGCCATCAAGTCCGGTATCGAGGTAGCATCCATGATCCTGAGGATCGATGACGTGGTTGCAGCCAAGAGCGGTGGCATGGGCGGCGGCCCAGGTGGCCCACCCGGCGGAATGCCAGACGACATGGACATGTAAGTGTCCACCCAAATTTTTTACCCAATTTTTTAATGATAAATGGTTCCAAGTGGTTACTGGAGTTTTATAAACTTGACAATGGCTTCAGACACAGCTTCAATGTATGCCGCTCCATGCTCCTTCGAAGCCTCTGTGGGGTCCCCCAGCACACCAATCGGGGAGAGACCCGCTATCCCATCCCGGAATATTTTCTCGGTCGCGGACTCATCAAAGACCCCGACATAGCCTTTCCCATTCGGGATGTTTTCAGGTCTTACTCCTTTTGGATTGGCGTACATCATCAAGGAGACCTCTGATTCACCGGCGTGAGCCCCTGAAGCCTCTGGGCTGATGCCGTATTTCTCGCTGGTCTTGGTGATGTACTCCACGAATCCAATCAAGTCAGTGTACGCGATTATCTTGATGTCTGGGTTCTCCGTCTCAAGCTCCTCGGTAGCCTCCTCGATGGGGCCAAAGTTGCCGCCATGACTTGGAAGGATTACCACCTGTTTGAATCCGTGACGAGCCAAGCTGCTGACATAGTCCTTGAGCAACATGTGGAGCGTCTCGTCTCGGAGTGAAACCGTGCCTGGGAACATCATGTGATGCTCTGAGCAACCCAAGTTAATTGTTTGAAACTTGAGGGCTTTTCCAAGTTTCTCTGCTACCCGTATTGAAAGAGCGTCACCGAGAACCGTGTCAGTTGAGACCGCCAGCACCGGACCATGCTGCTCATTGCTTCCAACCGCGAAAACCGCGGTATCAAACCCATTCCTCAATGCCTTGCCTATCTCGGGAGAGGTCATATTTACTACATCAATCATGGTAGAGCAAAATATAATCTAGGATAAAACATTGACCAAAGCTAAATAACAGAACCCCGTGACAGGATAATCATGGAATACAAGGAACGAGCATCAAAACGCATCGAAAAAAATCGGGAAAAAATAATTAATATAAGCCAAAAGATACATGAGAACCCCGAACTAGGACACCAAGAATACAAGGCATCCAAAATTTTGGTGGATGAGTTGGAGAACCATGACTACACCATAGAGTACGGTGTCGCTGGAATGGAGACAGCGTTCATAGCGAGAAAAGGCAAGGGAAGCCCCAAAATAGGAATACTGGCAGAATACGATGCATTACCCGGAATAGGGCATGCATGTGGGCACAATCTCATTGCTACATCAGCCCTAGGAGCAGCCATAGGACTCTCAGAAATAATCGAAGAGTTAGACGGGTCAATAATAGTTTTTGGGACCCCAGCTGAGGAAGGAGTAGTCCAAAACGCAGGGGGAAAAGTGGTGATGCTAGACGAGATCAAAGAAGCAGACGCAGCTATAATGATACACCCTGGACCAGCATGGGGCAGCTACGGCACAACAAATGCACGAGAGAGCTTCCTAGTAGAGTTCTATGGGAGAAGCAGCCACGCAGGCGCAGCACCAGAGCTGGGAATCAACGCCCTAGAAGGTATTCTGCTCACATTTCAAGGCATCAACGCGTTACGCCAGCACATCAACCGGGACATCAGAATACATGGCATCATCAAACATGGCGGAGACGCACCCAACACGATACCAGACTATGCCTCAGCCCACCTATACGTAAGAGCCCCAACAATGCCCATGCTCGAAGAAACCTATGGAAAAGTAAAGAACATAATAAAAGGAGCAGAACTCCAGACAGGAGCCAAGAGCAATATAACCCAAGTAGCCAATACCTATGCCAACAAGATACCTAACAAGGTTCTTAGCGATATCTTCAGGGAGAACATGATAAGCTTTGGCGTTGAGTATCCTGAGGAAAAAGAGCCTAGAGTAAGTGGTGCCTCTACAGACTTTGGTAACGTTAGTCAGGTGATGCCTGCTCTCAGTGGTTATATTAACATTGGAGATGTGGTTCTCCATAGCCCGGATGGAGCTAAGGCAACAGGAACAAAGAAAGCAAATGATGTGATGATTATTGGAGCCAAGGGACTCGCATATACAGCGATAGATCTGTTAACAAAACCAGAATTATTGGAGAAATCAGTGAAAGAACACAAAGATAGGCTCCAAACCCAGACTAATTCACAAGGGTAATGTCGAAAATCTCTGAGATATCCGCTCCCTCAAGCTCCTCTATCATCTCATGGGGAATATCCTCGTCCGTAATATTTTGTTTGATATTATCAATTATATTTTCCCTGAGTCTGATAGTCAATACTTTTCCCTTTGAGGTGAAGACCGCCTCTACCCCTGGTTGCTCTACTACTGTGATGTTTTTCTTGCCCATAGTACACCCAGTGCTACTCTGAATGCCATCAATGACACATGAGTCAGGGGGACTCCAGTGGAGCCTCACCTCACATCGCAGGTCAAACCATCCCCTACAATCCAACAACTCCAAGGCAGCGAGTCCCATCCTAAGCCCTAGGGTCATGAATGGACCATCGTGCCCATGGAACTCGATGGCTCTAGTCTCCAGTCTTTCATCCAGGACTCTCTGTTTAGGCTCTTTCACAAAGTTCATACAAACACCAGTATTACGATCCCTGATAATCGTAATACCGGTTATTTATTGATTACCCCAAGGGTCACTATTCTATTTTTTATACCCCCAAAGCCTTGCTATCTTCGATTGTTATGGGTAGAAGTTATCTGGACCTCAGTAATGATGAGAAAGATCACGCCTTGGCACTACACAAGGAGAGCATAGTAATCGACAGCAGCATCGTATCGGTCATCGATTATGTGGCTGAGAACATGTGGCTCAATGATGTCTTGAAAGGCGGACTCACAGCCAGCAACCTTACCGTTGGCATGCAGCGACGATTCGCCGAGGCACTTGCAGAAATCATTGAGCACAACCACTGGGCCAAGAGAAACGAGGACAAGGTTATACTGGTCAAGAAGGCAAGTGATATCGAGAAAGCAAAAAAGGAAGGCAAACACGGCATCATCTACGGCCCACAAGATAGCATGTTCCTTGAGCGAAACGTGGACTTTCTTGACGTAGCCTATGATCATGGTTTGAGGGCGATGCAGCTCACATATAACTGGAAGAACGAGGTAGGGGACGGCTGCAGGGAGAAGAAGGACAGCGGGTTGAGCTGGTTCGGGGAAGCCGTAGTAGAACGAATGAACAAGCTGGGCATACTCATCGACCTCAGCCACACAGGAGACCAGACATGCTGGGACGCCATCGAGCAGAGCAAGGACCCCGTAAGCTTCACTCACATAATCCCCCGCAGGAGCGCCCCCGAGAACCCAGGCGGATACGCGGAGTGGGCCAACAGGTCAACAAGCCTCTGGGGAAGCTTCGTGGCCTACAGTAAGCAACGCGGCAAACCCGATGACATGATGCAGGCATGCGTAGAGAAAGGAGGAGTAATAGGGGTCACTCCCTTTTTCGCTAAGAAGGCGGGAAAGAGCACTTTAACAGATGACTTGATGGATCAACTCGATGAGACCGTGGACATCGTTGGTGTCGATCACACAGGCTTCGGCAGCGACCTAGAGTTCCCCAACACCGTTACAAGGGCAGCTTTCATCTACAAGAACCCCGACAGGATCGATGTAGACTACTTCACGCCCTTTGACAAGGCTTGGGGATATGGGTTCATGGAGTATATGCCCAACTTCACCATGGGTCTCGTCGCGAGGGGCTACAGTGATCAGGAGATAAAGAAGATTCTTGGGTTGAACTTCCTCATGCTCTTTAAACGTGTCTGGGGCGCGTGATCCTCAGTCACTTTTTCATTCTCGTCACGGTTACTTTTTCTTCTGATGCACAATTACGCCTTCAACTTGTAGTATTTACTATAAGTTGAGATGGTCAATCCCTCAATCGCGTCCCAGCTGATCTCGGAAGAGACCGATGAGGCTGGGCTCTGGGTCATCGTCTATGATTTTATTGGATTCAAGCCAAACCCGAATTTCTGGATCAACCTCAAAAGAATTAGCAGCGCCTATGGAGGCTTTCTCATACAATACAGCGTATACCAGGCTGGGAATAAATCAGAAGCAGAGGCAGTAAGCCAACTTGTAAGACATTATGGTGGAGAAGCTCATGCTTTCGAGTGTAAAGAATCAACCTGTAGCTAATACTACAAGTTGAAAAAAAGCCAGCAAATCAACCTATAGTCAATACTACAAGTCGAACCTATAGTGAATACTACAAGTTGAGTCAAAGAAGCAGAGAATTCAACATATAGCTAATACTACAGGTTGATCGATTAGAGGAAGTATTCTGGCTCCTTACGGTCGCCGTGCTCTGTTGCGAGCCACTTCGCTGCCTTTAGTATTCCCTCATGTTCCCAGTGGCGTGCCCCTGTTGGGCAGTTCTTTACACACGCTGCGCATGCTGTGCACTGGTCTATCTCTGTCTCGACGATATCCGTGACGGTTACGCAGCCTGTTGGGCATACCTTGGCGCACATCCCACATAATATGCATGAATCTGGGTCTGTCTCTGGGCTTCTTCCACCGGTTTTCCCGCCTTCCCTGTATGGGTGGTTTCCCGGGATCATTAGTTCAGTAAACTCGTTCATTCCTGATAGTTTTGTTTTGATTTTCTCACCGAACGATTTTGCTTTCTTTATGTCCTCTGGGTCGGGTCTGCCTGTGGCTATTGGGGTTTCCGGTGCGTCGAAGCTGTGTTCCCCGATGAATGCACAGGCTGCTACTGGTTTGAGTCCGTTGGGTTCTGTGATGTCTTTTAGCTCTACGAGTGCGTCCTCAAAGGCTCTGTTACCGTAGACGGCTACGAGAACTGTTGGTGTGTCTTTTCCTCTTAGTTTCTTTATCCTGTGGGCTGCTGTGGGTGCTACTCTGCCGCTGTATACTGGTGCTGCTATTATTGCTAGGTCTGTTGGTTTTAGGCTATGGTTTTGTGCCTCTGAGTCTGGGGGCGTGAGGTCGATTACATCGTAGGGTGTGTCGATTCCTTGTTGGATTGCTTTCACTGTTTTCTCTGATGTCCCGGTGGGGGAATAGTAGATGAGTTTGATTCTATCGATTTGCATGACAGGTAGATACGGTAACTCCCTTTAAGATAATCGTCTAGTTGGGTTAAATTTAACCAGACATCAGCCAATGTAATTGTATGAGTGACCATCTTTTCCCCCATTACAGTAATCCCGGCGCGGATACCGTCGGGCAGAAGATATTACCGCTTCGTGAACGCATGACGGTCTACAATGGCTGGTTGAAGAAGCGCCTCGATGAACTGCTTCCCGGATTCATGGATGAGACAGGTATCGATATGTGGCTCGTCATCGCCCGCGAATACAACGAGGACCCCGTGATCATGAGTCTCCTCCCCGAACCCAATCTATACGCGAGGAGGAGAACCATCCTCGTTTTCCATAGAAAACCTGAAGGCGTTGAACGATTAGCGGTCTACAGATATGGCTTCGGAGACCTCTATGAGGGGGTCTGGGACCCCGAGAAAGAGGAGCAGTATGAATGCCTCGCCCGGATAATCAAGGAGCGGGATCCGGTGAAGATCGGAATCAATGTCTCAAACACATTCGCCTTCGGAGATGGATTGACCCATGGTGAATACACGCTACTAGTGGATGCTCTTGGTGATTACTCGGATAGGCTTGTATCAGCCGAGACCCTTTGCATCCGTTGGCTTGAGACCCGCTGCAAGGATGAGCTAGAGACCTATCCTGTGCTGGTTGAGTTAACTCACGCCATAGTTCAGGAGGCGTTCAGCAGCAAGGTGATTACACCGGGGGTTTCGACTGTTGATGATGTTCAGTGGTGGATGAGGCAGAAGATGCTTGATCTCGGTGTTGAGATGTGGTTCCCTGCCACAGTGGACCGACAGGGGCATGGCGATAGCTACGAGGATAAGGATAAGACTAATGTGATTCACAGGGGGGACCTGCTCCACTGCGATGTTGGCTTCTATTATCTGGGGTTAGCCACGGATATTCAGCAGAATGCGTACGTGCTTAGGCATGGTGAGACTGATGCCCCGCAGGGACTCAAGCACGCGCTCTCTGATGCGAACAAGTTGCAGGATTATCACGCTGACGCCATGAAAAACGGAAGGACTGGTAACGAGATTCTGAAGATCGCCCTCGATAACGCCAAGAAGGATGGTTTGAAGCCCAGTATCTATACTCATCCTCTGGGTGTCCACGGTCACGCCGCTGGACCCACCATAGGTCTCTGGGACCAACAGGGTGGAGTCCCGGGTCGGGGGGAATATCCGCTGCACCCTGATACTTGTTACGCGATTGAGCTCAACGCCAAGCGAGATGTCCCTGAGTGGGATAACCAGGAGGTCAGGATGAGCCTAGAGCAGGATGCTTGGTGGACTGGGGAGAAACTCGTATTTATGGCGGGTCGTCAGAAGAGGCTGCACTTGGTGAGCTAGATGAATGTGAAGGAGATTGGGCGAAAAGCACTGGAATATGATAAATACAGTGGATGCAGCCAGAGCGTGCTCTTGGCGCTGCAGGAAGCATTCGGTATCGGTGACCATGAGAGCTTCAAGGCTGCGACTGTTCTGAGTGGTGGGGTGGCTAGGAAAGGAGAGACCTGTGGGGCTCTCATTGGGGGTTTACTTGCGCTTGGCTTGGTTGTGGGGCGTGAGGATATCACTGATACCCAGACCTACAGGGACGCCATGGTTCCAAGCGATGAGGTCATAAAGGGGTTCCAGAAACGGTTGCAGGAGACTTTTGGATTCGATGAGCCACTGGATAATACGATCTGTAGAGATATCCAGAAGCGGATCTATGGGGAGAGCTTTGATCTAACTGACTCTGTGAGCTACAAGAGGTTTATAGAGGCTGGTGGGCATGGTGATGAGGGTTGTCCCCTCGTCTGCGCTGTTGCCGCTGAGGTTACGGCTGAGAAGCTACTCGAATTAACTTCGTAGATACGGGGGGTGTGGTCCACCCTCTGAATACATTACCCTATTGTAGAGTTTGAGCAGGGTTTCCTCGTTGATCTGGTACTTCATGATTACCCCGACCTCTGGGTCTGTTCCCATGTAGGTGAAGCCGAGGTGTTCGTAAAAGCTCCTGAGATGCCTGCCTTTTTCGTCTTGGTCCTCGGTGTTTAGGGTGACAAATGTGTAGTTGAGTTCAAAGCAATAGACCAGCAAGAGCACTATGAGGACTTTACCTATGCCTTTGCCTTCTATTCTTGTAGCTATCTCGTCTAGGAAGAACCAGAGAGGATCAAATTCATCATCGTAGCCATATAGGAAGGCCATGGGTTCGTTGTTGACGTGAAGTATTAGGCAGATGAAGTCTTTCTTCATGGATTTCTCCAGTAGCTCTTCGCTGCTATACCAGAGCTCGGACCTGAATTTCTCATGATCGATCTCTGTTAACTTTTTGATGGCGGTCTCATCGAGAAATGATCTGAACCTGATGGTGACGGTTTCTCCGAGTTTTTCTGTGAGGCGTTCCTCGGCGCGTCTTAATGAGTCCTCAAGGAGAGGAATATCTGAGGACAAATCACCTAGACCAACCCGTAGCGTCTTAGCGCTGCCTCAATGACCCCACGGACCATGTCAGGGAACTTCTTGCCATGGGCATACCACATCATGGGGTAGAAGCTGAGTTCATCTCTTACTACATCGTAGTCTATTCCCGGTAGGGTGTTGACCTCAAGGAAGTAGAGCTCCCCATCACTGTCCAATCGGTAATCCATCCTTGCCCAGTCCTTGCAGTCCAATGCCTTGAAGCTCGCCTTGGCGTGTGCTTCTATCCTTTTCCTGAGAGCCTCATCGATGTTGGCTGGACACTTGTAGTTGCTGCTGTCATCGAATACGCTCTTGGCTTTCTGGCCCAGTACTCTGCCGAGTTCCTCTGGGAATCCACTGAAATCTATTTCAAGTATAGGAAGCACCGTGGGTTCCTCATCGTTGAGGTAGTTGCCCACAAAGCCTACGCTGAATTCTCGTCCATCGATGAATTTCTCGATGAGAATAGGCTGCTTATAGGTCTCAAGCATCTCTTTCAGCTTTGCTCTTAGGGCTTTTTCATCATATACTACGTTATCCCAGTTGATGCCTATGCTGCTTCCCTCGTGGCTGGGTTTGAGAATCAATGGGTAATCCAGTCCTTCCCTCAGTGGCTCCTCCACTGTTTCCAGTACCTGGAATGGCGCCGTCTTTAAGCCATGGTATTCCAGTATCATCTTGGTTGTGGGTTTATCGAGCCCTATGGCGTTCGCCATGATCCCTGATCCAACGTAGGGTATTCCAAGCATCTCGCAGAACGCCGGTACCTGGCTCTCCCTGCTCGCTCCTCTTACTCCTTCCGCCCTGTTAAATACGATGTCTGGGCGTAGCTGTTTGAGTGCCTTGTAGCAGTCTTCGTTGGCCTCGATCTGTAGATACTCCCATCCTGCTTCTTCGATGCCGTGTTTGACGTGTTCTATGGTTTCCTCTGGCTCGAATTCGATGTTGAATTCGTCTTCACTGGTTCTTGTGTTGCAGCAGAACGCTACTCTTAGTTTACGGGACATCGCTCATTACCTCCTTGTATATGCTGACTGCTTTTTCCTTGATCTCCTTGGGTAACGTGATGGATTCATGGACCCCGAAGAAGGTGTTATAGAGCTCATCCTCACGTGCCTTGGCCTCATCCAAGAACCTGCTTGCGAATTCCTCTACCAGTGGGCTCTTATCACCGTTCTTCCAAGCGAGATAAAAGGCGAATAACTGCTCGTCTCTTCCCCTGCCTGTTAGGGCGTAGGTGTTTACATCTATTCCACCGAAGAGGCTGAAGTAGCTGCGCATCTCATCTGCGAGCATGTTTCTGCTTAGTCCAACCATGTCTGGGTCGAAGCCGCTGGCCTTGATTAGCAGATACATCTTGCTGCAGACGCTGCAGTCCATGCACCATCTGTGGTCTCTGCCTGCCTCTGTCTCGACGAAGCAGCTCATGTGATACTTGGCTACCTCAGGGTAACGCTTGAAGAGGGTATACACTACCGCGATATCATTGAGTGGCTCGATTACGGACATGGTGCGTACACCGCCGAGGCTGAGTTGCCTCGTTATTGAGTCAACCTGTTTGGTCCAGAGGTGGCATTGATCATACGCAGGGTAACAGACGAATCCCTGTCGATCCATGTAGTATTCGCCGCAGCT
>CAZVMT010000078.1:0-12397 GCA_964628765.1 uncultured Candidatus Bathyarchaeia archaeon | reverse complement strand
GCCATGGTCTCAGACTCATGCCCATACTGCTGCCTGTACCCCTTCATGACCTCCTCCGTGAGCCTACGGGTCTCCTCGGAGAGCCTCGCGGGGGTTCCTTGAAATGCTGCTACTGTGGGCAGTATCCGGACCATCTTCATGATAGCGTTCTCTCCCACATAACCCGCGAAGCTCCCATGAGCTGCCTTACCCTCAGCCTCCAACACGATGCTAACCCGTGACTTCTCACCGATCCGCACCGTGAGCCCCGAAGGCTCTCCGTTGAGTACGGCGTCACCAAGCACACCGGGATCATTTTCCAATAACCATAATGCACCCCATTCGCCACCAGTCTCCTCGTCAGAGGTGCCAGTGAATGTCAACTTACCCTTGTGCTGTGTCTCGGCTACCTTGACAAAGGAGTATAGTAGTGCTGCGAGTCCACCCTTCATATCCCCGGCGCCTCTCCCATAGATTTTACCGTCTCTGAGTTCACCTGAGTATGGTGGTATGCTCCATGGCTCACCCACCTCTGATGGGAAAGTATCCAAGTGCCCATTCAATACAAGGTGGGGTGAACCCGAGCCAATTGTAGAGATGATGTTGGCTATCCCGAGCTTGGTGGTTACTATCTTGGAATCGATTCCATGTTCCTTGAGGTAGTCATGTATGAAACCAGTGATCGCTGTGGTGTCCCCCGGTGGGTTATCGCTGGGAATCCTGAGTAGGTTCTGGAGTAGCTCGGTTAACTCGCTGTCAGTGTTTACTTCTGATAGTAGTTTCTGTTTCGTGGGAGTCATGAGTTATCAGTGCATTATTAGGTTTTGATGTTTTCGTGGTCTGCGTATACGAAAATGTATACTGGAAAATGTTAACATACCGGTTTTTACCGTGAATCAGGATCATTTCTGGGCGGTTCTGGGGGCTCTACAGTCAAAAGAGGACTGGTTTCAGCTGGGATGCTGATACCCCCCCCTCCCCCTATTTCTCGTATCGCTGTATCTCGAATATGTTGCCCTGTTAGGGGTTGAGCTTCTTTACCAGATTGCAGACACGCTCAGCCAGTTTATCACAGTGCTCAAGCGCCTTATCATCAGGTGAACCAACAGCGGCAGGACCATAATGATTACCATGAGGATTACCCTGCACGATCATACCATGAACTAGCATCGCTTCAGTCAACGCCAGAATGGTTGTCTCTGAGCCAGTGTGTGTGCCTCCAGCGCTGCAGAATGCTCCCCCGACCAGGTGTGTGAGTTTACCATGATACTTTACTGATTCATCTATGAAGCTCTTGATCTTACCTGTGGGCAAGCCGTAGTAGACTGGTGAACCAAGTATCAACGCCTCGACATTTGGTAGCTCATCGATTGATGCTTCATCAACCTTCTTGAGCACAGGCTCCAAACCGTTAGCCTCAACGGCTTCGGCTACCCGGTTAGCCATCTTCTCAGTGTTACCGGTCCTGCTATCATATACGATTAAGACCTTCAAGGAGGTTTACTCCATCAGCTTATCTTCAGCGTCTGCCTCAGCGTAAGCACCCATGATCTGACCATAATAGAGCATATGCATGTTCCCGCTGGCGTAGACATCTGACTCAACTTCCTTGGGCAACACCCCTGGTGCTAGGTCGTCTTTATAGATTATCTTGCACTCATAGTGAACCGGGCACTCCTTGATGTATGGGGCATCGACTGCTGCTCCTTTTACGGCTGTGAAACCGAAATCCTTGAACTTATCCATGTCTCGCCCAGACTTGGTGCCACAGACCTCTAGCGCCTCCTCCATACCCTTGGCTGGGAGGCAAACCGTGAAACTATCTGAATCCTCCAATAGCTTGAAGGTGTGCCTGCTATGTCTTACGGCAACCACAAAAACGGGTCTGCTCCACATGGTCCCAAGGAAACCCCACCCAATGGTCATGGTGTTAGGCTTCTTGCCTTTTGCCTCAGCTACGAGGAATATACCGTCTTTTCTCATGAGCTTGTTTGCTTCAACGACGTACTGGAATGGATCGACTGATTTTCTCATTTATATCAACTAGGAGAATGTTCGATATGGTTTAACTGTTTTCCAAACAGAAGTGTTCAAAAATGGGATATAGTTGGGTTACAGTGCCTCTTTTTGTTATTTTTTTCTGATAGAATACGATGCAGAGTAAACAAAAAGACGGCTTGACGCTCTCACTAACACAGAAAATACGCCTGAAACTCTTTGGGATAACCTCCACAGAGAAGAAGGCACTACCAGGGTGGAGGGGAGAGATCCAGTTCTATGCCTTCAAATGCCCCAAACACGGCATAGTAGAGGACTACCCCCATGGATACAGGCAGGTTCTCCGCTGCAGGAAATGTCAAAGCACCCACCATGTAGATCAATGATCTGTATTATGGAGTAAAAACAGTCTTATACTCCAATTACTTTCAACCATCAGAACACGTCTAGCGAGTGATGAGATGTCTTTCACAGAAAAAATCGATGTACTTGACTTATTAATCAACATACTCCGTGAACACGAGGAAAAACTAGACAGCCTAGTGGAAAGACTGGAGATAGTAAGCCAGACAATCCAGAAAGACCCCACTTTAAAGAGAAGCCTTCTCGAATACGAGATCGGGGACAGTCAACAGGATCTGCAGCCAGGGGTTCAGAATATACTCGTCGTAGACGATGATGTTAACCTTGCCAGTACATTCAAGCTGATCCTCCAGAGCGTCGGATTCCAGGTGGATACGGCAGCTACTGGACTACAAGCCTTGTACAAGGTGAATAGAACTGATTTTGACCTTGTTATTCTGGATATGAATCTCCCAGATATGCTTGGGGATGAGGTAGCCGAGAAGATCAAGGATGGTCACGAGGATACGAATATCATCATGATCACTGGGTACAGCAGCTTCAAGGATGGATTGGAGAAAGAGAAGGGCGGACTCGACATCAAGGAAGTATTGATGAAGCCCATCCCACCCGAGGACTTGGTGAGCATCACCAAGAAGACCCTGAAAAAGGCGCAATAAACCACCTATTTTACATTAATCAACTTTTACCATCAACATATGAATGGTTCAGCCATTTACACTAATTATTTTAATGCTTTAGAGCGTCTTTAACCTCGACTCTAAACTCGGGAGACCGCCAATAGCTACTGATGGTCTTACCGTTTACAATAACGGAGGCGTTTCCCCGCTTCACGGACTCATCTGGGTTAAGCCACTTGTTGATCTTCACGATCTCAAGGCTATCATCCATCTCCTTGAGAATCCTCTCTATGTTTACAGCGAAGAACCAACCATACTCGCAGTTCATATCATAGAGAATGATGGCCTTACCCAGATCATCATCTGGGTTCTCATAAGTCTCCCTCGTTCTCGGATAGTATTTATTGTTGAGTTCCAGGTACAGCTCATCCTCAGCCATCCTGAACCCGTTGTCCATGTAGTATTTCCGTAGGCTTGTCCCCTCACCAGTGTTGAAGGGAGAAGCAACAAGGAAATCAGCTGGTTCGCCATCGAGACATCTTATGCCTGTCTTGGCTTCCTCGATTAGATTCTTCAATAGGAGTGTTCCAGCTCCCTTCGCCTCCTCCATGGCTCGGTAGGCGCAGAATATCTCGATGACCCTCGGCCTTGGCTCACGGTAGTAGGGGATAGCTACCTCGGGGTAGAACAATATCTGTGCAGCGGGCTCACCCTCATAGTATGCGATCTTCGTGAAGGACCCATACTTGGCGAGGTTTTCTTTTATCCAAGCCTGTTTCAGCTGGATTCCCTTCTGGAGCACTGGGTCGTCGAGGTGGTTTCCAGAGCATACCTGAAAGACATCATTGATGCTTGTGTCACTGATGTCAACTACGTTTATCACTGCGTTTTCATCCCCTTCTCGCTTTATCATTCAACTATGTCTATATATCTGCTAGGAGTCGTAGTAAAATCGTCTACCCAGTGCGTATCCACCTAATCAAGATGCCCAGAACAGGCGATAACGCTCGTAGCGAAATAAAACAAACCTAGAATAACAATAGTCACAAGAGCCTAGATTATATACCCGCCCTCGATCCTCTCAAAGTCCTTCACCATTTCGAGGTTGAGTTCTGGCTCTATTTCCTCGAAATCCTCAGCGCTGAGTTCTGACCATGGACCCGTCAACGCGGCCTCTACTGTGGGGTGATTTTTACCGAAGTTTTCTTGGCAGATCCTGTATGTTAGGCGTCTTACCTGTCGCTCATCTGTGTAGCCGAATGTGTGTAGGTATTCGTGGACGAGTATAGCGAAGACATTGGATTTCTGTTTTAAGCTGGTTACTGAACCAAGTAGCCTACGGTTAATAACGATATCATTTGTGCCCATAGGGTGGAAAGCTCCTACTCTAATGGGCAGATTCCCAAGGTACAGCATCAACCCTACCCTGTGCAGACTAAGGGAGCGCTTCACAGCCCTCTTCACGAGGGTGAATATATCCCCGTAGCTCTGTGCCTGATCTAACTCATTTGGTAGGGTCAGGAGTTCGCCTCCTATACTGCTTCTACTGCCTTGACGTCTGGTATCTTTTTCTTGAGGTAGTTCTCTACGCCCCATTTGAGGGTCATCTGGCTCATCGGGCAACCCGAGCATGAGCCTGTTAGTTTCACCTTGACGACTCCATCATCTGTGACATCGACTAGTTCAACATCTCCACCATCCATCTGCAGGTGGGGTCTGACGTCTTCAAGTGCAGCTCGTACTTCTTCTTTCACAAGTATTCACTCCCTATTGGGGGTTTTCTGCGGTATTTAAGGATTCACGGAAAGGTTTTTTATCCACTATAACGAGCCCGGCTTTGTATGTACCCTGTTTCCATGAGAAACTGTTTTAAACCCGGATTGTCCTTAAAGGGCGTCAAGGTGTCAGTTGTGACTGGTGACTATAAAACAAGTTAGAGTTTACTCGCCCGGCAGCATAGCTAACCTTGGACCTGGATTCGACGTTTTCGGAATAGCCATAGAAGGAGTAGGAGACATTGTACTACTCAAGACGCAGAATGAGCCAGGTGTCAAGATAAGCATACAGGGAGTCGGGGCGGAAAAGATACCCACGGTACCGGAGAAGAACAGCTCAGGAGCCATACTAGAGCACATCATAGAGAAACTTGGATTGAAACATGGCTTCGAGGTGGATATACGCAAAGGGATCCCACCTGGAAAAGGAATGGGAAGTTCAGGTGCATCAGCGAGCGCCACGGCGTTAGCAGTCAACGAATTACTGAGGCTAGACCTCACTAAGGAGCAGATCGTTGAATTGGCTGCCCTCGGTGAGGGCGCTGTGGCTGGGGCTCCTCACGCGGATAACGTATCTGCCAGTATTCTCGGTGGCTTCGTGATGATAAGCGAGAACTGGGAGTTTATCCAGATGGATGCCCCCAGGATCGGCATCGTTGTCGCTGTACCGGATATTTACATAGAGAACAAGACACGGGTAGCAAGAGAGCTATTACCCGAAAAAGTACCTCTCAAAGACGCGATTAGGAACATCAACCATGCGTCAAGGATGGCGGTAGCAGTAGCCAAGAACGACCCAGTCTTGTTCGGCAGGAACATATGTGATTTCCTGATCGAGCCCTACAGGGCTGCGATGATCCCCTGCTTCTGGGATGTCAAGCAGTCTGCGCTGGACGCTGGCGCCTATGGATGCAGTATAGCAGGGGGCGGTCCAAGCCTATTCGCCGTAGGGGAAAACATCTACGAGATAGGCGACGCCATGAAAGAAGCCTTCAAAGATACGGAGTGCCAACTATACTATACTCAGCCTAGCAACCGTGGGGCGAGGGTGATCTGATTGGCGGTGTTCAAGTGTATTCGCTGCGGCCACATCAAGCCAGCGGATGACATCTATGTCTGCGACTGCGGTGGATTATACGAGGTATATCATAGCTTCGGCGAGGTTAGCCTCGATTTATTTGATGGTAAGTTAGGCGACATTGGATCACATTGGAGTAGCGGTGTCTGGAGGTATAAGGAACTCATTCACCCGGAACTGGACCAGAAATATATTGTTTCACGGCCAGAGGGAAACACCAACATATACAAGCGAAAACGAGTCGCTGAATACGCCGGAATAGACAACCTATACTTGAAGCACGAGGGCGAGAACCCATCAGGCAGCTTCAAAGACAGAGGCATGACAGTCGGAATCTCCGTAGCAGTAAGCTCCGGTGCAACCAAGGTAGCGTGCGCATCAACAGGAAACACATCGGCATCGATGGCTGCCTACGCAGCCCAAGCAGGACTACAAGGGATAGTGTTCATCCCAGAGGGACTGATCGCTTATGGTAAACTAGCCCAAGCATTGGCTTATGGGTCCATAGCCATTCAGGTAAAGGGAAACTTCGATGACGCCATGGCCCTGATAAAGACTGGCGCCAAACGTCTCGGGTTCTATATATTGAACTCATTGAATTCGTGGAGGATCGAGGGCCAGAAGAGCATCATCTTTGAGATGCTTCAACAACGGAGATGGAACCCACCAGACTGGATCGCTGTGCCCGCTGGAAACCTCGGTAACACCGCTGCATTCGGGAAAGCGCTACGGGAACTCAAAGCACTGGAATTGATAGAGAAAGTACCAAGGATCGCCTCAATCCAAGCAGAGGGAGCGAACCCCTTCTACAGGCTCTGGAAAAGCGAGGACAAGAAACTTGAGCCCATGCACCCAGAGACCATAGCATCAGCCATCAAGATCGGTAACCCTGTGAGCTGGGAGAAAGCACTCAGAAGCATTAACGAGACCAAAGGAGTCGTTGAACAGGTCTCCGATAATGAGATAATGGACGCCAAGGCAGTGATAGACGCCAGCGGAGTAGGGTGTGAACCCGCCTCCGCAGCATCAGTCGCCGGAGTCAAGAAGCTCAGGGAAAACGGAATCATAGCCCCAGATGAGGAAGTGGTATGCGTCCTCACGGGCAACCTGTTGAAGGACCCTGACACCACTGTCAAGTATCATCTCGGAGACCTTGAGGGCATAGAGGCGCGACGCGGTAATAAACCAGTGCAGATGGAGCCTGATCTGGATAAGATCGAGGCGTATCTACAGACTACAGGGTCATCTCCCACACTGGAGGTGAAGCCCCTTGGAGTTTGAGGTAATCAAGCTCGGTGGAAGCATTCTCAAGGACCGGGAAGCCTTCAACCGAGCAGCTGACATCGTGGAAAACGAGCTAGCCAAAGACATACTCCCAGTCAACGTAGTCTCGGCGATGAAAGGAGTAACCGATCAAATAATCATGGCGCTCAACCTGTGCATAGCAGACGAGGCATATGATCCAAGGAGATTCATAGAGGAGCTCTTCGAGGAACACCTAGTCGCGTTACCCAGTGGGGTAGAGGCTGACCACGCTTTTGAGGCAGAGTTTGAGAAACTCCTCCACGTGTTATCATATGTCAAGAGCAGCGGAGAACTCAATGACTCAGTCTATGCCTACGCAGTGAGCAGGGGCGAGAACCTCTCAGCGAGGGTACTGAGCCAACATCTCAGCGTAAGAGGAGTCAAGAATGAATGCTTCTACGGCGAAGACTTGGTGGCAACGGACGAGAACAACCTTGAGGGAGCCGTGGAACACGAAAAGACTACGGAGCAGATCAATGAATTACTCAGACCATCCATCGAGGATGGACAGGTGCCGATAATCGCGGGTTTCGCTGGTAGGAGCCTCAAGGGAAGCATCACCATTCTGGGGAGGGGCGGAACCGATGACACAGCTGTCAGCGTAGCGTATAGTCTGGGGGTAGAACGCGCGGTTAAGTATGTGATGGAGGAGGGTATCATGAGCATAGACCCCAAGTTCATCACGATGCTGAAGGATGAGCACCCTGAGATACTGGCCCAGTTCTATGATCTCCCTGAGCCCAGGATAGTGCCTTATCTCAGCTACGTCGAGGCAGCGGAGCTTCTACGAGAGGAACGAACCAAGGTGGTTCACTATAAGGTGCTTGACCCTTTGATGAAGGGCAAGATCGAGCTACAGATCAAGAATTACTATGACGAGGAATCAGAAGGCACAATAATAGGCACCGTCGAGGAAGCCATATACACCAATAATGAGCCGAGACCCAAGGCCATCAGCTACCAGCGTGGACTAGCAGGGGTCAGGTTCCTACCGAGCCAGAGCACCACCCCAACAGAGGTCTATGGCAAGGTATTCAGCAAGTTATCCCAGGAGACAGTGGATGTTCGATACGTCTCTACCTCTGGTTACCAGTTATCGTTCCTGATGCCGGAGGAGGATCAGGAGAAAGCCCTCAAGGCGCTGGAGTCACTGGACATAGCCCATGAGGTAACCCCCATGAAGGGAAGGAAGGGCACCTTCAGCGTGGTGGGAAGCGAGATGAGGGGCATGAAGGGATTCTTCAGCCGCCTCACCGGCGTGCTCGCCAGACACGGGGTCAACATTGAGCAAGCCACCCAGCCCAACAGCGAGAACATCATCAGGTTCAGCATCGACGATGATGACCTACCCATGGCGGTAGCAGCAGTATACAACGAGTTCTTCAAGGGAGGACGCAAACAATGAGTAAAAAACAAGCAATAATAATTGGAGCAACCGGTGCAGCGGGTCAGAACATAGTTGAGTTCACCGCAGAGCACCCATGGTTCGAGATAGCTTGCCTATCGGCATCAGAGCGAAGCCATAACAAGAGCTACAAGGAGGCAACATCTGCAGCGCCTTTCTTCAGGACAATGCCACCGGAGGAGATAATGGAGATGAAGGTAATAGGCGCGGACCACGTAGACCCCAAAGACTTTGATGTAGCCTTCAGCGCATTGCCATCGGAGGTAGCGAAGACACAGGAAGCAAAATTCGCTGAACACATACCAGTCATAAGCACAGCATCAGCCTACAGATACGAACCCGACACACCAGTCCTGCTTCCCGATGTGAACCCCACACACATCGAGATGATTAAGGCTCAGCAGCAGAACAGGGGATGGAACGGATACGTGGTGCCGGGACCAAACTGCACCACCATCGGTCTTGTCTCTACCCTGAAGCCGCTGCTGGACAACTATGGGGTTGATGTTGTGAGCATGGTGAGCATGCAGAGCCTCTCAGGCGCCGGAGAAAAAGGGCTAAGAGCAAACTCTGAGTACCGCTTGAATGCATTGAAGAATGTGATCCCGTTGATCGAGGGAGAGGAGGGCAAGGTGGTTAAAGAGACCAATAAGATTCTTGGTAGGATCGTTGAAGGCAAACTGGTTAACGCGTCGATTAACATTCACGCTACCTGCACTAGGGTCGATGTTGAGATCGTTCACACAGAGGCAGTACACCTGGGATTGAGCAAAGCTGCAGCAATCGAGGATGTTAGAAAAACATTGAATAGTTACAGGTCCGAGGTTCAGGAGTTGAAACTACCATCTGTGGCAGATCAGCCGATAATCGTCGTGGAGAATGAAGACGGTCCACAGCCAAGGAGACATGGGGATTATCCAGTGATGGTTACCCTTGTTGGTAGGCTCAGGGAGAACCAGCTCTTCAAGAATGGTGTCAGCTATGTCCTGACCAGCGATAACCTTGAGAAAGGTGCAGGTGGTGGAGCGGTTCTATCAGCGGAGTACCTCAAAGTCAAGGGACTCATCTAACCCCAATAAGGCATCCATCAATCCACGGTTTTTTAAACTCATGTAAAAGATTACATTATGATTAAAATTGAACAAGTTCAGCCTTGTCGCCACGGGCGACTCACTCATAACCCTAAAACAGCAAGTCCACAACGAGCCAGAGTATGTACGACTCCTCAGGCTCATACAGGAAGCGGACTGCGCATTCACCAACCTAGAGATGAATCTCCACGACTATGGACCCGACTGTTACCCGGCGGCGGAGTGCGGGGGCACCTATACTAGGGCGGAGCCGAGTATTCTGGAGGATCTACTCTGGATGGGATTCGATATCTTCAGCACAGCTAACAACCACAGCCTCGACTACATGTACGGTGGGCTATTCGACACCATCGAGCAGCTCAACGCCTACAATGTGCCACACGCTGGGACAGGCATCAACCTAGCCGAGGCGAGAGCCCCAAGCTATATGGATACATCGAATGGCAGGGTAGCTTTGATAAGCGCTTGCAGTAGCTTCGCGAACTTTGGGCGCGCGGGGGATCAGAGGCGTGATATGAAGGGGAGACCGGGTCTCAACCCGTTAAGGTATCTGAAATGGTACGAGGCGAAGCCTGAGACCATTACTAAGTTGAAGGAGCTGGAGAAGGAGCTTGATTTGCCTGAGGTGGCTCAGGCGCCTGATTCATATCACTTCATGAACACCAAGTATGTTGAGGGGGATAACCCGGGGTTGCATACTCAGCCTCATCCGGGGGATATGAAGGGAAACCTGGAGTCCATCAGGGACGCCGTGAAGATGGCGGACTGGGTATTATTCACGTTGCATGCCCATGAGGGGCTGCCCAATGACAGTGAGCAGCCGGCTGAGTTCATAGAGGACTTCGCCCGGGCCGCTATCGATGAGGGGGCTCACTGCTTCATCGGGCATGGGCATCATGCTATGCGTGGGATAGAGATCAGGGACGGTAAGCCCATCTTCTATAGCCTTGGGAACTTTATCTTCCAGAACGAGACGGTGTACAAGATGCCAGCTGATTTCTATGACCGCTATGATCTGGACCCGTATGATGGTGTGGTATCTGATGTTTATGATGCGCGGCAGAAAGCCAAGCCGAAACCCGGCACCTCTGGGCATGTGTGGTTTACCGAGGATGAGAAGTACTGGATCAGCGTTCTCCCAAGGATGGAGTACAAGGGAGATGAGTTGAATAAGCTTCTCCTCTTCCCCGTAGAACTCGGCATGAACAAACCACGTAGCCAAAGAGGACGCCCCATGCTAGCCAATGAAAAATATGGTACAAAGATTCTTGAGGTAATCAAGAAACTCTCAGAGCCCTACGGGACAGAGATCCGTGTAAAGGATAATGTAGGTACCGTTCAGCTATAACAAGCATGACCCTTGTTTGTCCCATGCTGGGACAACAAATCCTTTTGAACAGCAGCGCTTGTGGTATGCTGGGAATGGTGTTCGCCTGTCCAACCGGCGATTCAGCCCACCATCCCCCATTGTTTGGGATGTCTTTTATTCCCTTGTCACGGTATTTCCTGTGTGAAATATTTTGGGAATCAACGCGGACATGGTTTTGATCAACGGTAAAGTCATAACTGTTGACCCGGGTGACAGCGTGGTTGAGGCTGTCGCTGTTTTTGGAAACAGGATCGAGGCCGTGGGATCAACTGGGGAAGTAAAGAAACTGGCTGGTCCAGAGACCAAGGTCATTGATCTTGAGGGCAAGACTGTGATGCCCGGGATCATCGATAGCCATACCCACCCCAGTCACATTAGCTTCAAGTTCATGGAGGTTGACTGCAGGGCGCCACCGATAGAGTCCATCTCGGAGATATTGGCGCTGGTTAAAGCAAAGGCGGAGGAGGTGGGCCCCGGGAAATGGGTAAGAGGGGTAGCCTTCAATGACTCCAAGCTCGTTGAGAAACGGCATATCACAAGGTGGGAACTGGACAGCGTAGCGCCAGATAACTCTGTGTTTATTGTATCTGATACTGGGCACCAGTCTCTATCCAACAGCATGGCGCTAGAGATAGCAGGCATAACAAAGGATTCCCCTGATCCACCTGGAGGCGAGATAGAACGAGATGAAGGAGGTATACCGACTGGTCTCCTATATGAGAACGCCAACGGGTTGGTGAGGCAGCATATCCCAGAGTACACCGTCGAGGAGCTGAAGAACGGGTACAGGAGGACCGTGGAGCAATTCGCCAGCTGGGGCGTGACATCAACCCATAACGCCAGTGGGCGCATGAACGGGATACGAGCCTACAAGCAGCTACTAGAGGAGGAAACCAGAAAGGTTAGGATGAGTCTCATGGTAAGCGTCAACAGGGATAACCCCGGGGATGTACTGGATGGTCTGGCCATCGCTGGCATCGAGAGCGGATTCGGCGATGACTGGCTCAAGGTGATGTCCGTGAAGATCATGGGAGACGGCTCCGGGGCTGGGGGAACCTGCTGCGTCTATGAGCCCCAGAACAGGGGACCACGGGGACTTGGATTGTGGATGACAGAGCCAAAGGAGGTTGAGAGGCTGGTGATCAAGGCTCATGACGCTGGGCTCAGGGTAAGCATACATAGTATCGGTGATAGGGGCGTGGATATGGCGCTGGACTGCATCGAGAAAGCTCAGAAGCTGAACCCCAAGCCGGATATGAGGCACAGATTAGAGCATAACAGCTGCTGCCCACCCAAGTCACTGAAGCGCATCAAGGAGCTGGGAGTCACGCCAAGCAGCAGCATCGGCTACATGTATGGGCTCGGAGACCAATACGCGGAGAACTTTGGACCAGAGAGAGCACGATGGCTTCAC
>CAZVMT010000077.1:0-12502 GCA_964628765.1 uncultured Candidatus Bathyarchaeia archaeon | reverse complement strand
GCTGGGCTATACCAGAAGGCGTCAGCTGCGTTACAGAAAGATAAGGACCTTCCTGAATCTGAGTACTATGTTTGCGAGGTCTGTGGGAACACCGTTGAGGGAAATCCACCTGACAAGTGCCCCATCTGTAAGGCGGGTAAGAAAGCGTTCCATAAAGTGGAGTAATCCACACCTCGTTTTTTTTAAGAATAATAAAGAGAAGAGAATTACTGTGATATGTTCTTAATTAGTATTTGAATCAAGTAGTGCTTTATCAGCTGATCGATTAACCTGTTTCTCTGTACAAAGTGATTCTCTTCAAAGCAGTTCCAATTACTGCAGAGATAACTCCGATTACAACGAGTACACCACCCAACATGGCAGGGTTTCCGCTGTATGGAATCAAGAAGATCAGTATGTTTCTGGGTCTCGCAACCATCAAATACAAGGCTGTGAGGATTATGGCGACTCCGCCGTTTCTCAGTTTTCTCAAAACATATTCAATGTTTATCATCATTTTTCACGTCCTTTACAAGAAAATATAGCACAGAAACATTGTTTTAACCGTTTTTAACAAATAGATTTGTCAAAAAACATTTGTCAAAGCAATTATTGGAGGCCTTTGAAGACCTCAACCAGTTCAGAGGCTGATGCAGTGGTCTTCAACCCTCTTGGATCAAAATGCGTTCTCGTCACCTTGAACCCAGCAGAGGATATCGCATTGACGGCGTCTTCTGTGGCGATGGATTTTATCCCCACTAGTTTGCAGATGGAGTCAATGATGTAGAACCCAACAGGATAACCAAACTCATTGTTTACATGTTGTGTTATAGTCTCTGCTTTTGAGCCTCTAAGATATTTGAGGTCAGCGAGGTCTTTGAGCATCGTCTTCGTGTATTCTGGGTCTGATAGCTCGCCCAGCCACATGGGTCCACCCACCTTCATGGATTCCCCACAGCCACATCTAGTCTCTGTGTTATCCCGTGAGATCTCGCGGTGAAGACAAACTGGGCAATATTTGATGTACCCCATTTCAGCGAGCCTGCTGTCCGCTCGTCTCGCACCCTTATCTATCCTGTAATATGCCCTGACATAGTGATCGGCATAGTAACCAAATAGGGGAGTTGCACCGTACTCGTATACCGCTGCGTGTCTAACCATGGCTCCAGTCATCAGCCTTAGCGCGGATTCGTGACAGAAATCACCGTTAAGGGGCCAGCCACCGTATTTTCTAAGGCAGGCTCGTTTATTTACTCCGCAGAGGGGTGCCATGTCTGTCGCTGTTAACGCTATGATGCCATGGTTTTTCGTCGCCATTATGGCTGCGTCTATGAATGGTGATGGTGAGCCATATGGGTCGATGTCAACATAATCGAATCTACCACGAGGGTAGCTATGCAGTGACATCAATAGGTTGGCGTCTAACTCACGTAAATCTATCCGATCAGCCACACCGTTTAATTGAGCGTTTTCACGCGCTAACCTGAGGGCAGAGGGATTCAGGTCACCCAAGACAACAGAGGAAATAGGATGAGCTTCAAGTAGGAATCTGATCCCCCTGACCCCCGAACCAGTCATAGGCTCACATATAGTAATGGGGTGACCGGTTTGCTCTTGGTACGCCCTGAGCATCAATACGGCTGTGTCCCTGTTGGTCTTCATCACAGGGTTGTAGAAGACTGGGGCCTCGCTGCGTTGACGCTGTATGGGTTCCCCTGATTCCGCGTCCAGCCTAGGGATAATTAGTTTGGCTTTCCCCTCTTGGACTATCTCGGTCGGGTACCCCTGGCTCATGGATGGTGAAAAGAGGAGGACGCTATTTCAGGATTGCGTCTGCATCGACACCCAGTCTCTCGCAGAGGACCATGATCTCGCTCCAAGTGGTCTCGGGTAACTCGATGCCCTCCTTGAGGCGCTTCTCCTTGGTCTCCATCTCAGGCATCCCTGGGACCATCACCCTTTCTCCACCGAGGGCAGGCCAGTTCTTCACCCTCTCAAGCAAAGCATCGGTGTTCTTGGTGAACTCTTCCAAACCAATGAATGCCTCTGGGTTGACAGCCATCATGAATATCCCGTTGGGTGAAGGGGGGATTTCGATGCCTGATGGCCCGATCCTTGAACCAGTCAACACCGCACCCAGCAACTCGACCACCATCTGTAATCCATATCCCTTGTACTCGCCGAAGGGGAGCAACCAGCCCCCCTCCCTTAGGGTATTGGGGTCATCGTTCACCCTCCCATACTGGTCCCGTGTCCAGTGCTTGGGTATCTTTGCACCCTTGGCGCTCGCGACGCTGAGCTTCCCCGCGGCTACAACACTCGTGGCATAGTCCACGAGGAAAGGCGTATCCCCGCCTGTAGGCACCGATGCGCTATACGGGTTGGTCCCGAAGGTCTTACCCAATCCATTGTAGACTGAGACAATTGGGTGCCCCACATTCACGTAGAACGTTGATATGATACCCTGTTTCGCAGCCCAGTTGGTGTAGTAACCGATCCTGCCTATGTGGTTACAGTTGAACGCGCCAACAGCCGAGACCATGTTATCCTTCGCCTTATCCACAGCCGTCTCGACAAGCTTCTTCGCCGTGATCTGGCCAAAAGTCCAGTTACCATCGATGAGGGCGGTTCCCGGAGTCTCCTTGACTATCTTGGGCTCAGCGTCTACCTTGAGGAACCCTTCCTTTATCCTTTCACTGTATCGTACATAGTAGTGTGCGCCGTGGCTGTCGTGCCCCGTGAGGTTGGCCTCGATGAGGGTCTCTACGAGGAAGGTTGCTCGCTCCAGACTGGTTCCTTGTTTTGTGAATATCTCTATTCCAAGTTCAGTTAGTTTGTCTGCTGGGACTTTAATCATACAGAAAGAACCCCGATTGGGGGATAAAAAATGTGGGATTAGATCTTCTTGGCGATGTCCGCGAGGAAGCTATGTATGTCTTCTTCCTCTATTCCATAGTGGGTTACCAGTCTGGTGCCTGTGCCGTGTCCCCTGCTCTTCCAACCGATCTCTGTACACGCCTTGTTCCAGTCATCAGCCGTCCAACCGATGGGGCTGAAGTCAACATAGACCATGTTAGTCCTTATATCGTTCACTACCTTGATACCCAGCTTGCTCAGACCCTCTGCGAGGATCTTGGCGTTCTTATGGTCATCTGCGAGCCTGTCAACCATCTTGGTCAACCCTATTAGTCCAGGGGCTGCGATGATGCCTGCCTGCCTCATGCCTCCTCCCAGCATCTTGCGGTATTTTCGTGCCCTTTTCATTATTTCCTCTGGTCCTACGACTAGTGAGCCTACTGGGGCTGCTAGTCCTTTGCTGAGGCATATCTGGATGGTGTCGGTGTACTTGGCTATCTCCTTCACATCGACTCCTAGAGCAACAGATGCGTTGAATACGCGGGCTCCGTCAAGGTGTACACCCAATCCATACTCTTTGGCTACATCATAGTTAGACTTCATCTGCTTTGGAGTAATTGGGATCCCACCAGCGCTGTTGTGAGTGTTCTCGATGCAGAGAAGACTCGTCTTGGGGTAGTGAATGTTATCTGCCCTGACAGCTGCCTTGATATCATCGGGGTTCATGTAGCCCTTATCTCCGGGGATGGTCCTTGCCATGAGCTGCCCCATCACGGCTAGTCCTCCTACCTCGTTTACGTAGATGTGGCTGCGTTGTTCTAGTATTATTTCGTCGCCTCTCTGGGTGTGGGCGAGCACGGCTACCGCGTTTCCTTGGGTTCCGCTTGTAACGAATAACGCTGCTTCTTTACCAAATACCTCACAGGCTGTGACCTCTAGCTCGTTGACCGAGGGGTCGTCTCCGTATACGTCGTCGCCTAGTTTTGCTTTGTAGGCGGCTTCCCTCATCTCTGGGCTTGGCCTAGTGACTGTGTCGCTCCTTAAATCTAGGTTCTTTTCAACCAAGTTAATCGAAGAAATGAATAGACATATGTTACTTAAGGCATTTTTCTGGATACCGCTAGTCTAGTTCTATAGAGGCTCTCCCCGACTTGCTGAATTAACGGGATAGCCGATTAGCTTATGGTGACGCCTGTACACCATGGCATCAACCACAATCCAATTAACCTATCTGGGACGCGACGCCTGATCATAACTCAGCTTGATGTGGCTATTGGCGTCTTGGAAGACAGGTGAGCCATGACCCGGTAGCATGATCTCACAGTCCAGCTCCGTGAGCTTCTTCAAAGAGTTTATAGTCGCTTCTAGGCTTCCACTCTCCCCATCATAGCGTCCATAGTAGCCATCTGGGAAGACGGTGTCACCGCTGATGAGTATCTTGTGCTCTGGGTTGTAGAGGCACATGCTTCCTCCTGTGTGCCCGGGTGTCCAGTAGACAGTGAATGCACCTATTGGTGTCTCTATTATGTCTCCCTCTACCACCTTTACCAGAGCAGAGCCAAAGCTTGATGCTATATATTGAGTGTCTTTCTCGTGGACAAATATCGTGGGATTAGCCTGCTCCAGTATCAGATATGTGCCCATGGCGTGGTCATGGTGTGCGTGGGTGAGTATCACCTGCTTGATGTTCCCAGGCTGTACTCCTAGCTCTGCGAGCTGTGGGAATATGGGGTTAGCCCTGTTACCTACACCTGTATCGACTAGGGTGGCTTCTTCACGTCCAATGACATAGATGTTGCTGCACAACCCATCCCCAACGATCAATGCAACATCCTTGAGTTCATCGCTGTAATCACCGAGCCTGTAAACCTGCGGCATAACTTATCGAGAGCCTAGATGAGTGGACGAGTTAAAAACTTGTCCTAATCACGGATCAACTTGATCTTCAACACCAGATACTTGTCCTCATACGCAGACTCAACCGAGTCTATGATGAAGCTATCCGGGATATTGTAGAACTTCTGGAAACCAGGGTCCTTCTCGCTAAGCAACACGACCTCGTTGAGGTTGTCCTCGATATAGATAGTATCTTTCAGCTTTTCAGGTACCTCGGTGGTAATCATATACTCAACGGTCTCGGTTACGTTACTACTTGAGCCCCTGCTCTCCTGCAATGAATAGATGCCCTCATCCCAGTCAAAGCTCCTGTTTCTTCTGAGAGTGAGATAAAATGGAAGCAGCGAAGCCACAGCGAACATGCTGAAAAACATCAGGCTCATCAACACAGCTGTCACCGCGTTCACGTTCTCAAACATCAACGGGAAGACCACTATCTTGGCTCCAGTAAGCGGGATGAATGCAAAAGAAGCCACGAATAACCCTATCATCATGAGCAGCCCACCGCCTACAAGGTAGAGGACTTGGTTCCCACTTGATGCTTTCCTGTATTTCTTTCCACTGCATTGGGCGCAGCTATCTGTCTCCGGGTCATAGCACTGTTCACAGACAAAAGTGCCGCACTTGCTGCAGAGGATATCGGCGTTGTCTTTTCCACAGATACCGCATTTTCTACCCACTAGAAGAATCCCCCAAGAATATCTGGATAGTACGATTTTGTAACGAGGTAAACGATGAGCACACCCGAGACTATGAGTGCGGCAACTATCCATTTCCGCCCACCATTAACCACGATGGGGATAGGACCGATGTATCTGATCCCATCCTTTTCATCATTTAACTCGTTTGGATCAGCCTTAAGACTCATGTAGATCAATATGACTCCAGCTAAAGCCATCAACAATCCTGCAACCAAGAAACCACTGGAAATTTCCATATCAGCTACTCCTGTATTGGCTGGGCGCCTCGCTTTAAACCTTACCTATACCGCCCAGAGGGCTGCCTTACCCATATACTCGTTGACCTCCCATTCACGAATACTGGTATTATCCACATCCACCACGTAGATGCTGTGAAGCCGAGCGTTCCTTATCTCCTCCAAAGAGACAGGCGGATTGCTATAGTAGAGGTCACAGAGTTCCTTGATGTTCTCTACCTCCTCTGGAGTCCTGAAGCGGGGTGGCTTGATGAGGCTTGACGGGACCTGCATAATATAGTAGGGTGTGGTTGCGAGTATGAACTTATTCGCGTAGGCGCTGTATCTTGTTATTTTGCTTGCGATCCTGCCCTTGAGATACATCATGGGGTCCAACGCGTGATCCGGTGGCACGAAGCCAGTCTCCACCTCGACAATCAGGCTCCCATATCCCTTATTAGCGTAGATATCTGTGCTGAGGCTGGTCAACTCGTGTTCTATGTCTACATCAAACCCGTTTCTGATTAGGTGCTTTGCGCAGATGAGCTCCATTACGCTGTGGTTGATCTTCACCTGACGCCTCCGATGCTTGTCGATGAGGTCTTCCCGTAGACTCATAATCTTATCGTATTCGTCTTGGGAGAGCTCGTTCTCGAATTTTCTTATCACTGCGTCGATGTCTTCCACGAATTTGTTGTCTATCCTCTGCTCCCCCTTGGGCTACCTGTCCACTGTATCCTTTATTCTTATAAATAAAACCATAGTCAAGCATTAAATGTATATAGAATATTTTTACTCTGGTTCCAATGCCAAACAAAAACGTATGGGAAATTTTCAGCAAAGAGACACCAGAAGTAGCGGAAGCCTGGATGAAGATGGCTCAAGCAGTAAACATCGATGGAGTCATCGACCAGAAAACCGGTCTACTCATCAGGATAGCCATCTACAGCACAACGAGAGACCCTGTTGCTCTACGCCACTTCGTTGGCGAGGCTTTCAAGGCAGGGGTCTCCAAGAAGGAGATACAGGCAGCCGCATTGATGCCATGGTGTACAGGCGTCACCATAAGCGAGCTGGCTATCCCATTGATCCAAGAGGTCGAGGAGAGCCTCTAAACCCACTTTTTTAAACCCATTTTTTCCATGAAATCAAAGCTTTGTATATAGAATAGATGGCTGCTGCATTTGCAGTCGCTGCAGCCGAATCTTGGAATAGCCTTCCCATGTTTTGAGACCTTATCGGCGATTATACATTCAAGGTGCTCACCGGTCTCAATTATGTAGATGGAGTCAATCTCGACTGTTTTCTCTCTGAGAAGATAATCTATGTGCCAGTGAAACACATGGTGTTCGCCTTGGCTCATTCTCAGATGCCGTTGGAGTCGTGGTATCAGACTGTTTAACGCGGAGCCCACATAGACATACAGTCCTTTCTTGAACTCGATTTCACCCAGCGCCCCTATCTGGATAGACTGAGTTTCATGATTCACTATGCATAGGCAGTAGGTTCCCTTGACTGGCACAGCAGTCAATAGCGTGAAGCCAATATAGGCTTTCACATCGCGTTAAAATAGGGGCTATTATTATTTTTACATGATGATACGGGTACGTTCCGCTTTATCAACACGAGCAGCTGCGCTGGTGTTCTTCATCGGTGTATACTTGATAGGGTTAGGGTATTTCATAGAGGCATCCGAGACCTCGACTATCAACCCAATTATGAACTGGAACAGGGCATACCTCTACATTCTGGTGGGTGGAATACTCATCGGGATATACACGTGGGTAAACTTCAAACCCAAACGATTCTCGACACAGCAATACACATACAACCCAATGGACCACGAGGACACCTCAGTGTATAAGCGGGATGATCTTAACGACATGTATTAGCCAACAGATTATAACCCCTATATCCAAAAATAATGGGGTAGACTCAATAAAGAAGCTAAAAAACACAAAGAGACCTAATATCCACAGAACCTTAGGATCGTCAAGGCAAGGGTTTTCGCCGTTGTGACAAGTTCATTTATCAAAACTGTCTCATTGGGTCTGTGACAGTCACGCACATCTCCGGGGCCAAAAAGCACAGTGGGTGTATCTCCAATGTTAATCAAATGCCTCATATCAGAACCATAAGTAACGCCCTCAAGAACCGGCTCCACGCCTACGGTATCCAAGTAGGCGGTCTTCACCGTCTCGACGATTGGATCGGTGACAGGTATACTGCCCGGTTTGAACTGTCCACCCCACCACTCCATCTCAGGTGGATGCTCACTGAGCCATGGATCAGAATCAACCACAGCGTTCAACGCATCGATGAACCCTTGTTTGGCCTCATCAAGGTCCTCACCCACAGCTACACCGTATCTGCCCTCGGCTATCAGTGTCTCTGGGACCGTAGACGGCCAGTTCCCACCCTGAACCTTACCCATGTTTAGGGGTATAGGTAGCTCATAGCCAGAGTAGAGTGGGTCGGTGACCCTCTGGTTTCTCTCCTTCTCCAACTTGAGCAAGGCATCATGGATTAAGATGAATTTCTCCAATGCGCTGACACCTTCATCCCTCACACAGGCGTGAGCCGATAAACCATTGACCTTTATCCTGAAACATAAAGCACCAGCCTGAGCTGGAACGATCTTCAACTCCGTTGGCTCCATGATTACCGCGCCATTAGCTGTATACCCTCGCAGTGTAGCCGCCAAAGCGCCTGTGCCTCCGTCTTCTTCACTGACTACGCTCTCAAGGATGACCTTACCCTTGAGATTGATCCCCGCGTCCTGGATGGCTTTAACAGCGTATATTGCTGCTACGAGTCCCCCTTTCATATCTACTGAGCCCCTGCCCATGATCTTACCATCTGTGACGGTTCCTTCCCAAGGCGGGTTAACCCAGTTAGATTCATCACCAGCGGGCACCACGTCAATGTGCCCATTAAGAATAAGCGATCTCCCAGAGTCTCCACCCCATACACCGACGACGCCTACTGCTTTATCTCGCTTAACCTCTGCGCTGTAATCGGGGTGCTTCTTGAGTTCTTCGAGATCGATATCCCATTTATCGACCATCATGCCCATGGATTCGAGCTTGGCTGCGATGTTCTCTTGGGCTCTCTCCTCGTCTCCAGTTGTGCTCTGGATCGCTATTAACTCACAGAGATAATCGATCAACCCATCGACATCAATGCAGTCCAGTACACGTTTCTCTACCTCATCCAACTCTATCGCTCCCGTAGAAGAGGACGAGTCAAACATGTAGGACCACCCTCCGTCTTCAAACTGATCTCAACACCCTTGTAGGTGTAGACTCTACAACCGGCTTCCTCTAGTCTGCTCTGAACCTCTGGGGTGCAGTCCAGCATCATAATTTCTCTAGGCTTCAAAGCCAAGATATTAGTCCCCATCTTGTTGAACTCAGCCTCCGAGACATCGATCATCTCAACTCCTCGTTCCCTGAGCATCTTCCAAAAGGGCACAGGGAAGAGCGGGCTATATATGACTGCTAGATCATGGTCCGCGAAGCTAATCAGGCTCATCAGGTGCAGGCAGGCTTCTGGGCCATAGAAGTATGGAAGATCCACGGGTATCAGTTCGACACCTAAGGGATTGAGGGCTTTCTTCATCTGCTCCAACCCCGACCTGTTTGTCCTGAACCCCTGACCGAGAGCCATGGTATCCTCATCCAGCCACAGGGTATCCCCGCCCTCAACAGTCGCCGTTCCATGTATCCTGTAATGTATCGGTATATCTAGCTCCTGGAGTCTCCTCTCCATGGGTTTCTCCTCTCCCTTGCGGAGCCTCTTACCCATCTGGAAGAGTATGGCGCCTTCCTCTGTGATTATGGCTGGATCATAAGTGAATATGGAGTCAGCGTGGTCTGGCTGGGGCTCCGGGTGGTAAAGCACCTCGACTCCCTGCTTCTTCATTATATCTGTAAATGCATCATGTTCTCTCTGCGCCTCAGCTAGGTCTAGGGGTCCAGTGTAGTGCCATTTCTTGTAGTCCTGTACCGCAAAATGGGTGTCTGGGCGCTTCACCAGCACGCTCTTGAGGGGATTTACCATGCTCTGTGATCCATACTTCAATTGAATCAACCTAGGGATATCCGTGGCGCGGCTTGATATAACAATTGACAGGGAAAATTAGGGTTTGAGGTACTTATCGAACCAGTCGAGTATCAACTGGTATCTGCGTTTCCTTAGGCTCATCTTGGCTACCGACCTGAAGGTATGGGGTCCCTCCATGAACATGGCTAACTGGGTTTCTTTTCCAAGGTATTTGAGGGCTGTATAGAACTCTATGCTTTGGTCTATCCAGCACCTGTAATCATTCCAGCTGTGAATGAACAGGACAGGGGTGTCCACTTGGTTCGCGTAGGTGATCGGGCTCTTATCGATGTAGACATCTAAGCTGCTCCATGGGTTTCCACCGATCTGCTCTGGGGTGAAGTGGAAACCGATGTCGCTTGTGCCGAAGAAGGCTGTCCAGCTGCTGATGCTGTTCTGGCTTATGGCTGTCTTGAAGAGGTCGCTGTGGGTTATTACCCAGTTGGTCATGTAGCCCCCGTAGCTGAGCCCAGTTACCCCGAGGCGCTCCTTATCGATCCAGGGGTACATGGTTAAGGCGGTTTTTACTCCTTTCATCAGGTCCTCGTAGTCCCAGATGCCCCACTCGCCCCGGATGTCACCATATTCCTGGCTGTAGCCACCGCTTCCACGGATGTTGATGTATAGCACTGCGTAGCCTTTTGATGCGTAGAGTTGGTGCTCGTACATGAGGCTGTCCCCATACTTGCTCTTGGGTCCCCCGTGTATATCCAGTACAGCGGGGTACTTGACGCCCTCAACCCAATCCAATGGCTTCAATAACCAGCCCTCGACCTCTGCTCCGTCTTTCTGGGTGAAGCTGAATCGTTCAAATGGCTGTAATTGAACTTCTGATAACATCTCTGTGTTTAGGTGGGTTAATTGTCTCTCTGATGTGTCCTTTACCCAGAGCTCGGCTGGTCTATCAACGTTTACCCGCGTAAAGGCTACTACCCCTGCTTTAACATCATACTCTTCGATACTGTATTGACCCTGTAGCACGGGTTTTATCACACCTGTCTCTGGGTCTACTCTGTGGACCTCGTAGCGGTCGCTGTCGCTGACTGGGAAATAGATATAGTCCTCGTCCCAGACCGGCTCAGCGTTACCAGCGTACATGCTCCGCAAATCATAGTAGTGGCGTCTACTGCAGCCCCGGTCCAGTTTACCTGTTAGATCAGTGACAGCGCCGCTCTTGGCGTCCATTAAGTGTACTCCCACGTGGGTTGCGTAGCCCCGGCTACCGTCGTGGCCCATGAATGCGATCTTTTTATCGTCTTGGCTCCAGTGGAGGGACTGGATCATGTAGCCGCTGAGTATCCTATCCGATTCCCCGGTCACTAGATCATGGATTATGAGGTTGGATTCACCGGGGCGAAGGGGGTTGGCGGATTGACAATAGGCTACCTTGGTGTTATCGTGACTAGGTGCGTGGCATTGGATATCCATGTCGCCGGTTGAGATCATCGTTGTCTCACCTGTTTCAAGGTGGTATCTGTGGAGATGTTTGGTCTTGTAGTAGGTCCAGCCTTCGCCGTTGAACCAGATGGGTATCTTATCGATTATCTTCACATCCGGGTCATCCTCGCCGACCCCAGAGACAAAGAATATGGACTCACCGTCATTGCTCCACCTTGGCTGGGAGACTCCTCCTGCGAACTTCTCTAAGAGCTTGGGTTCTTCACCGAGTTTTACTGTCCAGAGCCCTGTTTCTTTCTCATGGTTCTCCATGTCTTTCTTGCTTGTGAAGAGGATCTTGTCTCCATGGGGAGCCCAATCCGGGTTGGTGGGATCACCTTCATCGAGACCCCAGATCTTTTCACCTGTCTTCCTATCGATTACCTCTAACTTGGTTCTATACTCGTCGCCATCTGGAGCTGTGACCAGGTATAGAATCTTCAATGTGTCTGGTGATAGCTTCGGTTGGGCTATCATCTTGAGGTGTTCGAGGTCATCGATCTCTAATCCACGCATAGAATGCACCTATACCGTCAATTTACATGCAATCCCATATAACAACATGGTTCAGGGAGCCTCTTATATCCATAAACACACTGTCATAAACCATGAAGGTACTCGTGGTAGGCAACGGTGCACGGGAACACGCCATCACAAAGAAGCTGGCAGAGGAGCCCATTGAGCTCACCGCCGCGATGGCTAAACTAAACCCCGGGATAGCCGCCCTATGCAAACATTATGATATTATTGATTTGAATAATCCAGAGAACTATGCCAAATACAAGGACATGGATATGGCGTTCATCGGTCCAGAGACACCGCTAGCCGCTGGTGTAGCGGACTACCTTATAGAGATGGGTGTACCCACTGTTGGTCCAGTGAAAGCCATAGCCAGGCTGGAGTGGAGCAAGGCATACGCTAGGGAGGTTCTAACCAAGAACGGTATCGTGGGCAACCCAGAGTACAAAATATGCCGTAGCATAGGCGAGGTCAAGGAGTTTCTCGATATACAACCTGAGGTAGCGGTTAAACCCGATGTATTGACCGGAGGCAAGGGCGTGAGGGTCACTGGGCAGCATCTATTGAGCCGTAAAGCAGCAGAGGAATACGCTGCTGAACGGATACGTGATGATGGTTTAGTGGTCATGGAGGAGAAGCTCAAGGGGAAAGAGTTCACGTTACAGGCTTTCATCGATGGCAAGAACCTGAAATTCATGCCACTGGTCCGAGACTTCAAACGAGCCTATGATAACGATGAGGGTCCTAACACGGGGAGTATGGGGAGCTTCAGCTGCGTTGACCACGATATGCCTG
>CAZVMT010000076.1:0-12551 GCA_964628765.1 uncultured Candidatus Bathyarchaeia archaeon | reverse complement strand
GACGAGGAGACCCCACTCAAGACCAACAAGATCCTGATGACAACAGGATTCATCAGGATGTTCGGGGACAGCCTCAACAACAGGTTCAACAACCTCCTCGTCGCAGCAGCAGGCGCCACGGTAAACCAGATGGGTTTCCTCCAGGGAGCCAAGAGTCTCAGCGCCAACCTAACCCAGCTAGCCTTTGGTAGACTCAGCGACCGATACGGCAAGAAACGCTTCATCTCGGCTGGGCGGATACTGAACGCCGGAGCCATCGCTGCACTATTATTCACTCAGTCTCCTGAGAGGCTCATCTGGCTCGTGATCCTGAGCAGCTTCTTCAGCGGCGTAAGCATACCAAGCTGGAACAGCCTCCTAGGGGACTACACGGATGAATACAACAGGGGCACAGTGATAGGAGCCATCAACAGCATCAGCCAACTGGGCAGCTTCTTCGCCATGATCATCGCCTTCCTCATCAGCATAAACCAGGTAGGAGACACCACCACAGCCAACTACGCCATCGTACTTGGCATAGCAGCCGCCGCCAACCTCCTCAGCGGCGTATTCATATGGTTTACCGAGGAGAAGCCGCCTAGGAAAGCATCCAGAGACATCAACATCAGAGAACTCTTAAAGGACCCAAGACTCACACGATACCTTGTACTCAACTTCATGTACGGGGCCGGCATGAGCTTCGCCTGGCCCCTGTTCCCCATGGTAATCACTCACAGACTCCAGATGAAGATATGGCAGATAAGCACCCTGAGCCTCACAAGCAGCCTCGTCAGCACCCTCAGCCAAAGAAGGCTCGGCTCGATAATGGACAGGATCGGCCGCAGACCCATAATCGTGATGAGTCGCCTCACCATGGCAATCGCTCCAGTAACATATGCCCTTGCCACAGAGTGGTGGCATATCGCGGTGGGAGAATTCTTCTTGGGCTTCGGCATGGCTGCCTGGATGAGCAGCGAATCCACATACATCATCGACTTGGCCCCCAGTGAGCTCAGGGCAACTTATCTAGCCAGCAGCACCGCTGCCTTTGGTGTAGCCAGCTTCATAGGCTCGAACCTTGGGGGATATATCATAGAAACCTATTTCGCTGGAATAGCTGGGCTCAACAATGGATTATTCCTCAGTAGCGCCCTGAGAATTCTTTTCGGGTTGGCTTATCTCTCGGCCTTTGAGTCACGGAAACCAGAAACACCATAAACCCCTAGAAACACAGATAATATGATCAATATGGAACTCAAATGGCTAGGCCACGCAAGCTGGCTACTAAAAACAGGTGGAAAAAACATCTACATCGACCCATACGCTGGTGAATACAAGGAGAAAGCAGACATTATCCTATGCACCCACCACCACGACGACCACTGCAAACCAGACAAAATAGCGCTCATCAAGACACCAAAAACAGAGATCATCGCACCCCCAGAATGCGGTAAAAAACTCGACACAGAAGTATTATCCCTGAAACCGGGTGAGGCTACCAAGATCGACGGCGTCCTCATAGAGGCCGTTGAAGCCTACAACTTTAAACGCTTCAGGAGCCCCGGCACCCCATTCCACCCAAAGGGAATCGGGGTAGGCTACCTCATCACAGCCGAGGACAAGACCATATACCATGTAGGTGACTCTGACTTCGTCGAGGAGATGAAGGAACTCACGGACATCGATGTCATGCTGGTGCCCAGCGGGGGAACCTATACCATGGACAACCCGGAGGCGGCAGAGGCAACCATCGCGGTAAACCCCAAGAAGGCGTTACCCATGCATATCTGGGACACGGACCCAGCGGACTATAAGAAAGCAGTGGAAGAGGGAAGCAACACCGAGGTAATCATAATGAAACCCGGTGAAACCTTAACCCTCTAACCTATTTTTCCCACATATCCAGCGGAGGCTTCATTCCCTCAGGGATAGGCGTCCTATACTCCTTACCCAGGGTGCGCTCACCATGCTCCTTCCAAGCGGCGTCGCGTAGCTCCTCACTAGTCAGCATATCCAGTCCACTGGCTGCGATGACCTTAGACGCGAAAATCAGGCTCTTATGCCCGATGCTAGAGGCTCCTCCTGCTACATTCATCCAGCTATGCCCGGGTACCCCCAGCGGCCAGGTTGATGTCCCGAACTCCATGGTTGGGGCCTTCCAGCTTACGTCACTTACATCTGTGCTGCCTGGGCTTACTATTCCATCGTTCCAGGCATCTGGTATACTGGTATCCATCACCACATCTACCAGTTTCTCCCATCCCGGTCTCTTGGATTTACGTAGCTGCTCGATCTTGGATTCACGGCTGATAGTGCTGGTGAGCTTCTTGGCCCACTCTATCTCTTCATCGGTGTATGTTGGTGCACCGATATCGCGCATATTCTGTATCACCACGTCGCTGAGAACCTTATTGGGGATCTTATTATAGATGGCCTTGATGAACTCTACCTCTAGTTCGGTCTCAGTCATTAACGCTGCACCCTCAGCGATCTTCAATACACGATTGTAGATATGCTCCACCTGATCCCTCTGCGGGGCACGCACAAGATACCAGCTGCGAGCATAATCCGGCACCACATTCGGTTGACCACCGCCCTCCTCGATCACGTAGTGAATCCTAGCATCCTGAATGATATGCTCCCTCAGGAAATTTACCCCGACGTTCATCAACTCCACGGCATCTAGGGCGCTTCTCCCCTGCTCTGGGCTGCCAGCCGCGTGAGCAGTCTTGCCCCTGTAATGGAACTTGACGCTGTTGTTTGCGAGGCTGCTCGCGAGCGAACCAACGTTCATGCTCCCCGGGTGATGACTCAACACAGCTTCAACGCCATCAAACACACCGTCGCGTACCATCCAGACCTTGCCGCTGCCGCTCTCCTCAGCAGGAGTACCAAAGAACTTGACGGTACCGGGTAACCCATGTTCCTCCATAGCGTACCTCATGGCTATGGCTCCAGCCATCCCTGATGTTCCATGTATATTGTGCCCGCAGCCGTGGCCAGGCGCTCCCTGCTTCAAGGGCTCTTTCTCGGGTTTTTTACGTTGACTCAACCCGGGCAAGGCATCGTACTCTCCCATGACCCCAATGACGGGTTTACCGTTACCCCAAGTTGCTACAAAAGCCGTGGGCATACCACCGACGCCCATCTCCACGGTGAACCCGTGTTTCTCAAGCTCCTTCACGAGGAGCCTGGCTGATTTATACTCCAGCAGACCCAGCTCAGCGTACTCCCATATCTCATCGCTGACCTCAATGATCCTGCCCTGGTTCTCATCGATCCAGTTGTATGCGGTTTTTTTCGCTTTCATAAGTATCCAATAATATTAGATTGAATGGTTTTAACACTAATCACGTGTGTTAATCGTTTTGCGATAAATTTCTATCTGGATGACCCTGTATGCGGGGTAATATGCCTCACGATAAGCCTCTGTGTGGTGTATCGGTTTTACGCCGTCTCGCTCGATTAATTCATCAAGCATCTTTATCTCACCCCAGTCAAAATTCAGTTCTCCCTCTGAAACGAGTTTCTTGAAGCTACTCCAGTACCCGAGAAACATCTCAGGATCACCTATATGCATAGCAGATTTCTTCATAACCTGAAACAGGGTCTTCAAGTCGTTACCTTGATTGATATATTGGCGTAGATTCACCCTCACCATGGAGCCGTCAGGGGAGACTGGCTCAAACAATGGATCATCCAAGTGATCCTCAAGATTAATCCTGTCAGCCTCCTCCTCCAGCACATCCCAGGCTCTGTCAGAGATGATGTGACCCACACCGAAGACCCCCTGATACAGTAGCTTGTAGATATCCTGGGCCTTGGCGGCTGGCCTCAGCTTTACGTGTTCATAGATTAGTTTGGCTACTGGTTGCATCAATCATCACGGGGAACCATGGAGATTGTCTCGGTGGGACACGTTGAGACGCAGAGCCCGCATCCCATACATTTTGATGAATCGTATTTCATCTTATTTTGTGTTTTCTCGCGGGCGAGGAAAACGCAGCGCTTGACGCACTCACCGCAATCGATGCACTTGGTTTTGTCATCCAGTGCGACCAGTCTCGATGATAAGACCTGGGTGTGGATGCCGTTTCTTAGAAGACTATGTAGAGTATGACAGCAACAGGTGCAGCAGCTACATATTAACCCGGGCTTATCTTCGCCTTTCATCACGTATGCCATATGGACTAACCCGGCTTCGTGGCTTCGCTTGAGAACCTGTAGAGCCTCCTCCAAATCTATCTCCCTGCTGTTCCACTTCTCGTTATCCAGCGCGTAGTCTGCTTCATCATCCAACCCTATGCATACATCCCTTGGTGAATCACAGTTACCGTATTCGGTTCGACAACCGCAGTCTTGTACGGTTATTCTCTTTGCTTCTCGGAGGATCTTCTCTACCTCTGAAAGATCATATACCCTGTGCTCAGCCTCTACCATCATATTGACTGGGATGGTCACTGCTCTATCAATCTCATCAGCGATCTCCTTGAGCTGCGTATCAGAATAGAACCTTGTCTCCTTGGGTCCCACGTCCATAACCATTCATTTGGCTGGGATGGATTTAAGCGTTAAACATCACACATTTTGCAACAGACATCTATATATAAAATAAAGGATATTCTGTAGAGTATATCCTCAAGGGTGGGAGACTGGGGGTAAACGACGATGTTTTGTATAATAGTCGTTTACAAGCAGGATTCTAGCCAAGCAAGGAGAATAAGACATGGAAGAATACAACGTCGTGAGAGTAGAGACAGGTGTTCAGGGTCTCGATGATATGCTGGGCGGTGGGGTACCGGAGAAAAGCATCATTCTGCTTTGCGGTGGTCCCGGTGTGGGAAAGACCATAATGACATTACAATACATGATGGCTGCTGTGAATAGGGATGAGCCAGTAGTTTATGTTACCTTAGAGGAGCCTATGGATAAAAAGATCAAGAACGCTACAGCGTTCGGGTGGGATATAGCAAAGGCCGAGGAGGACGACATGGTTGAGGTCCTTGATATCTATATGATCCCACATAGTCAGGGTCTCGTCGAGCCCATCGATCGAAGGAAAGGCAAGATCCAGTTCAGCATTGAGAGCGAGATAGAGACCGCTGTCAAAAGAGTAAGCGCGAAGCACATCATAATCGACCCCGTAACAAGCATACTGGTTCATGAGTCGAGGTCTGGCAAGAAGCGTTTCCTGATTGGGCAACTCTTTGAAACCATACGGAGGTTAGATTGTTCTGCTATCATAACATCAGAGGGGTTACCAAATGCCAATGATTTCTATATGGAGCAGTTCCTGTCTGATGGGGTTTTCTTGCTTGGAAAGGATATGAGAGATTATAATTTGATAAAGACTATCCGGATCGATAAGATGCGTGGCATCGATTTCGATGATCAACCAAGGAGATATGTGATAACCTCCAGAGGTTTCCAGGTTTTCAACTCGGAGCCTGTCCTCATCTAAATATTCCTATATCTTGATTAGTCGCTCACTAAGTAAACTATCGATAAAAAAGAATGGTTATTAAAACCTCATCTGATATATATTTTAAAATATATAATAAACATCCATAGCGTAATATGAAGAAATATTATAAAGTGCATTATTGATCCATTCTGGAATAACAATGTTACGTAGAAAACAGGTTTCAATGTTAGTTACTATATTGGTTATCATAAATGTGATGATAACACCTACACTGTTTGCATCCGCAAAACAATATAAAAAAAATGATTCCATCGAAGAATACCCTATCTCAGACAATATAATTCGGTTTGAAGAGACCATCATATTGAATATCCCCCCTGAATATGGGATGGAGATACCAGAAGGCGCCTACTACAAGGTAAATGTCTATGGAGTCGATGTGGGTGAAGGAATAGTCCTAGTTGACTGTGGGGACGAAGATCAGGCAAAAGACCTCCATAATAGCGTTACAAAGGCTTTCAAAAAACCAGTAATAGCCGTCTATCTGACTCATGGGCACGCTGATCACGCAGGAGCTGGCTCCTATTTCCAGATGAAAGGTATACCTATCTACTCACATTCATATGAGGTTCCTTTGATTCAAGTAGGAGCTTATGATCCTGGTAATCCAGCCCCAGACCAATTCACATATTCTGGATACATTCCTGATTACATGTACGAGTATGCTGAAGAGGCTGAAGGATTCATAATAGAATATACGCCCGGGCATACAATGGGGTCTGTATCAATCAGATATGATTCAGAATACGGATCATATCTATTCACAGGAGACTCCGTATTCGAGGCACCGGGAGAGGACCCACTGGACTACTCATTCACTCTAAGCTGGTATACAGCATATCAGCTATGGGAACTCTCTGGATTACCTGGTTACCCTGACTTCATAGGAACTTGGCAGCTTAGCGTCGCCTATCTCGGAATGATTGCACCCAGTGTTGATACTGTTTGCCCTGGGCATGGAGTAGAATACCCGAGTCTATATGCGCCATCCTATCTAGGATTGACATCAATGATCCTGACCGCCCTTCCTTACCCACCTGCTTAGCAAAAATCCCTATTTTTCTAGTTTAGATACGTAGACAGTTCCTTCTTTTGTTGCGATCCACCGGATCACATCGCCGTCAGCCAATTCAAGGAACTTGAATATCCCTGAGGGGATGGTGGTCCTGCGCCTGTAGCCTCTCACTGTGATGTGGGTGTCTTCCATGGCTATTATGTTGTCTGTGTCTATCTTAGGCATGGAATAGAATGAGGGGACTCTCCCTATAGTATTTGCGGAGCATTTTCCAGAGAAAAATAACCCTACCTTTTTAAAACCCAAGTCCATTCACAGTGGGAAGAGGAAAACGAAATGACTGGGAACAAGTCCTCTACTAAGAAGGAACTAATCGCCAAGGAGAACTTCTCCGAGTGGTACGACAACGTGCTGCTTGAGGCGAAGCTAGTTGATGACCGGTACCCCGTGAAGGGCTTCAGCGTCTACACGGGTTGGGGTATGAGCACAGCAAAACGCATCATAGCGATGCTGGAGGAGAAGCTGGAGGAGAACGGTAATGAGCCGATGCAGTTCCCGGTCGTGATACCCGAAGACTCCTTCCAGAAGGAAGAGGACCACATTGAGGGATTCAGCGGAGAGGTGTTCTGGATTACCCACGCAGGCAACAACGAATTAGAGCGCAGGCTGCTGCTGAGACCTACTAGTGAGACAGCGATATATCCCATGTTCAAGCTCTGGATGAGAAGCCACCAAGACTTGCCTATCAAGATGCATCAGACATGCAACGTATACAGGTACGAGACCAAGGCAACTAGACCCCTATACAGGGGAAGGGAGTTCCTCTGGAACGAGGGACACACCGCCCATGTTGACTATGAGGAGGCTGAGGAGGAGGTCAGGGCTGCTGTCAAGGCGTATAGGAGCGTATATGACCGCTTGGGGTTGTCTTATATTATGTTGAAGCGACCTGAGTTCGATAAGTTCGCTGGCGCCGACTATAGCATTGCCTTTGATACTTGGAACCCTGATGGTAAGGTGAATCAGATCGGCACGGTACATCAGCTGGGTTACAACTTCGCAAAAGCCTTCAATCTTACATATGAGGATGAGAACGGTGACCAGGCGACCGCCACGAACACATGCTACGGCATGGGTTTCGGTAGAACCTTGGCTGCTACAATTTCTCATCATGGTGATGATCATGGGCTCGTGTTACCCCCCTTGGTGGCGCCAAGGCAGGTGGTTATTGTGCCTATTCTCTTCAAGGGAAAGGAAAAAGTCGCTGAAGAATACGCTAAAAAGCTCTACGGGGTAATTAAGGAGGCTGGGGTCAGGGTCGTTCTCGACGATGATAATCGGCTTAATCCTGGAGACAAGTACTACAAGTGGGAGATGTATGGGGTCCCCTTGAGGGTCGAGGTAGGTCCAAGAGAGGCTCAGAACAAGAAAGCCACACTTGTGCGTCGCGATAACTTCGAGAAGATACAGGTGGATGAAGCCGATCTCATCGAGAAGATAAACGAGACATTCCAAGCTATCTTTGAGAACCTCAGGGACAAGAGTAAGGCGAAGCTGGAGAGCCTCATCGTGGATGCTTACGACATGGACCAGTTGCAGGTCTATATGGATGCTCGGATGATTGTGCGTGTGAACTGGTGTGGTGATCCGGATTGCGCCTTCAACATCAAGGAGATGGTCAGTGGCGAGATTAGAGGCACCAGATGGGATGTAGAAGAAGAGCCCACCGGCAACTGTATCCTGTGCAAGGATGAGGCAAAGTATGTCGCCTATGTGAGCCGAACCTACTAGACCATTATCTTCATACCATCATAGGCTATTTCTTGTCCAGTGTTTTCCACGATTTTTCTATAGTGCCCGCTTACTGTATCTAGAACCGGGTTAGTGTGGTTGAAGTGGGTGTAGATCACCCTGCCTATCCTTTGATCTTTGAGTAGCTCTACCGCTGATTCCTGTGGTACGTGACCCAGCTGGTAGCTTGTGATGGGTATCCCGCTGACTCTTTCCAGCTCGTTGTCCCACCAGAAGGTGGCATCCATGAGAAACACATCTGCGCCCTCCAAGCGGCTTAGTATCCATGGGTCTAGTTTCCCCAGATCAGGCGCGTAGATCACTCGTTTATCATCATGTTCGATCTCGTATGCGTAGGTTGTGCTGGGGTATTTCCTCCCATTCTCAAGTACCTTTGTGTGAGGTATCTCGAAGCCCCGTACCTGAACCCCGCCAAGTCTTGTTATGGTCTCTTCTTCAGCCAATGGGATGGGTTTTACATAGTTTTTCGCTAGTCTACCAAGCTCACCGAAATAGTTAGGATCCTCCTCAGAGCCAAACAGGAACGCAATGAGGTCTGGGGGTCCATAGAGGGGGAGCTCAAAGCTCTTTCCAGTGCAGAACTCGGCTACGCCTACTGTGTGGTCAGCGTGTCCATGTGTCAGAAAAACAGAGTCCAGCCTACTTTCTCTATAAGTTTCTCCTGCGGTCTCTGGTAGTGGTGTGATCTTGTTTGTCTCCAGTTGGGTCTTGAGGTCGTGTCCCGCGTCGAACAGTATGTGGTGGTGCCCATCGAGTGTGACTGTTATTGATGATCTTGTTCTTCTCAGCTCTGGGTTTTCCCTTGCCGCGGAGCAGTTTGGGCATGTGCAGTCCCATTCTGGTACTCCGCCGATTGATGCTGTTCCTAGTACGGTTATTTCCATGGTTTTGTTCTTGGCTGGTTGGGGTTAAATGCTTTGGGCATGTGGGGTTACCCTTATTCCCCGCTAGGTCCATGTTTGGGTGATGGAAGAGGTCTATAAGCCGGGTGATGACTCGTATCTGCTACAGCGTTATGTCGAGAAGCTGGTCTCGGGTAGGGTTCTTGATATTGGCACCGGGTCAGGTATTCAAGCCATATCCGCTGCACAGAAGGATACTGTGAGTCGGGTTTTGGCTGTGGATGTTAACCCGGCTGCTTTGATTGAGGCTGAGAAACGAGCCATCTTTAGCGGAGTCCAAGATAAGGTTGGGTTCCTTTTGAGTGACTTGTTTGAGTCTGTTGAGGGTGTATTTGATTGGATTCTCTTTAATACCCCGTATCTTCCATCCGAGGGAGCCGCTGATGAAGCCTCATGGACAGGAGGAGAGACGGGTGGAGAGATTATACGCAGATTCTTGGAAGATGCCCCTGATTATCTAGTTGAGGGAGGCGCGATATTGATGATCTACTCCAGCCTTTCCGGTTTATCTGATTCTGATTTCGCAGGGTATCGATATGAGTTGCTGGAAGAAATGGGGTTATTTTTTGAAAAAATTTACTGTGTCAGGCTCAGCCCATCTTGACGCCGATACCGAAGCCAACTATCGCTCCACCAGCAAAGGGAAGATTCGCCAAGACGACTCCAAGCGCGCCTTCCATCTGACCCAGGCTCGATAACGCTGTGTTTCCCCAAGCCTCCACACCCAGCCAGTCTACGGATATGAGTCCTTGAGATTCGAGATAGATCAGTCCCAATGAGAATAATCCAATTATTACGGCTACGATCTTGGCTACTTTCTTTAACGCATAGCCTATACAGAGTCCGACGATGCCCCCTACTCCAAGCTGGGTGAGGAGTGGGGTAAGATAGCTTGATGCTTGTTCACTCATGGAGAATGATTTGTGGTTACAGAATATAAAAGAAATGATTAATTGGGCACTATATGGGTGCCTGTTTTCCCCTCTAGGGCGTCAACAGCCTTGTCTAGACTCGTTATTATGGCATGATCACCACCCCTCTCAACGAATCCGAGGGCTGCCTCCACCTTTGGACCCATGCTTCCCGCCTTGAAGTGACCCTCAGAGAGGTATTTCTTCGCCTGATCTACTGTTACTTTTCGTACTGGTTCCTCGTTTTCTGTTCCAAAGTTGAGCAAGGCATACTCTACATCTGTTAGAATCAGGAAGATTCCTGCGCTAACCTCCTCAGCCAACTTCGCCCCCGCCCGGTCCTTGTCGATTACAGCGTCAACTCCTTTGAGTTTTCCACCGTTTCTATAAACCGGGATGCCTCCACCGCCTGATGCTATTACGACTGCCCCTGATTCAACCATCTTCTTTATGATAGCTGCCTCTGCGATCCCCAGTGGTATTGGGCTCGGTACAACTCTTCTCCAGGTCTTATCCCCGTTGGGTCTAACTTGCTTTATTATCCAATCATTTTCAGCGCCCAGCCTCTTCGCTGTCTCCTCATCATAATATGGCCCAACGGGCTTGGTAGGGTCCTGGAAATCAGGGTCATCAGTGCTGACAACTACCTGAGTTACTACTGTGGCTACTTGGGTTCCCTCTGAGGCTAGTTCATTCTGGAGGGATTGCTGCATCATATACCCGATCTGTCCCTGAGTCATGGAGCCCAAGATGAATAGTGGCTGCGCTGGGACCATGTGGGCACCCTGCTCCTGCTGTATGGCTAGGTTACCTACTTGCGGACCGTTCCCATGGGTGATGACTATCTCGTAGCCTTTTCTAGCTATTTCCGCTATTTGTTTGCTGGCGGTCTCGACGTTTGTCATTTGTTCCTGGTATGTTCCTTTTTCGTGGGGCTGTTTGATGGCGTTACCGCCTAGTGCGATCATTACCCTTTTGGTCAACCTTTTCACCTGAAGAGAATTAGAATCTAGTAAAGCCATCTTAAAACAATTATCCTTTTTTTTGCCCCATTTGGAACATTAATCAGTTTATACCGGGATGTCTTGATTGATTCTCAGATGAATTAGAGGTATTATATTCGCCTTAAGCGGAATAAGATCAGTGTGTGTTATGGCGAAACAGTTTCCAGCTGGATTTCTCTGGGGTACCGCCATCTCCTCTTTCCAAGCCAGACAGTCGAGGTCTACAGAAAGATAGCGGCATCAAACTCAATATAGGGGGAGGGGGGGGGTAGAGCGTCGCAACTGAAACCAGCCTCCTTTCACCTAAAGAACCCCCAGAACGCCTCTGTTATGACTCTGATCCATGTAAAAAACCGTCACCTTAACGTTTTCCAGTATACAAAATCGTATACGGGTTAGATGCTATTCACCATATTTTTAGTATAACTATTTAGGTAGGAACCGGGGAAGAATACCTATGTCCTATATAGATATTTTCATGTCACTAGGGATCAGATACCAATTAGCTATCGTAGGTATCATTCTCATCGTAGCTGGATCAATATTGTCTTCCATGGGCAGTAAAGGTGGAAAAGGAAAAGCCTGTGCATGGTGTGGAAGGGAAATTCAGGGAAAAGCCGTAAAATGCAGCCTATGCAATGATAAATTCTGTTCGCAGAAATGCATGATTGAGCATAAGAACTCTATGCATGCTCCGGGAATCTAACGTATCTCCATCTCGATATAGACTTCGTTTGGGACACGGATCCTCATGATGCTTCTCATGACGCGGTCACGGGCATCGATCTCAATGAGTCGTTTATGAACACGCATCTCAAACCTATCCCATGTATCGCTGCCATCGCCGCAAGGAGTCCTTCTTGTAGGTACTACCAGCTTCTTCGTGGGTAGTGGTATTGGTCCAACTAGTTTTACGCCAATCCTCTTAGCTATATCCTTGATCTCGTCGCATACACCCTGCAGCTTCTCTGTGTCAGTGCTCGTTAGCTTGATCCTTGCACGCCTAGCCAATGTTATTCCCCGTTGTTACCTGAGAGTCAGAACTTAAATGTTTCTTAAAAAATGGGTAGGAGTTTTACTCCTCGATCTCTGTTACGACACCGGCACCGATAGTGGTACCCATGTCACGCAGAGCGAAACGACCCAGCTGTGGATAGTCCTTGAAGACCTCCATAGCGGTTGGCATAAGTGGTACAAAGCGAACCATCGCTGCCTCACCTGTCCTCAGGTAGGCTGGGTGCTCCTCTACTACTTGGCCTGTCCTCGGGTCTAGCTTTGATATTAGCTTGTCGAACCTTACCGCGACCTGTGCAGTGTGCAGGTGCAGTACAGGGGTATATCCCTCACCGACCGCCGTCGGGTGGTTGATGATGAATATCCTACCTGTAAACGCCTTTGCAACACGGCATGGATTGTTGGGGTGGCTCGCTACTTCTCCACGCT
>CAZVMT010000075.1:0-12560 GCA_964628765.1 uncultured Candidatus Bathyarchaeia archaeon | reverse complement strand
TTTAACCCTTTTCTGGTTAACAACTCTTTTATCAATATACTATACAGGAATGGCACCTGCTTGACTAGGAGGCACAGAAGCGTATATCAATTGGACTGGAAAGAACTATCCTCTTAAACGAGGATGAAATACCCAAGAAATGGATTTCTATAACACCCGACCTTCCAGCGCCCCCCTACCCGTTGATCGACCCATCCAATGGTGAGCCAGTCAACCCAGTGGCGCTCGAAGCAATATTCGGAAAAGAATTGTTAAAACAAGAAGTATCCTCAAATCGGACAATAGATATCCCCCAAGAAATCAGAGAAGCATACCTGCCCCAGAGACTGCTCACGCGGTGAAGGCTATGATAGATGAAGCCTTGCGGTGTAAGGAGACTGGTGAGGAGAGGACCATACTGGTCTTGATGAGTGGTCACGGCTACTTCGATATGAGCGCCTACGAGGAATACATCAATCAGGCGCTCCAGCCCTTCAAGTTGCCCCAGAAAAGGATCAACGAGACCATCTCAAGCCTCAAAGGGCTCTATCCCTTCGCCTAGAGGGTTCTTCTTCTCTCTTTTATTTTTTCAACGATTTTTTTACGCTCCGGGGAGACCATGGCGTGCCAGAACCTATCCAGTTTACCGTTGGGCGAGCTACACTGGTACTCGTATGCCTGTAGGACCATATCGATCTTATCTGCATCGTGAACCAGAACCGATTCAAGTGACTCGCTTCTCTGGTATTCCTGCCACGTCGCCCAGTAGAGCCCCCTCAAGGGTTCGCTGAATTGGCTTAGAATCTTTTCCATGGTTTGATTCTCCTGCTCAATGTGGTTATCCTGCTTCATCATTGGAGTAATATCCCCAATCTCAGCCTCAGCCAAGTCATGCAGCAGCGCCATCCTCATCACCCTACACGTATCCAACCCCAATTCATCGCTGAGAACCATAGCCGTCAACGCGGTTCGATACGAGTGATCCGCCACTGACTCAGGGCTCTCGACGCCTGACTCCACCCACCCTGTCCGGGGAAGCGTCTTGAGTTTACCAGCCAGTAATAAGAAATCCAGTAAGTATTCAGTCTTCACAAAGAAAAATAGGGCAATGAAGATATAGGCTACTCGATCACGCAGACCTCGCGGATGGCAGCCAGCATCTTATCGTTATTCGGGGGACACCCCACAGCGTAACATCCCTTATCGGCGTTCCTAGCCTGACAGACACCCATAATCACTGGCTTCCTGTGCAGGTTCTCAGGCACCTCAGCGTTACTGCCTACTACTATCACCAAGTCTCTGATCTCACCCATCTTCTGCATCTGCTCAAGGTCGTAGAAGACGCTGTGAATGGTCCCATGGCATGCGCTGCATGCCCCATCTGTGATGACTGTTACTCCTTCAGCGAAATCTGTGCCTGTAGGCGCCCTCTCAAACTTGTAGGTGTATGATTCTACTGGTTCACCCACCACCTCAACAGGGCTACCTAAATCTATGATACCAGCCTCATTCGCCTCCACAAGGTAATCCAGCTCCTCCGCCTCGAACCCCATTATCTTGGACGCCACCCTGTCTAGGGCATAGACATCCTTGCTGGCGATGATAGTATTTAGCTCTACCTTGGGTCCGAAGCTGGGTCCAAGACCCTCCATGGCGACCAATGCGTCAAGCACAGTGAGGTCAAGATGAACAGCCTTGTTCAAGTCCAGTATCCCCTTTACTACCCCTGTTTTGTGGAAATTCCGTTTCATATACTTGGGGAGCACTCCCTTGAGGTTCTTTACACCGAGGGTTACCTTAAGCTGGTCATGGGTCTTCATCACAGGCACATTTATTCTCACATCAGCCTCAATGAAAGCCTTGGAGACCTCAACCTTCTCCATGAGCAACGCACCCGGAACAGCTACCTCAACGACTGGGCTCTTATCCACGTCAACCACCTCAGCGTCATACATATCCGCCAGGTCCATGTACCCGCTGAGTTCAAGCGCCTTACTGGTCTCAGTGAAATACCCTGCGCCCTCAACTATCAATACCCTGCCTGCCCCCGCTTCTCCGCAGAGCCTGATGAGCGCCTCAACTATCCGTTTATCCGTGGTGACCCCGGGTCCTGATAGCTCCCCCGTGACCACGTTGGGCTTGAGAGCTACAGTGTCTCCCTCCTTGACAATAGATTTTATTCCACCCAGCTTGTCTACAGCGTCTTTCACCATCTCATAGACCCGCTGATCCGATGGCTTGCCATTATTTCTTACTACGGCTACCCTACTCAACTCAATCAAGTATACATCTCAATTAGAGTAAATAACGTAATGGGGAAAACCCATAAACACATACACCAATCCATTACTATGAACAAGGGCGAGGTCAAATTCATCGGTCGAGTCACCAAGGTCAAGGACGATATCTCGACTATCGAGATATACCCGGAGTTCTGCGAGGGACTGGACCAGCTGGAAAGGTATTACCAGATCAACATACTCTACTGGTTCCATCAACGGGACAACGACGAACATAGAAACGTGCTAAGGGTGGTCCCAAGGAGACATGGAGAGACAATGGAACGAGGAGTCTTTGCATCCCACAGCCCATCACGTCCTAATCCGATAGGGTTGGCAGAGGTAGAGCTAATCTCTATTGATGGCTGTGTCATGACTGTCAGAGACCTCGACGCCTTGGAGGATTCACCCATAATAGACATCAAACCCGTCCACATGTAACGCCTCTATTCTTTAGAAAAAATGGACACTTGTCGAACCCGCCGCCAGACACGGTTAGTCAGTATTATATATTCCATGAGGCATTTTACCAAACGATATTCATGGTCAAGACCACTGTCTCACTAATCAAAGCAGACATAGGAAGCATTCCTGGTCACGTAACAGTGCCAAAACCACTACTTAGCCTCGCAGAGAAAAGGATGGCGGAAGCCCAGGAAACCGGTTTAATCAACAGCTACTACGTGTTCCACGCGGGAGACGACTTGGAGCTCCTCATGACCCACTCACGGGGGGAAAACAGTGAAGAGATCCACAAACTCTCATGGGACACCTTCATGGCCTGCGCAGCCAAAGCCAAATCTATGAAGCTCTACGGGGCAGGTCAAGACCTTCTCGCGGATGCTTTCAGCGGCAACGTGAAGGGCATGGGTCCGGGCGTCGCTGAGCTGGAGTTCGAGGAGAGGGGCAGCGACCCTGTTGTTGTTTATGCGGCTGATAAGACGGAGCCCAGCGCGTATAACTATTTGATGTACAAGATATTCGCAGATCCATCAAACACAAGCGGCTTGGTAATCGACCCGCGGATGGTCTGTGGCTTCACCTTCGATGTATTGGACGCCAAGGAGAGTAAATCAGTGATGCTCTCCACACCAGACGAGCTGTATAGCCTGCTCGCTCTCATCGGAACAACGGAGCGGTACATGATCAAGAAGGTCTACAGGAACAGCGACATGGAGGTCGCAGCATCCCTCAGCACAACCAAGCTGGCCTACATCGCTGGCAAATATGTGGGTAAGGATGACCCCGTCTGCCTAGTTAGAGCCCAGAGTGGTTTGCCCTCTGTGGGAGAGATCACCAGTCCCTTCCTGCATTCGTATCTTGTAGCGGGTTGGATGAGGGGTAGCCACTGGGGGCCATTCTTCCCGGTTGGACTCAAAAACAGTAAATGTACCCTATTCGATGGACCGCCCAGGATACTCGCTCTTGGGGTTCAGATCGCCAACGGTAAACTCGCGGCTGATGATGATGGTAAACCCATAGTGGTGGATCTTTTCGATGACCCTGCTTTTGATATGGCTAGACGTGAGGCCATGGAACTCGCAGCCCACCTGAGGCGTCAGGGGGTATTCCAGCCAGCTAGGCTCAGCGCAGGAGCCATGGAGTACACAACCCTGCCCCAGTGTCTAGTTGATCTGGAGAGCAGGTTCAAGAAAGAGAAATAACCACTTTTCCCCTCTTTTGACTATTTTCTACGTAGCATTTTATTTACCTCACCGGTATCTATGCCCCTGACTGTTGGCCTATGAACATAGACGAGGCGATGGAGTGGCTATTCAACGTAAGACGGTTCGGCCCAGACCGGACGCTGGAACCGACTAGAAAATATCTTGAGCTAATCGGGAACCCCGAGAACAGCTTCAAATCCATCCATATTGGAGGAACCAACGGTAAGGGTTCTACCTCTGCCTTCATCGCGTCTATTCTTGAGGCGGCTGGATACAAGGTGGGGCTCTATACATCGCCTCATCTTGAGCGTTTCAATGAGCGGATCAAGGTCAATGGCGTGGATATAAGCGATGAGGACGCCGCTAGGCTGCTCACAGAGGCAAAATCAGTCTTCGATGATATGCTGAATTATCCTACTCCCATGCCGCTGAGGTTCTTCGACATCTTGACAGGTGTATGTTTCAAGTATTTTGAGGAACAGAGGGCTGATTTTGGGGTCATCGAGGTCGGTCTCGGAGGTAGGCTTGACGCCACTAATGTTCTATGTCCCTTGGTGAGCGTCATCACCAACATCGGATATGAGCACGTGAACATCCTGGGCCCCACATTGGAGGACATCGCCTATGAGAAAGCCGGGATAATCAAGAGGAACACCCCGGTTGTGACCCATGAGACCAAACCCAATGTATTAGAGGTCTTCATGAAAACAGCAGAGGAACTGGACGCAGAGCTTATCCAACTCGATGAATACGCCGTCTATAATAGAACATCCACTGGCCATAATGGCCAGGTATTCGACCTGAAAACACGTAAGACCAGCTATGAGGGTCTACACATACCGTTGCTTGGATTTCATCAGATAATAAACGCCTCAACAGCTGTACTCGCAGCCGAGACCCTTTCCCGGCATGGAATCGAGATAACCAGCCAATCCATCTTTGATGGGCTTAGGGATGTTTATTGGCCGGGGCGGCTTGAGGTGATTCATGATAAACCCATGGTGGTGTTGGACTGTGCTAAGGACGCCGAGGCGACCGAGGCAGTCAGAGAGACCATTATCCATGATCTCAATGATCGCAGGATAATAGCTGTGGTCAGCATCTCCTCAGATAAGAACATCGAGGGAATGATAGAGGACATCGCAGCCTTCGCTGACTCATTCATATTGACCAAGCACAGCGTCACCTACAGGGCGACTGAACCGGAGAGACTCATAGACGAGATCAAAAAATACGGTAAACCCTACAGGGTGTATCTCGACCGAGATGAAGCCTTCAAACAGGCATATGAGGATGCGGGTCCAGATGACATGGTCTTGGTCATTGGCTCGGTCTATCTAGCAGGGGACGCCAGGTCCTATTTCTCTGGTCTTTTCTCTGATTGATGTCCTTGGCGAGACGGTCAGCCTCGTCGGTGATTATTCTTCTCAGGGCTTTCACGCGTTTAACCAGTCTAACAGTGTACTTTTCTTGGTCTTCTAGCGCCTTTTCCGCTATCTCTGAGAGCTTATTGATTCCCTCCGAGGTTCCGGTGAGAAAATCCCGACTGTACATATGCTCCATGAAGCCCCTTATCTTGATGTCGTAGTCTATGGATGCAAATGGGGTGCCCTGTATCGATGCAAAAATAATGCTATGAAGCCTGAGCCCAACCACCAAGGCAGCGCCTCCGATGGTCTTCAACGCAGCCTTGAAGTTATCGGGTCTCGGTAATGCATCTGCTTCATGGTGCATCAGGTTCCTGATTATTCTGATTTCCTCGCGGTCATCATCCGGTGGTACACAGTGGAATGGCATGAAGCTGACATGGTATCCCTTCTCGATTAACCTGTCTGCCGCTATTGCCTGCATATGGCGTATCCTGTTGATGCTGCTCTGGTCCTGTCTCTGGTGATAGAGCACCTTATGGTCTTCAACCAGCCTCCTAGGGCAGAAGATTACCTGATCCCCTATCCGCTTCACATCAACTGGGTCCAGCATCAACGCGCTATCCCCAGTGACCGTGATGGGCTTACCCCTGTTTCCCGTTAACGGCTGGAGTATCTGCTTCGAATAATCATCACGTGTGCTGATTATAGCCGTGTTTTTCAACACTATCCTTGTGATCTCCCTCCCACGTAACGTGGTTATAGGCTTGCTTCCAACACCGAAACAGAAGACCCTGCGGTTGTTGAGAGCGGGTAACCCGAAGTGGATTATCCTTGAGAGATGCCCATAGTCATAGAATGGTGTACCGCCGGTGAGCAGGTGGATATCGGCTGTCTTGAATAGGTCAAGGTACCTGTCCCTGTTCTTGAGGAAGCTACGTGGGCTCTCGATCTTCTCTGCCTTGACGCCTGTCTGAGCATATGTTTGTTCCGGGTTTATGGATAACGCCGTGAGTTCTACCTCTGGGAGCCTCTTGGATAGCACATTGTTGACCCCTTGGAGTATCGCCTCGTCCCCGAGGTTTCCACTGCCAAACCAGCCGCCATAGACGAGAACCCTCAAACCTATCCCTCCAGTATCTTCTCATATTCTCTGATGTGCAGTTCAACCACACGATCCGCCTCATAGATCCGCTCAACATGCCTCCTACCCATCTCGCCTTTGCCACGCCACTCATCCGAGTCGATTAGCCATTCTAGTCCAGACTCATAGTCATCACTCTGAACATGGTAGCCGAAGTTGGATACTAGGTTGTCAGGGTTTTCTCCACTAATCACCGGGGTCTGGCTGGCGAATGCCTCTAGGAAGCTTATGGGTAAAGCCTCCCTTATGCTGGTGTTCAGTAGAGCCCATGACCGCCCCAGTATCAACTGTTTATCCTTCTCCGAGACGAAACCCGTCATCTTCAGGTTAGGTAGATGCTTGTAGGCTTGCCTCAGCTCAGCGTCTTTTTCCTTGCTGTGACTTTTCCCCATGGCTATGAAGTCTATCTCCGGGTGTTTTTCCGCTAACTGGAAGAATAATTCGACTCTTTTCTGCGGGTCCCACCTTGCGAGAAAACATACAGTGGGTTTCTCGGCTTTCTCGACTTTTTCCGCTGGCACCGGGACCGGGTTGGGGAGGAAACGAGGCTCGGTCTCCAGATCATAGAGTTTTACTGCCTTGGGTATTAGGAAAAACGCTTGACTGTAGAGGGCGTCCATCCTTTTACAGGTCTTTGCGAGGAACCTGATCTCCGCTTCAACCCTGAGCTTATGCATCAAGGTTTCATACTTTGGCTCAACGATGGCGATTCTACGCCACTCCTCTAAATCATATGGGTCTTGGAAGGTCAGGATGTGTTTCTTCTCGGGGGCAGCGACATGAGCGACATACGAGCTATAGCTGATGGCTTGGCTATGGTAGATATCGGCGTCTGCTCTTCGGAAATACTTCACCGATTCGCGTCTAGCCCAAATGGAGCCTAACCCCGCTGGATGCGTGGGGTATCCATAGACCTTGACTCCGTCAAGCCACTCCATCTCTCCCTGTCCCCCTCTGCGCATCGTAACCACGGAGACATCGATGCCCTTTTCGGCCAGCTTCTTCCCAAGCATCCATGTGAGGTACCCAAAGCCCCCATGTACGCCCCAGTGAAACACCTCCGGTGAGACAAAACATATCTTCAAAGCGCATCACCTTTCAATATTCGTTAAATCCTTATACAAGTAACTGTTAAAAATATTTGAATATTGGGGGGGTGATGGTGCAGACAGTTAGCGTAGTGGTTCCTGTATACAATGAGGAGGACACGCTTACCCACAACTCGTTGATTCTCTTAGGGTATCTTGAGGATCACCTCGATGAATATGAGGTGGTGCTTGTAGAGAATGGGAGCGTGGATAATACTGCTGAATATGTTGCAGAGATCGCGTCCGGGCACCCGCGTGTGAAGGCAGTCAGCCTTCCTGAACCGAGTCTCGGGGGAGCCATCAAGGCTGGAATTGAAACAGCGTGTTTCGATAAGGTGATCTATTTTCCCATCGATCTCTCGGTGAATCTCAGCTTTATCTCTGAGAGCCTCAAGCTTCTTGACAGCAACGAGATCGTCATCGGTAGCAAGAAACTGTGGAAAACCAGTGACCAGAGACCCCTACAGAGAAGATTGGCTAGCTCCGGGTATCATAAGACAGTCCAGTTTCTGTTCAGGACCGATCTATCTGACACCACCTGCGTCAAGGCATACCAGAGACACGCGATCCTCAAGTTGATGCACATCGTTCCCTCCAGTAGCAACATATTCGAGACCGAGCTACTCTTGGAGGCTCAACGAATGGGGTTAAGCATAGCCGAGATACCCGTCGTCGTCAATGATCACCGAAGGGGCAGGCTTCCTCTAGGGTACAAGATGGTCTCCAAGGGGCAGGACTTGTTCTCTCTCAGGGTCGATCTATTGTCGATGATATTTGGCGGCATCCTCTTCTTCGCAGGGGTTATCTGCATCGCGTATCTCTCTCTTCAGAACCTCGTTTTCAACCGTGAGGGGTTCCTGAATCCATATAGTTTCCTGATATCCATGCTTCTAGTCTTGTTCGGTGCACAGGGAATAGCATACGGGTTATTTGCGCGGCTCTTCCTACAGCTACGCAAGGAGATCACCTTGAATAATTCGAGGCGTGGCTCTGGAAACGTTTTCAAGGAAGAAACAAAATAGTCCCCACACTAAGTGATATTCATGTTCGAGGGTTTGACGGCTTTATTGATGGTAGAGGGCTACAAGTTGGGGCTCTCAGTGGCTGCAGTGGTGATTATTTATCTGCTCTATAAGACAGTGATGAGGGTCATTCAGAGACGAGGCAAGGACCTTGAACTGGAGCCCCACGTCATCAATATCCTGCGGCTTCTGGTCCGGGTAGTAGCGTTGATCGTCGCTATCACGTCGATATTGACGATATTTGATGTCCCCCCTGATCTCTTTGTTGGTACCAGTGCATTGCTGGGCGCAGCGTTGGGCTTCGGATCAAGCCAGACCATAAACAACATCGTCGCAGGTTTCTACGTCCTAGCCAGTCAACCCTTCAAGGTCAAGGACTATGTGAAGATAGGCGACCTAGAGGGACAGGTAGAGGAGATCAGCATCAACTACACGAGCCTCTACACTCCTACGTTCAACCTGCTACGGGTGCCTAATACTCAGGTGATGAACAGCAGGATACTGAACCTCACCCACGAGGGTGTCATCAAGTACACTTTCACCATCGGCTTCAGTCATGATTACTCTGAGATCGATATCACCGAGAAAGTGATTGAGCCCTCGATTACTGAGTTCTGTGACACCTTCTGTAATCTTGAGTTGCGCTCCCCGGAGGCGTATCTTGAGATGGCGAACAGGTTGGAGAAGATCTACCTCTTCAGGATATTCATCCCTAAGGGAGAGGCCAAGATGCTGTATACGCTTCAACCCGAACTCATACAGATAATAATGAAATACTTCGATAAACTCAAATCAGGTCAATAGTCTTCTCGAAACTTTCTTATTCCCATCTACTAATGCTGATCGAATATTTCTGGTGATACCAGATGGCAAAACCAATATGGATATCAAGAGACTTTGCGGCTTGCAGCGGTTGCAGACGCTGTGAACTCGCATGCAGCATGCACCATGAGGGCTGGATGTGGCCCGAGGCCAGCAGGATACGTGTTTTCATGCCCTTCCCCGGCTTGGAGATACCTCACCTCTGCGCCCAGTGCGATGATTATCCCTGCATCGAGGCATGTAGTTTTGATGCATTGAGCAAGGACGAGGACACAGACGCGGTTATCGTTGACAGAGAGGCATGTACAAGCTGTGGTCTGTGCATCAAGGCATGCCCCGGCACTGTGCCATATCTACACCCCAAGGACAACAAGGCAACCATCTGCGACCTATGCGGTGGCGAGCCCAAATGCGTAGAAGTATGCACCGAGGCAGGATACAATGCCTTGACCATCGTCAACGAGGGACCCAGCATCCACAGGAAGCTCTACAGCCGAGACCCAGTGGAGACCGCCAAGGATCTCGCAGTGAAATTGTTCGCTGAGAAGGGGGAGGAGGTTATAGAATGATCCCGGGTGGGTACGCTGGAAAATGGCTGGACATAGACCTAACCAGTGGAAAAATCGATGAGATCACTTTCCCTGATGAGATGCTTGAACAATACTTCGGCGGTAGGGGGATGGCTACCAAGATACTCTGGGATAGACTCGGAGCCAATTGGAGCCAACTGGATGCATTATCCTCCGAGAACCTATTGATATTCGCAACGGGGCCAATGACGGGCATCTATCCTGGTGCAAGGATCTGCGTCAGCGGCAAGAGCCCTGTCAGCAATGGGGTAGTGGGCAGCACAGCAGCCACTGAGTTCGCTGTCGAGCTAAAGAACGCTGGCTATGATGGCATCATTTTCGCGGGAAAATCCGAGAAGCCTGTATATCTTCTTGTTACTGATGATGGCGCAGAGTTACGAGACGCTAGCCACCTCTGGGGTCTCGATGGAGAACAGACACTCATTAAACTCAACAAAGAGATCATGGATGAACTGAAAAAACGCAAACCCAACGTGGGTCTCTGGAAGGAACCCGGAACCATGTACATAGGACCAGCAGGTGAGAACATGGTCAGAAACTCATGCGTCATGACCAAGATATGCCACGCTGCTGGTTACGGTGGCTACGGGAGCCTGATGGGGAGCAAGAACCTCAAGGCAGTCGCAGCCAAGAGCAGGGGAATGTTCCCAGAGGTTAATGCCCCCGAGACAGTGAAGCTCCTCTGGAGTCAAGCCCACAAGGACTTGATGAATGTAACCCAGTTCCGCAGATGGGGAACAGGGTGGCTCGGATACGGAGCGGGGGCAAACAGCAGCAGCGAGCCAGTGCGCAACTGGCAGGAAGAGTGGCACGATGAAACCAGCATGGGTGTCCCCCATTACGAGAACAGGTACTGGGTCAAGAAGAAGTGGACCGACTTCAACTGCACCCTGGGATGCATGAAGGTCAGCTGCATCAAGACAGGCAGATGGAAGGGAGACATCACAGATGTCCCCGACTATGAGCTGCAGGCTTACTGTGGCACAAATCTTGGTATCTTTGACGCCGGCGATAACATCCACATCAGCACGTTGATGGATAAGCTAGGCCACAGCGGAATCAATGGCCCAAACACTATGGGCTACGCCGCGGAGCTCTACCAGCGAGGAATACTGACAGAAGAGGATATCGGCTTCAAGCTGGAGTGGGGTGACACCGAGGCTTTCGACAAGCTCGCCCACATGATGGCTTACCGAGAAGGAATAGGTGACATCTTGGCTGAGGGGACCTATCGTGCAGCATTGAAGATAGCCGAGATGAAGGGACTCGACCCAGAGGAGACACTCAAGTACGCCATCCATGTCAAGGGAATCGAGATCGGTGCCCATGGAACACGAAGCGACAAGGACTATACTCATGACATGTGTTACGCAGCCAGCGTCCAAGGAGGAGATCACACATCTACCGTTGTTGATGGCTACAGTGATATGAGTGGTGCATTATTCTTCGACTGCGCTGTCTACTGTACCTTCACCAGCCGTGGACCCAGTCAACAACTTCAATTCGACTTCGCCAAGGCAGTAACGGGTTTCCCCATTACCATTGAGTCCTGGAGAAGAGTGAATGGTCCAAGGATCATAACGTTGCAGAAGGCATTACTGCTTCTGGGTGGTCCCGATGTTACATGGGAGCCATTGAAAGACGATGATAACCCAGAGCGGTTCTACGAGCCACTACCCAGCGGACCATACAAGGGTTATGTGACGGATAGAGATCTCGTGGACCTTAAGATCCAGACATATTTCGAGACTCTGGGCTGGGATGAGCGTGGCGTCCCAAAGAAGGAGACCCTTGACAAGCTTGGCTTGTCTGATGTTGAGCATTATATGGCTAGGCTTCGTAAGTAGGGGAACCCACCCCCTCGATATGTTTTTATCTACAATTCGCGGTTTTATTTGATTTCCACATATTTTTATATCAATATTGCTCATAATCTTGTAATAAATTCTGGTGAATAGATTGAGTAAAGAAATTTGGATATCAAGAGACTACGCTGCCTGCAGTGGATGCAGAAGATGCGAACTCGCATGCAGTATGCATCACGAGGGATGGATGTGGCCAGAGGCAAGCCGAGTAAGGGTTTTCATGCCCTTCCCCGGTGTCGAGGTACCACATCTATGCGCCCAGTGTCAGGACTACCCCTGCATTGAGTCATGCCCATTCAACGCGCTGAGCAAGGATGAGAACACCAATGCGGTGATCGTTGACCGAGAAGCGTGCACAAGCTGTGGACTATGCATCAAGGCCTGCCCAGGTACGGTGCCATTCCTGCACCCCAAGGATAACAAGGCGACCATCTGTGATCTATGCGATGGAGACCCTGAGTGTGTCAAAGTATGCACCGAGGCAGGGTACAACGCCCTTACCATAGTGAATGAAGGACCCAGCATCCACAGGAAGCTCTACAGCAGAAACCCGGTGGAGACGGCTAAAGACCTAGCTGTGAAGCTATTCGCTGAGAAGGGAGAGGAGGTAATAGAATGACACCAGGTGGATACGCGGAAAAATGGCTAGAGATCAACCTAACCAAGGACAAGATCAATGAAGTAGAGTACAGCGATAAGATGCTCCGCCAATATTTTGGCAATAGAGGACTCGCAGC
>CAZVMT010000074.1:0-12563 GCA_964628765.1 uncultured Candidatus Bathyarchaeia archaeon | reverse complement strand
GGGGTTTCAAGTTCTGCCCATTTGTTCCATGGTAATGTGAAGAACTTGAAACCCCTCTCGACGAAGATGCAGGAGTCATCCCTGGTATGTACTTCATCCCAGCTGGTCAGGACCCGAGCAGCTTCGTCGAGAGGGGTTTCAAGTTCTTCACATTACCATGGAACAAATGGGCTACAGCTGGTATCCAAGACGGCTTAGCCTCTATCAAGAGATAAATCAAGTAACAATTCCCTTTTTTTCAATTCAACCCTCTATTATGGAAACATTAATTCTCGTCATCCTTGACTCATTTCCGTGAATGTCATGATAAAGGGGATAGCCTACATCGGGATCGCTGTTAAAGATATTGAGGAAGCCCGGGAAAAATTCACGGAAAACCTGGGATCAGAGATAATCAGGATCGGGACCAGCGATATCGATCAAGTGAAAAACACCTACCTGACTGTGGGTGATGATGTATTCGAGTTGATACAACCATACTCAGATGAGAGCCCGGTTGCCAGGTTCTTGGAGAAGCGCGGAGAGGGAGTCCAATACATCGGGTTAGAGGTAACCGAACTCGACCAGACAATAAAGGAGCTTAGAGGAAAGGGGTTCCGTTTCACCACAGAGAAACCTGTTGAGTATCCCAATGGTAGCCGTTGGGCTTTCATACACCCTAGGGACATGTTTGGGGTATTATTGGCGTTAATCGAGAACCCCCCATGATATGCAAGTGGAATGGCTTTTGAGATAGTTCCTACCAATATCTAGGAATATGAGAGAATCGTGGAAGTACCCTGGCCCAATTTTTGATGCCCATACCCACATCCGGGGGATCAAAGAGATAAACGAGATGCTTGCCATCGAGGACGAGTACGGCATATCAAAGCAGATTGGAATCGTCCACGATGAGGAAGGCTTCAAGGCTGCAAAAGATCAGTACCCGGATAGGTTTGTATTCGCGAAGTATCTCTCCCTACGCGATATAGCCCAGTATAACGTGGAGCCTGTTCTGGATGAGATATCCAAGCTGCTTGATCAGGGTTTCTCTCTCGCCAAGGTATGGTTTGGCCCCCGTTGGCGTGACTATATCGAGAATGTGCCAAAGGATTTCAGCATAAGCAACCACAAACTAGAGCCTATTTTCCAAGTGCTTGAGGATAGCGACATACCGCTACTAATTCACGTCAGCGACCCCGACACCTATTACGGTAACCAATACCGAGACCATGAGAAGTATGGGTACAAAGATGACCACCTACGAGAGTTAGAGGATGTCCTATCACGGCACCCTAAACTCAAAACACAGGTTCCCCACTTTGGGGCTCAACCCGAGATACATAGATTACCTAACCTGTCAAGGTGGCTGGATACGTATCCAAATGTGGTCTTGGATACCGCTTCTTCAAGGTGGATGGCCCGTGAGCTGAGCAAGGATGTTGAGAAGTCTCGTGAGTTTATGCTCAGGTACTCTGACCGGGTTCTCTTTGGGACCGATGTCTTTTCGGGCAGGGGTGATCATGATTACTTCTCTGGACGATATATTGCTCAGAGAATCCTATGGGAGACAGGTGAGCGGGGTACTCCGCTTCCTATTCCTGACGCCGACACCGTTGACATTGGAGGCACTTTCATCAATGGCCTTGATCTGCCTATCCCTGTTCTCAGGAGGCTGTACTGGGAGAACGCGAATAAAATATATCAGAAAAGTTACTAATTATCCGCATATATTTTGAGATGCTGAAAGAGTGAATCAGATAATAAAGCATCTTGGGGAAAATGCCATCGATAAATTATTGATGGTGATTCCTTATGTCAAGAAACTGGCTGACTATAAATTAGAACTTCCTGAAGACATATTACCCATAATCGAATCCACGATAGACTTCATGTTAAAGGATGACACCTTGAGTGAGGCTCAACGTGAAAGCGTGAAAAGGTTATTCTACTATCCCTCTGGGCCCAGTCTCAACGTGATAAATGGCGGAATAAAAGCCAATGTCGTCCCAGATAGTGCGCAGGCTGTTTTTGATATACGTCTCACCCCCGGAGTTGATTCAGTGAAAATAAAAAAAGCACTTGAAGGCTTCTTATCTGAATCCGGGGTCACTGATGTAAGCCTAGAAGCGAGGACATCACCAAAGGTTGGTTTTTATGAGCGCATAGATGACCCCGCTGTAGAGTCGATGGTGAGAGCAGTTAAAAAAGTGACAAACGAGTCTCCCTATTATACGCTCGCTCCTTGGGGAACCGACGCTGTGCATATTAAGCGCAGTACAGTTTCTAGTGGCGATCCTGAGGGTATACCATGCATTCTATTTGAGCCAATGCATAGAGATCAGTTGCATCAACCTAACGAGTATGTCTCGATAAATAATCTGGTGACTGCTCTCAAAGTCTACAGCTTATTTCCCTTCTTCTACAATTAAACATTGCACGCGTTTTGGGTCGTTATCCCAAAAACCTATAATATAAAATTGAAACACATTCACTTCGATGATTGAATGATAGCGCTAACGAATGCTAAAATCATAACAATTACTGGTAAAACCTTGGAAAAAGGAACCATCCTCATTGATAATGGAAAGATCAAAGCCCTTGGTAAAAAGATCACGATACCTGAAGAAGCCGAGACCTATGATCTCAGTGGAAAGATAGTGATGCCTGGTCTAGTCGAGGCTCACTGTCACATCGGCATTTACGAAGAGTCTGTTGGATGGGCAGGTTCAGACGGAAATGAGATGACCAAACCAGCCACACCAGAGGTAAAAGCCCTCGACGGGATAAAGGCAAACGCAGATGAGATGGGGCTACAGGCTGCGCTTAAAGAAGGCATTACTACTGTAAACGTAATGCCTGGTAGCGCCAATGTCATTGGTGGGACAGGAGTCGTCATAAAGACGGCGCCAAAGACGGTTGTTGATGATATGGTGGTTATGAACCCATCTGGGATGAAGTGTGCCTTCGGTGAGAACCCTATGCGGGTCTATGGGCTTGATAAAAAGGAATACCCAATGACGCGTATGGGAGAGGCTGCCTTACTCAGAAAGTGGCTGCAAGATGCAAAGAGCTACATGGAGAAGATGGAACGATTCAAGGACGATCCTGAGAAGAAACCGGATGTAAACCTGCAGTTAGAGCCACTAATTCCCGTGCTTCGAGGAGAAATACCGTTAAAAATGCACAGCCACAGAGCAGATGATATAGCCAACGCTGTGAGGATAGCTGAAGAATTCAACGTCAAACTAACATGGGAGCACGCAACAGAGGGTCACAGGAACGCTGAATGGATAGCAAGTAAGAATGTCCCAGCTATATGGGGTCCAAGCCTCATGGGTCGCATGAAATGGGAGATGAGAGAACTAAATTTTGCTACACCAAGGAAATTATATGAGGCTGGCGTCAAGTTCTGTATCCAGACCGATGCCCTTGGACAGAGTATCACCTTCCTACCCATCTGCGCAATGATGGCGGTACGGTATGGATTACCTGAAGATGAGGCGCTCAAGGCGATTACAATCTATCCAGCCGAGATTCTGGGTGTAGATGATCGAGTTGGGAGCATTGAAGTAGGTAAGGATGCTGACATAAGGGTGCTTTCTGGTCATCCCCTTGATATTATGACGCGTGTCGAGATGGTAATAGTGGATGGGAAGATAGAGTACCAACTCTAAACCCAAACCATTTTTTTATTTATTATAGAAAATATTGGTTAGAGAGTATGGTTAAGCAGCATCATACTGCTTGAGTAGTAGTAGAATGTTGCTAGACCAGTTATTCAGTATCTTTTCCCCGGTCTCCTTGGATGATTGAGATGGGTCCCCCATGTATCCGTCACAGATATCCTCAACGTTATATGTTCCACTCATGCTCAATCCACTGATCTTGGGTTCTCCGCCCATCGCCTGGAAATCAGGGAATCTCAGTCTCCAAACTGTTGGGGTCTTGGGCATCTTATCTAATCTAACATGTTCACCGAGAGCCATCATTATTGATGTCTCTGTTTCCCCTGCATGACCGCTTCCTGCTCTACCTGATTTCAAATAATCATTCCAGTCATCATCCTTATTCTTCGTCCACACAGTGCGTAGAACCAGGATATCTGCATCAGTGTTATCAAATATCTTTCTTGCAGCCATATCGGTCCACATCATGTTCCCCCCATGACTGCTTGTTATCAGTATTTTTGAGAATCCTTGACGCGCAAAACCCAAACATATTTCCTTCATAACCGTCACAAGCGTCTCTGGTTGTAACGAAATTGTTCCAGGGTAGTTCATGTGGTGGAGAGACATGCCGAAGGGTAGACTAGGCGCAACTAGAACTCTCCTGCCTGTCTCTTCATAGAATCTCTTGGCTGCTCTCTTTGATACCTCGAATCCTATGCTTGTATCTGTTTTTATGGGTAAATGTGGACCATGCTGCTCCATTGAACCTACGTGAACGATCACTATTCCAGTTTCTTTCCTGGCTTCCTTGACTTCGGGTGAGGTCATCTCTGCTATGAGAAACTTCTCATCTGATTTACTCATGGTTAATTATCATTGCTATGAGTATTTTAAATAATTTTTACTTAAAAACTGATTAAATGGAAATAAGTTTATAGATTCTCATCAGTCCCAATGGACTGTGACCACAAGTACACTTGAAAAACCCTGTTATTAATCAAGAAACCCCTTTCACAACTACCAAAATCGCTTGGTTAAAATCGATAAGAAACCTGCATGAGGATATGGAGGACGCAAGAAGAATCTCGCGTGCATTGAAACTAAACATATATTATGAATCCGAGATGTGTTTTTTTACAACTTAATTAACTCGTAAAAATCCAATATTTTATCTACTGAATAATCTTTCTTTATTTATGAGTATTGAAAATACCATCGTCGATATGGATCCTGTGGAATCCTCTCTAAATGCTTTAGTAATTACGAAGGGAGCTACCTTGGGAGAACGTCTTCTCGTATTATGCGATCAAGAACAGAAACAACTAGGTGAGTTATTTGCGGAGGCTGGTCTGAGGCTGGGACTCTGGACAAAATTAAGCCTACTTGAGACAACCTCAGAGACCCGAAGAGAACCAGATGATTATACCAAACTCTTGTTGACCACAAGTGAGCCAGACCTCATAGTAAATGTGTTTAGACGAAAAGATGAGGAAACAAGTTACCGAATAAAAATAATGCGCATAGAGAGGAACCTAACTGATAGAATTCTACACTGCCCCGGGATAACATATGATATGTTCACTGAGGGAGCTGCCGCTTTAACGCAAGTTGGATATGAGGAGATGTTTAATTTCGGTTACAAATTAAAGGACATACTAAAAGGATCACACAAAGTACATGTAACATGTGGCAGGGGATCAGACTTTACCCTTGATCTTGGTGGTAAAGAATTTCAGGTAGAACATGGGACAAATATTCCAACAGGTGAAATTAATGTAATGCCTCCAATAGGCGATAGCTTCGAGGGGAAACTAGTCTCTATATCGGGGGGTACAGGAAAGCTGTATACAGACACACCGGCAACAATAGTATCACGAGACGGGTTGGCGGGGGATGTTCTATGCGAAGACAATCACGTCAAGACCAGAATAGTTGAAGAACTCGACAGAGATTCAGGAGCCAGATATCTCGGTGAATTTGCCATAGGCATTAACAAGAAGGCAAGAATCGTGGACAGCTTCATTGAGGCTGAGAAAGTCTTGGGCACCATACATGTTGCATTCGGGGGAAGTTACAGACCATCCAAGACACACTTGGATCTACTCATAAACAAACCCACAGTTACCGTCTATGATGCAGAGGGAAACCCAACTACAATAATGACAGAGGGCAGGTTCAGCGAAGACCTAATGTGAATAAGAGTAACAGTCTACCCTTTTCCTGCAACTGTTTATAAAGAGTCATTTCTTTTTTCTAACTGGGACTAAATACGAAGAGTTACATAAAATTTTACGGACCACCAGTACTCAAAGCCATAGAGGCTCTCGAAAAAATGGCTATCGACATGCCAGAAGTGTGTATAATGGATACCTTCATAGGTACAGTTCTACCCGCTGCAAGTTTCGGAGCTGAAAGACATGAGGGCATTAGCAGGATGACCCCGGGAGGGGTTCAGGACTATTTCAGCGAATATGGGGAGATAGACATGGAGAGATGTAATACTCTCATAAGTAATAGAGGCGAAGAACTGGGAGAGTACGACTTCTTTTTTGAGTGGTTTAAAAAACCAGACATGGAACAGCTTAAGGCTCTCATAAAAGATATTGATGAGACACTCGAACCACTTGGAATACGGTACAGTATAGTTACGAAGTAGGTCAAATAAACCCAAACTTTTTCAAAACCCAAAATCATCTAATTTAGAAATCAACATGAGTAAAGGTCCCACTGATTCTCAGCTAGAGACGATCCGTGAAAGAATAGAAAAAACATACGATAGACTATCTGAGAATGGTTACGGTTTTACACGGGTTACTCCTTTGGAGTTCTATAACTATCTTACTGGTGAGACATTTTCAGGAGATAAGACAACCATTTTTGATATTCTGGCAAGCGATTACTATGTTATTCATGAGGTTATTGAGATAGGGGAGCTTAAGAAGCATGGATTGGAGATTAATAGAAACACTGTCATTCAGTCACCAAAGGATGATATCTATGAAGCGCACTTCAAGGCTTTTGAGCTGGAGCTTCTAGTAGCCTACAAAGATAGCAACCTCGATTGGATTGGGCTCAGGATGAGTCATTTAAAAAAGATATTAGAAGATGACCCTTGGATGCCCAAGGGCTTTTACCCGGTAGCCCAGAGCCTTTATGATGAATATACTGAAAAAATGAGGCTACTTGAGGAAAAAAACTAAGCCTATGTTACTTCAAAATATTTCTATTTTAAGAGAAACGTTCTATTATCTTATGGGTAATTATCCTGTATGTCAGAAGAATCGAGAAATAGTGCAAGCTTCAAATCAGTCATGAGCAAGAGAGAACGTATATTCCTAAGTATTAGCGATTTCTTGATGTTAGGAATGATCCTCATCGATCTTCTATACTGGGGTGAGTTGCTGAAAATAAAATCCAGTTATTTGCTCTACTCCAATGTCGTTGTTGTAGCGATAAGCTATGTTGCTTATGAGTTAAAAAAACGGATAAAGAGAAAAAATCTAAGAAGAATAAAGAAAGAGACTGACTAGGTCTCAATTATTTCTACGTTTGCCCTAGGTACTGTTACTATTTCACCGTTATCGAGTTTGACCTCTACCACTCTAACTAGTGAGCCAGTCTGGACTTTTTGCAGATCGACGACCAAGTGATGTACAGTTCCAAGTTCTCCGAAATATGGTTGTCTAATTATTCTTACTGGTGTCCCCGGCATCATTCCACCCATTTCTTCTTCCCCAGCTTCATCATCTGAGGTTAACTGATGGGGGATTATTACCTCGGGTCTCATTACTCCTGCCCGTATTTGTGTTGCCCCATTTATTGCAGCCCTGTATCCCTCAAATTCTTTTAATAAATTGAAGGTGTTTGGGCTTATATCCATCTCTCCGAATCCTTCTGTAATTATTATTGTTATTCCGATGTCTTCATGCCCTGTAATAGCTACTCCAATCTCAAAACCCAACAGGTCAATAAGATCAGTGTCCTTTATACCCCCTACTACTATTCCAGCTACACCTAATTCAACGGCTTTTTTGAGGGCTTCTTTAGTCACTAGAGAACCCCCTACAATAATCTTACCCTTATCATCAGGTGACAAGATGTCTGCTGTCAACTTCTCAGATGGATCATTTACAAGGATCTTTATTTCTCCATGTGTCTCTCCACCTATTCCGAAGATACCCTGTATGAATGCCGCTTTTGTCTCAATCACAGCCCCCTCCCTATCCATCACATCAACGACTTTTCCCTTGATGTAACTATCAATCATTACCGAGACTGGGTTTTCCCTAACAATGATCTGTCCAGAGATTTTTGAGACGGTCTCAATGTATCCATCAATTGGGCTATTCACCCAGTTTTTCATTAATCCGAAGAAAGCATTATAGCCACATATCGGTTCATCCTTCTTTATCTGTTCACCCTCTTTCTTCTTCATATAGATTTCAAGATCATTTTTGGGTACACCCATTTTTTGGGCAGCGTTAATGATAGCAGGCTCCCCAGGAACAAACATCTCCGCAATTGGGGTCTCAAAGTCTACAACATCTCCGACTTTTACGAAAACTTCCCCAAACATGGGTAGACGACGCTCCTTTCTGATTATTATTGAGCGTTTAATTTTGAGACCAGGTGTATATGCATGGCCTTCCTGTGTTGTTTTTGACTCTGTCATTCCACCAACTCCATGAAGTTATCCTGATAGAGAGAAAGTTTCTCCCACCATGTCCGTAGAAGCATCATACACTCCTCTCTATCTTCTGGGAGTGTAAACGGTCTCCCTCTACCATCAAGAAGTATCCCAACAACGCCTCCTTCTATCTCTGTAGTGAGTTCCTTTCTTTCGCCTAATCCGATATCAAATCCACGTGCAGGCTTTATTGTGATGGATGCCTTTTTCCTCTCTGGTAAGACGATCTTTTTCACGTCTCTCCAGTTGATGGATTCCTCAAAGACCTCTCCATCCTCTGTCTCTATCTCAACATCCATTACATGGTCACCATTGGAACCTATTCCCCTAGGAACAACTGAGGTTCCGAGTCTTACAAGACAGTCTTTATCGAATACGCTCCAAGCTGCCTCAGAGTTAACTGTTGAGACAACACCTAGGTGAGGCATCATGAAGACACTGTCCTGGAAGAACATAGTCAAACCTTCAGCTTGGAAGGCATCATTCATGATTAGCATGCTCTGTTCACGTTTTGGAGCATGACTCAGTAAGCCACCTATACCTGCAACGATATCAATATTCATCATATCGATATAGGTTTCCTGCATACCCTGTGTTGTGATCCCACGTTCCATTGCTAGTGCTCCCCTTGCTCCCCTGAGCCTGGTAGCTATTGATCTATGATGCTCCAGTCCAAGACGCAGAGCCTCTCTAGATACAGCGTGCTCTATCATCAATTCACGAAGCGTCTGAGGAATAGTTGTTGGCCTTATCATTTTATTTCTTAGAGTATTTCTAACCTCGTCGTCGCTTATCTTGAACGGGATCCACCGAATTATATTATCTAATCCCGACTCTTTCATAACGTTACAAATGCTGTAACTCATCCCGAGGTTCGCGCTGACGCTTCTTACAAACCTGCCCTCAAATATCGAGTATACATTTGTGGTTGCTCCGCCAAGACCTACACCAAGGACGTTTTTATTATAGGTGTTGGCAATTAATTGCATGGCCATTCCCTCTCCAGCTGGTGTAGGCATAATATCAACCTCAGTCCACTTCATAAGACGGGGATACCCTGGGGCGTGGCTCATTACGTGTTCCATGAATAACTGATGAACAGCTCTTCGTGCAGGGTCTGTATTCTCAATTTCTAGAATGGGTCTTATGTTATCTACAGTCAGGAGGGCAAAGTCGTCTTCAAATAGCTTTTGAATATGTTCTCTAACGTCCTTATTGCCAGCGTATATAATGGGGAGCTCATATGAAACCCCTAATCTAGCTTTTGGATCAGCTGTCTTAATTAACTCAGCCATCTCAACAACATGATCAACTGTACCACCATCAGTTCCACCAGCCATCAGGATCATATCTGGCCGCAGGTTTCGGATTAACTGAATTTTACTATATGGGGCGCGGTCATCATTTGTAGCCATGACCTCCATGACTATTGCACCTGCGCCCAGAGCTGCTCTATTCGCACTCTGGGCTGTCATGTTTTTCACGACACCAGTCACCATCATCTGAAGCCCACCACCCGCACTGCTGGTTGTACAGTAAAGGTCAACGCCTTTTTCTCCATCAAATGGTGTGATCAGTCCCTCTCCCTCACTTGATAAGATCTTATGCCCAGTTAGGTCCTCGATTTCTTTTATAGCGTTCATTACTCCTCTTGTTACGTCTTCAAAAGGAGCCTCAACAGTTGTGGGTGTTTCCCCGCTCACAATGTATCTCCATATACCGTCTTTTTTACCGAAGAGCCTAGCCTTTGTTGTGGTGCTCCCAACATCTGTTGCTAATATATATTGCATGCTATCTTTTGTTGTCTTCAATTTATTGTTATCATTTTCTTTAACTTCAAATTGGAATCCACTATTTGACACTGTAACCACCCAGAAAGATTTTCATTACTTCAATTTAAGCTTACCTTCATCTAAAATTACCTTATATTATTTTAAAAAAATTATAGTTTTCTTCACTACTTTCTTACATTTTTTATAATATACCTCTAAAATTATATAAATATAGACTGTAAATACGTATTGGAGTAATAAGGTGAAACTATGGCTTTAATAACATTATGGCCGATCCAGGAAGGCAAACTGGTAGGATTAATACTCCTATTAGGAGTCTTCGCAATCACTATATACTTCATGAGTGGTGGCAGAAAACCATATATTCGAAGGGTAGCTGGTCTCGACGCCATAGAGGACGCTGTTGGTAGATCCACAGAGATGGGTAAACCAGTGGTAGCCTCTTATGGGTGGGCCTTTAACAGCTTCGACTATTGGACTGTAGCTGGACTTGCAATTCTAGCCCATGTGTCTACTCTCTGTGTTAAAAACAGCACACGTCTAATTGTACCAACTGGGGGCTCAACTGGGTCCTTTATAGTTAGACCCGTTGCTGTTGAGATAGTAAAGAACTCGTATGAGGCCGCGGGAAAGGTAGATGAATTCAATGAAAACGATCTTCCATTCCTAAGCGGATCTCAGTTCGCCATGGGGTCAGGGTATGCAGGTATCCTCCTATCTGAACGACCAGGAAGCATGATATTAGCCGGTTCATCAGCAGCTGACGCTATGATGATAGCAGAGGTTAGTAACCAAGTGGGTGCGATTACAATCACTTCACCAACATACATTGGTAATGTAGCAGCACTAGCATGTGCTTCAGACTACGTCATGATTGGTGAAGAGGCTATCGCAGCGGGTGCGTTCTTGTCTCAGGAATCTGCTCAACTTGCGAGTATAAGAACCCAGGATATTTACAAGTTCATCGCTATCGGACTCATCTTACTTGGATGGGTGTTGTCAGCGCTTGGAATTACCCTGATTCAGGAAATATTGTTAACGTAGGTGAAAGAAGATGGCAATGATACTTAGACGAAAAGAGACAAGCCTTCTACTAATCGGAATATGCTTCGCATTAGTTGTAGGCCCATACTATCTTGAGATTCCGTCTTTAGACAACTTTTCACAACAATTGATCCTGATGGTAAGTGTTCTTAACGCAATGTCCATATTACTGGCGATTTACTCTCAGACAAAACGCAGTCTTATACTGGTTAATCAGAAGGGCAAAGGATGGCCTTACCAAGCGTATCTAATAGTCACTATCTACTTGATGGCTGGTATTGGTTTCCTCTTTGGGCAAACATCAAGTCCATTCCTTTGGTTTCAGTACGCAATACTGAATCCAACGGGTTCAGTCATATACAGCATTCTAGCCTTCAACATGGCATCTGCAGCTGCAAGAGCATTTAGGGCAAGAAGTCTACAAGCAACTCTACTTCTCCTTAGCGGTGTAATTGTCCTACTTGGGCAAGCTCCATTAACGGGAGTCTTCTTACCAGCAACTGGAGTCTGGCGTGAGTATCTAACAACCACATTTGCTATGGCTGCATCTAGGATATTCACCATGAGTGTAACGGTAGGAGCTATTGTACTTGGCGTTAGATTAATCACAGGAAAAGAGTCCGAGGCAATCGGATTTGAGGGAGGTTAAAAAATGGGAGAAAATGGCTTTAATATATATAAGGCTATGGCGACATTAGATAGAAGATTAATTTATCTTCTCATCTTCCTCTTTGTCCTTGGTCCTGTACTAAATCCAATCGGTATGCCATTGGCTGTCACACAGGATACGGAATTATTCTTCTCATATCTTCAAGATCTTGATGAGAGTGATGTCATCTGGGCAGCTTGGGAGACAGGATTCAGCGCCTACAATGAACTCAAACCAGGAATAATCGCAACATATAGGGAAGTTATAAGATCTGGTGCCAAGATGGTGGTCGCCTATGGAACAGTAGAAGACAACGCTGTCTTTGAACTAGTAATGGGAGACCCTGAGAGAGGCATACGAGGCATACTAACCGATGATATGGAAGCAAACGACTACACCTATGGAGAGGACTATGTAGTCCTCGGATACGTGCTCGTTAATGAGGCTTCAACAAGCTCTCTAGCTAGAGACCTTCATAACGTGGTAACCAACGACTATAAAGGAAACTCTTTAGAAGGAACCATCTTTGACGATCTACATGATGCGAGTGATTTCACTCTAATAATAGACTTTAGCCCTGGTATGCAAACAGTCCCAATGATTAGACACTGGGTGCAGGACTATAGTATACCCATGATCGAAGGAGCTATAGGAGTTAACATCCCATCTCTGATGCCCTATAGAGACACCGGAGACCTTAAGGCGATGCTACAAAGTACCAGGGGTTGCGCTGAGTTAGA
>CAZVMT010000073.1:0-12728 GCA_964628765.1 uncultured Candidatus Bathyarchaeia archaeon | reverse complement strand
AGTTATTTATTCTGTGAAATTGTACATACTCTTTAACTGCCATTACCCGTATGGGGATATCTATTCGACAGAATACACCGTTATTAAAAAGTATGTATTCAAGAAGCTCTTTAAGTTTAACATACTTTCTTTTCATAAACAACCACGGATGTTAATGAAGGGCTATCTATTTTAAGCTCGTCGCTTACAATAGATATCCTTTTATCATTATCAAGGATGTCCTTTTTAAACTCATAAACATCAAAAGGTTTAACACAATCATGAAACGCAAAAAATCCGCCGATCTTTACACGGCCAAACCATGCGCTGTAGTCCTTTTCAACCCCTTTATACGAATGATCTGCATCAATAAACACCATATCAATTGAATCGGGTAAGAACGCCTCTGCAAGCTGATAGCTTAAGCACTGAAAAGCCTCAACATTAAATGGTTTAAGTTTCTGCTTAATCTGTTTATAATAGTGTTTGTTGTTTCCGAATGTTTTTGCATATATTCCACGCTGCACTTCATCTTCAATCATTTCCACCTTTTCAAACACGTCCGTAGTTACCACTCTTTTAGCAACGGCACTCAATAGAATTGATGTCGTACCGATATTCGTTCCAAGTTCAACCACCAAATCAAGATCTTTTGCGAAGTGCGCAAGCACTTCAATATCTCCAAGAGAAACACTCGCGGCGCTAAATCGCTGAATAAGGAAATCGATATCAGTAATCATTCTACCTCATTTCATTTAATAATTGGTGAATAAGTTTGTCCCCGACCCATGGTTCATGGCTGTTTACAAAGTTCGGGACGTAATCTCGAAACCAGGAATTATTAAGCCCTATTGAAATTGTATCATCTGCAACAAAAGAACTCCAGTGAAAAGGTTCAAAAAAAATCCATGGTATTTTATCAATATTTATTGGAAGGAATATCGTTCTGCTTATTTCAATGGTTTTAAATTCATGGCTATTTACAAGAGGAGATAGAATTTTTTCCCCGAATGTCGTCCATAGAGTCTTTGAAATATTTCTTTTAATTAATTGGTTTATTTTAAAAAGCCATTTTTCAACAAGAGGATGTTCTTTCGTTGCATAAAAATATCCGTTTAAAACCCGCCCGTCATTCCAGCGGGAATAAAAAAAACCGCTTTTATATGATGAAACAGCGTCCCTAAACCTACATAGGGGATTTATCATTATAGTATCACAGTCAAGCCATACTCCACCATATTTGAAAATAATGGCAACCCGGTATATATCGGCTAAGTGTGCAGGGTTATTGAGTTTTTTACATTTGTCGATATCAAGTGGACAATCATATATGTAATCTGAGATGTTTTCGGGGGAAAGAAGTGTGAAATTTTCACAGTTCCTTTTCATAGTTTCAATACATATCTTAATGTATTCTGGCATGGGGCCTTGCCAATAAGTCCATGCGTTCATTTAAGCAACGCCCCCCGCTTGCTTTCATGAGGGAAAGGACAAGCCGGGATGTCTTTTCCTACAAAATCACACAACGGTAACCACTGATATCCGGAACATATATTATATAAGAATATCTTGTTGTTAATTCTGTTAAACAATGTCAATACCTTATTAACATAATTCATATATCCTTTTAAGAACTTTTCCTTATCAAATAGAATTGAATCATATAGCCAGCAATGTAATGCCCGGTGGTTTTCATCCATAGGCAACTTTTCCGTAAAAGAAAGAGAACAGGATTTAAGCCAGCTCTCACTTTCTCTGATCGTGAGAATAAAAAGAGAATCCGGATAATTTTTTGCAAGTGTTTCATAGCAGGGACAAAGAGGGGTTCCAACAATAGCATCGTTGTCTTCTATAACATCTTTATTTATTGAAAACGTGTCGTCTGAAATCTCCATAACATTACATTCAACATGCACACTTTTATATCCTAATAATTCAAGGGCTTTTGCAAGGGATGTCGTACCGGTCCGTGCCAATCCTATTCCAAATATTTTCATAATCCTAACTCCACGCATTCATTTTTTAGTACCTCTTTACGTGCGTGATTATTTTTACATTCGCCGTATGTTTCATAAATGCATTTTTTTCTGCACCACCCGAAACAAATCCATGATTTTGGCTCTTCAAAATATTCACAATCATCATCATATTTACATTCAAATGATAGAGCGATAGCATTCATAAACCCAATCCTGTTCTTTTCCCCGGCCATCTTCTGTCAAAGATCTTTTTATTTTCTTCAAAAGGGTTAAACCCCTCACCTACTCCATTTTGATTTTTCATTTCATGTAAATGAGTAAGTTTAACCTGGTTATTTATAATTACTTTTTTGTCGTACCCGTACTTTTCTTTTAATTGAAAATGGAAGTCAGTATCTTCAAATCCGCTTCCCTTGTACTCTTCACAGAAACGGGTTCCATCGTTTCTGAATGCTATAGCCGCTGACGGCGCAATAGTGACCGGGACATGTTTGTGGTTTAAATCCTTTGAATACCCCATTACCATTTGAGGCTTCCCGTATTCGTTTAACAACCGTGCGGATACATAAAGGATATCAGGGTTTTTAAGCGGTTCTACAAGAAGTTGCGACCATCCAGGGAAAAACCCGGTTATGTCATCATCGATCATTACTATGTACTCTGTTTTTGCAAACAACAAACAAGCATTTCTATTTACTGCAGCACTTTGTTTACTGACCGTGTAGTTTATGACTAAATCTCTATCATATTTAAGAATGCCGCCTACAATCTCATTAATTAAATGACATGGCTTGCATGACGGAATTAAAACGCAATGGTTCAAATTAGAATGTTCCTGAAAACGGTTTGTTGTTCCAATAATTGTTTGAAATAATTTTCCCCTTTTTCATAATCGCCATCACAGTCATCATGAAAAACAACAGCCCACTCGTCGTTTTCATAATGATTAATATATCTTAAAGAATCAGATATCCCGTGACGATGAAAGCCACCGTCACCATATAAAACATAGTGCAATGGATTATCAAGTTTTACTTCAATCGCCAATGTGGGAACCCCCATAACGGTTATTGCTTCGCTTTTGAAAATATATTTAAATAGATCTCGTATCTCTTGGGACAATTGCTCTTGCCGTCTACTCCGTGTCATTGCTATTTGAATTCTCCGAAATGTTAAACATTATACAGACGACCTTTTTATCGACAATACTACAATAGGTCTTCTTGCTATCGCAATTACAGTGAGGATCAATACAGTCTTTTGGAAGATGTGGTCTTAAGTGAACGCAGTCTATGTGACATTCCTTCCGGTTTTTGCATATGACCGCATTATTAATCACAGTTCCCGGTCCTCTTCGTGAAAACATTTTAGAAACCTGAATATTCTAAACCGAATAAATTCTTTGTCCCCTTTATGTATCGTATCGATCTTAAGCCTTATCCCGAATTCGTTTATAATAGAACGGAACTTAATCATACTTACTATTGTAATGGTATATAAGGTGTTGGCTATCCAAAAACGAAACATCCGAAAGAAGGATCTTTTCCACCTGTTGTTAAGTTGCAATAACTTTTCTCTATTTTCTGCAGGGGAAATAATTCTAAGCAAAAAGCACATAGCGTTATTCCACCACAAGGGAGGAAACAACAAAGCGATCTTTGTTTGCCAGTTTGGAATATAACTAGGGACTAGTTTCCGGTAAGTTTCTACAAAATCTTTTCTTGCACTTTCAATACGACTGTTTTTCTGGCGAGCCAATTTGGTCTTTTGGTAGACTTCGTATGACCATGCTTTTTGCTGTTTCCTTCTGATTTGCCGCGTTATGCTACTCAATGTTCACCTCACTTTTTTATCCGCACAGTGTTTATGTACCCGTTGGTTATATCCGCCGTCATAATATTGTTCGCCGCTTCGTATGTTTTTTTTGCATATACAGCATTTGTGCATTGTATAGCAGGTTCGCAATTTAAACTTTTTATAGTTCATTTTTAAAATGCCATCCAACTATTATTGTCGGCTACAATTGGGATGTAATCATTTGTAACCCCGGTTGTACCTTCAACTGTTTGATGATTTATTTGCGTTATAGCGTTCTCACGCCTTTGAGAATAAGCCGGCAACAGTTCCCCTTTTTCGTCCATGGTGCCGCTTTCAAAAAGCATCGAGACGATATTACAGGCAGCCATGGCAAGCCCATAACCAGGGGCGGGTCTTTCTCCTTCATAACACCATGACGCAAACTGGCGATTTGCTTCCTGTGCCCTCTCACTGATTACCAGTTTTCTTTCTATGATAAGACTGTTCATTCGCGTGATCGCTCCTTTTTCTTCCCATGCCCTATTTTCCTGTACATTTACACCTAACCTGGCGTATGTATTATAGATACCTTCCCTTTGGTAATTCTGTCTTAAATATGCCCCTGTGTTTGATGCACTTCCGAACATATTTGGAGAACCGTACCACTCAAATCTTTTTGTAGAATTCAGTATCCCGCCAGTGAGATATTGAATCATTTTGTCAAGGATCGGTTTTATGATTTCGGGATTCATGTTCGTTAGAACAAGGTCGTTAAGGATAGTAAATGTTCCAGTACGGGAATTGTACATTGCAATCAGAATCGACGTGTCTTGCTCTATCCACTGACTTATATACAATGATACAGCATTATCCATATTTCGCCAATCTAATTTTAAACTTTTTGACGATTGTACAAATGTAGGGAACACAGGATGAAAGTTCTTAAAGAAATAAACCGCTTGACATATGGCAGTTATCTGGTCGTTTTTGTCATCTTTGTTTTTATACATTGCGAATTCATCAACTACGTCCATTGCCCAACTATGAATTTGCGGGTGTGGTAAGACAAGGTTTTTAGCTGCGTGGTATCTGCTTGCGATTTGTGCGCGGGAGTGAGGCGAATCCCCTTTGTGTGCCTGAATTGGCATAATCCCTGGTATCTGCGTTTTATAGTCTTGAATAATCGCTGTTCCAAGTGCCTTGTCTTCAATTAATATGCCTATTGCTCCAGGGTGTTTTCTTTTTAAATCAACCATTTTTTCGCATGAGAGCGCATAATCCATATTCCCGTATCTTCTGTCATTTATAAAAACATCGGCACCCCGTTGCCCGGCTGAAAATCCGGCAACCGGATCATTGGATTTCTTGTCTTTAAATGAAAAATCCCATGAACAAATCTCTTCTGAATAGGTTCTCGGTAGTTCAACAACCTCACATTCCCGGTATTCAGTACCGACTCTTACAACAACAGGATCGTATTGTTCAGCTGAATGCCCCGGTGGTATCCAGAACTTCCAATTATACCGCTTGAACATTCCCCCCTCTTCGGGGGTTGGCCGTTGAAGATACTGGCCGGTATACGCATAGATATCCGCAGATTTTAAATCATCAAGAAATTGACGGTTAAATTTTTCCTGAAAAAACAGGCCGTTTACATAGTGTTTACGTAAGTGTGGCGGAGATATCCAGTCCATTTCTTCTGCAGGCAGGCAGATGTGATAATACCGGTTTTTTTCGTTTTTAAGAATGTAACCGGTAAGATCCTTAACATCAAGTCGCTGCATAATCACCCAAAACATACCTATTGAGGGATCAATAAACCGGGAAGAAAGCGTTCTTTTATAATATCTTATATGCCGATCAATTGCAGCTGGACTTGCTGCTTCTTCAGCGCTTATAGGGTCATCAATGGTTATAATGTGCGCATGACGGCCAGTTACCTTTGAACCGGTAGAAGTTGTTTGTCGCCGTCCTCCCCTATCTGTTTTAAAAAACGATTTAGAATCCTGATCTTCTGAAAGGAGGTATTTGTCTCCCCAATACGATTGATACCAATCACTACGAATAATTGATCTTGTGTCGGAGGAGTGTTCAAGAGACAGGTCGCCGGCATAGGATGATGATAAAAATCTCATCCACGGACATTTTATCCACGCCCATGCATTAGGCATTCGGGTAAACAACATGGATTTCGCGCTTGAAGGGGGAATGTTTACAAGGAGATGTTTGACCCGCTTCTCTTTGCGGGCAATTCTTTCCATTGCACGTTGAATGACAGTGCATAAGTATGTCATGTGCCAATTCCAAATTACCTTTGTATCTGGTTCCAGCACACTCCACGCGCTTTTTACGAATTGTTCATATGACTCTTCACAACGTTTTTTCTCTTCACGCCGTTTAGCATGATGAGTCATTATGATTAATTTATGTTTATCCATAAACCGAACAATAGTGTTAAAGAAATGAACACACCATTCAGCTCCTGACTAAGTATATAATAATGTAACAGAACATCTACCTTTTTTCATCGGATCTTATTCTTTTTAAGATCCTTAAGGCAATGACTATTTGAATAATGCATCGTAAAGTCAGTAAGGAAAATGCAATTATTCCGAATATGAGCAACAGATTTATCACCATCTATTCATTTCCTTTGTAACCATTTCATAAATTAAATAACCACGAATAATAGCGATTATTGATAATAATAGTGAGATTAAAAATGCGACGGTAAGTACCATATCTTTCCCTTTCATAATTATCCGTTATTCTATACTAAAATCTTGGGTGGAAGCTGTATTGGATCGGTATGGCTCCGCCACAGATGCAAACAAAACGGATGAACATTAACATAGTCTTTTTTGGGGGGATGAAACTGTATCACAACGTCATCTTCATCAAAGAAAATCTCTTTTATCCGATTCATTTCATGCCAGGTAGGGCAGCGTTTTTTATGGCTTACAGAAACATGATCCCACCCAAACCCATTGCTTGCAATTACACGCAATTTTTGACCGCATATTTTAATTTCATAATAACCACCATCAACCCCCGGCTCAACAAGGTTTTCCTTAGGGAGTTTTAACATTTTTTATCGTCCTTATCAGGTTGCGACATTTTTAAAAGGGATTGGCAGGTATCATTAAATCGATTGAACGCGCTAACGACACTCGGTTCAAGATAGATCTGGTCTGTTGGATTATTAAAATCATTGGCCCGTAACACTATGCTGAAGCCATCGAACAGCGCATAAACTCCATCTCCCAAATAGTCTTTGTATACAACCATACTATCAGCTCCCCATTTTTTAAATTGAACTTACATAAAAGGTATATTTTTCTTCGGCAAATAATGAATCGTTATCATGATACAAATCTATATAGTCGTTAAATCCTTCTTTTCTGTTCAAACCAACAACCGCACCTTTTGTCATGTAATTGTAATGTAGCTGTATGTTTTCATTGCTTGTACAATTCATTGCTCCCGTCCTTTGAATATTTTTACGTCAGAGTCAATATATTCACGCAGCATATTATACATTTCTTTGTCAGTTCCGCCAACAAAGATAAAAAAATCATGGTCCGTTTCTAATTCTTTCCCTTCAATAAACAGGGGAATTCCCTGTTTTAATAATGCAATATTCGTTTCCGTTAGACCGAAACCGATAAACCAATGTTCTAATTTTTCATTAAACCCCTTAACCTTAATCATTTTGAACCCCCCCACCATTTCTCTTTAAAATCTTTATTCAGAGAAAACATGTTTTTGCCCTCTTTACATGATTTGCAGGGATCATGATCATAGCTGTCATGAATGTTTTGACAAGCTATGCAATATTTGTCCAGCAATACTTTAAGAAGTTTTGCATTTATGATTATTATCTCCGTGCCTTCTTTGTTAAATATTTGATCCCCTACTTTACAAATATAATAATGATAGTGTTCAGCCATGATGTTTCCCTCCTTTTCTCTGGTACTCCTTTAATCTGAAAACATCATACTATCAGTATATCATATTCCCTGTAAAATAGTAGGTTTAATTTCCCTTTCCGTTAACGTAACTCAACATGTATTTCATGCTTTTTTTTGCTTTTTCAGTACCTGTTTGTTTTATTGAAAGGTATTTAAAAACGGCACTCATGTTTTTTTGGTCTTCAATAGAGGCCCAACGTTTTTGTATGTCTTTATTTATCGCAGATAGAGCAATAACATCAGATGTTCTCCGCCCAAAACAGCGCCGTATAAATCCTACGTCATCTGATTTCTTCGCAAATTCAGACAAGATATATCCGTTTTTTGTTGGTATAATTCCTGTGCCATTAACTCTAAGTATACGAATAGCCCGGTAAATGGAGTGTACACTTAGATTACATTCTTTTGCCAGGCTTGCAGCGTCGATATAGTTATTCTTTAAAAGAAGCGTTTTTATTTTATTCAACATTTCTTCAGTTCTCTTTTGCACTATAATGGTCCTTTCATAGATGATAAAAATGATAAGACTTCTTCATTAGATTCTAAAAGTGCTAACGCACTTTTCCTGTAGTATAAACTTTTCCTCATCATATCAATGAAATCCGTTTTGTCACTTTCTGAAAGGTTTTGAAACGTATCATAGTACTGACTTGGAATAAGAGGATCGTCGTTTTTTGTGAAAGATTTTTTTGGGGGTCTTGGGTTGTCAATTTTATTTGTAGCGGGACGTGGTTCGTTGGAATCGGGTAACAGCTTGTATACATGATTCACACATTCTATATTGTACCCCGATAATTTTAAGTAATAGACTTTGTTCCAAACCTGACTCGGTTTAAGATTTAATGCCTTTGTCAGTTCGGGAGTTGAACACCCTTCCGGATGTTGCTCTAATTCTTTTATTAAAGAATTATCTGAAGTACTACTATTTGAAACAAACGGGGTCGTTTTATCATATACATAGCGGTCTTCTATTTTTTGAATATTATGTTTATGGAGTCTAAGCGTATTAATCGAGTTTATAACGTCTTTTCTTTTGTTCGCTTTTACTTTTTTGACTAATACATCAACAGTAAACCCCTCCGGATTTTCTTGAAACAATGCTAATAGATTTCTTGTTCTTGGACATAGTCTGGACACATCTGTTCCTTTATTTAAAAAAAACTACTACGGTTGATAGTCCGGCTGCGAACAGCCAGTATAAAACGTCCGGCCATTTCGGGATGTAGAAAATAGCTGCTAAAACATCAAGTACGATAAGAACTGTTGGGAAGAAATGCTCTTTTCTCATGTATTAGAAGACTCTGTTTCTGCAAACTCAAAAACAGGGTGAGCCTTACCTTCCTCGTCAATTACTTCTGTCTTGTGTATTTGAAGAAACCCCCCCAAAGTCCAATCGCAGCCTATTCCTTCTTTAAATCTACCAAGACACGAAAAGCACATGTAATCTTCCGGGTGATCTACAAGGTCTTCAAAGTCTTTATAAGATTGAGTTCCTTTACAAGCCGGACATACAAACTTCCATTCTCTACAATCATCACCGAAAAGTTCTTTCCCTTTTTTCTTCCATTCTTTCAATGCGATCTTATTCATTTGTCGTACCTTTTCTTAATGATTTTAATAATGATGTATACGCTTCGTATTTTGCTGTCTTTGAGTTTTCTGCAAACCCACGCCAAGTAAATCCAGTGGGGAATTTTATGCTTTTTGGTATGCCTACTTCGAAAACATTGTTTTTACCCTGATAAATCCACAGGCCTTTAAATGCTTTAGAGGGCAGAAATTTCTTTAACTCAGAACGAATTTTAAGTAGTTGTCTTAGGGTCGGTTGGTCCACATCAGCTCCTTTTTTGACAGTGTTCCAATTACTTGTTATTCTACATAGCCCGTTTCCCATTTAAAATATGGTCGGTCGTCAGTATAAATAGAAAAAGCACAACAGTCTGTTTCTTTTTTAATCGACTTTCCGCAATAATCACAGGTCATTTCATGTTTGGCTTTCCCGCATACGAATTTAACGTATTCTCCGGGGTAAGGAGATTTCGCTGGAAATCGTGCCCGGTGTGTTTCTTCGCAGTTCCGGCATAGATTGTCTCGCTTCAAATCTCGCCTTTTAATTTTTTAACTTTTATTTTGTACTCTTTTATCTTCATATCAATCCAGATTAAATCGAGTTTGCACCCTTTCATCATAGATAGTAAGATAAGTTTTTCGGCAGTGCCTTGACCATACTTTTTATTTATTGCAATTCCATGCTTGTATTGTTCTCCGCTTCGGAACCGGTTACAATACGTACATTGTGCATTAACGTTCCGTTCATCAAAGCGCGTTGCCAGCCGGTCTCGTTGTACGTAATGCCCCGCGTCCCCTTCGTTCCAGCGGAACAGGCGATTACAGGTAATGCATTTACAAATCCCTTGCCGGTTTGCGTCTCTTAGCCTAATGAACTTGGAAAATAACTTGTCGAGTTTCTGTATTTGTCTTCGTAGATCAGATGTAGGAGACTTGCCGGCTTTAATCCATTTTCGTTTCGGGAACATGATTTTATTGAGCCAGATAGTCTGCTTCATCACAAAAACTTTCAACAAACGTCCCGTAAACAAGAAGCAACGGGTCATACAGGCACTTAAAACCATCGTCACCCTTTTCGTAAGTACACATAATAGCACCAATAGAGTGCCGTAAATCCTGCATGATTTCGTCAAGTTCCTCATCATCAAAACAAATAGTGCCTTCATTGTTTTTTGATGAAAGAAAACGAACCAGCTCATTATAGGTTTCACCGGCTTTTCGTCTTACATTATTGAAATCAATCTCCATACAGATCACTCCTTGATACGCTTGAGAGTCTTGTCCCCTATCACCTTCACATATATCTCATCAAGTATATCACGAATTTGTTTTTTATTCCCTAACAATTTCATGTAATCTGATTTAGATTTGATTTGCGGAGGGATTGCCGGTATAAATAGATCAGATTCTTCAAGTCCTTTTTCTTTGGCGATAGGAAGTAATCTATTTATAATTTTTTTAGGATCATCACAAACATAATGAGGCTTGCCGTCAGTAACAGTATAGCCATCAATTTCAAGTTCATGCTCGACACAGAGCTTTTTTATCGTTGTCTCACAATGGGTTGCTACATGAACTATGGTTTGAATATGCTCATAAAGTTTTTTCCGATCTGCGGGGCAAAGCGTTTCAAAATAGGTGGCGACGCTGTTTTTATCTGGTATTTCGAGTAATGATTTATTCCATAACGGGCAAATAGATCCGCGTAAGGGGCAGAACAGTTCATTGCAATGTGACCCACGTACCAGGGGGGCGTCATCACTTTTAGCCCGTTCAACAATGCCTTTAATCTGCTTTCCAATTTCGTCGAATTGATCTTCAGCAATAACACAGGACATATAATCCTTGCCCTCAGGGCTTTGTGGCTGCAGGATAATCGTCTCTACGTTGCCACCATAGTTCTGATTTACTCCCCAGGCATATGCTTTGGTCTGCAGGTTATATTTCGGATTTGTAACCCACACCCGTCCAAACTTCCAATCTATTACCACCGCTCCATATCCAGGTACAAGAATAAGGGCGTCGATTCTGCTTCCGTGTATCCCGCCAGAAATGCCTACTCCGGTGAGGTCTATCTGTTCCTCATAGACTGCGATATATTTTTCTTCTTTAAACCGGTCGATTATTTCTTTCGTTCTATCCACACTCCACATTACCTGTTGTTTGTCCTCATCAGAGAGCGCGTTAAACGCCTCTGTATCGAGATTGTTTTCAAGGCACCCAACAGTCAAGGCATGAAGCAATCTCCCCCGCTCTGCAGCGTCAGACGTGTTGTCGATTAAAATCCCGCTTCTTTCGACTTCTCTTAATAGACGGGCGCTACCGGCACACGCAGCCCGCAATGGTAATGTAGAGGGGGAACAGTAATCGTGTCCTGATTTACTTATCCATGACTTAGGTTTCACTTTCATCTGTTTCCTGTTCCCCGTGTAACCAGTAAATAGCCTCCTCAAATTGATCTGCAGTGAAAATAAACCCCATGGCTCTTAGCTTTGGGATGTATTTTTCTCTCAGAAAGACAAGGTACATTTCTTTCGTTTTAAATATTGGCATATCCAAGTCCCAAGTTATTCCCCTTTTGCCTTCCCATTATTAAATAGATCTATTTGAATTTCTTTAAGGATCTTTTCGATTTTATCATAAATGCCCGCCATTGAGTCACTCTCTTTTGATATAACCTCTTTTAAAACCTTTTTTAATCTGTTCGCAGCATCACTGGACGGCGTTTGAACAATTTTAAACTTACCGATTTTAAGTTTTGTACCATCCACGCAAATGCTTTTTTCCAGCGTTGAAAGCTCCGTGCAGTATGCTTTCAAGCCTTTCATAAATGGGTCCATTTGTAACCTCCTTCACTGCATTAAGTTTTTGTAATGATATTCAATTGCGCTGTCTACCGCCTTACGGGTGTACTCATCCAGCATTCTATTGTCCAGCCACTCTATGTATTGGTAGTCGTTAATGAGTATCGTATACATCGTTTCGCCTACGTGCTTTCCGAATCTAATTTTAAAAGTTTTCCAATCATCATCACTCATCATGGTTCTCCGAGTTCAATTGTCATTTGCTCTATGCACAACTTCAGATCTTTATCATCAAAAGATTTCTCGTCGTGTCCGGTAAGTTCAACACAGCCCTTAATTATTTCATTCAACGCAGTTTCTTTTGTAGCGTTTTTCAACTGAAGTTTAAGAGTATTATACTGTTGTTTTAATGTTTGTTCAACCTTAGTTTCGGTAACTTCTACCGTATGTGAGATATCATTTTGTGGGTTGTCCGGGTACTCAATTACGTCGCCATGTTCATTGAGTACCGCCTGATCGGTTGCAATAGCAGTTTGCATTTCGATTGAAAGGACACCGTATTTTGATAGAGATTGTTTAACGACTGTCTTGAGTGCCATATTATCAAAATCGTATGTCCAGTTCCCCTT
>CAZVMT010000072.1:0-12766 GCA_964628765.1 uncultured Candidatus Bathyarchaeia archaeon | reverse complement strand
CGCAGAACATCAGCAAATCTACGACCTAGTCGATGGTGTTCTCTTCACGGGGGGACCAGACGTAGACCCAATACTATACGGTGAGCAGCCCCTACCCGGGCAGGGCTGGATTGAGCCCATGAGGGATGCGTTCGAGTTTGAGCTAGCCAAGATCGCATTAGCAGGACCAAAGCCGGTGCTCGGCATCTGCAAAGGTCTCCAGACCATAAACGCAGCAGCGGGAGGCACACTTATACAGGATATCGGTTCGCAGGTAGAGAAACCCATCAAGCACCGTCAGGAAGCCAAGGCATGGCATGGCACACACCACGCCTTCCTCGATAAGGGTTCTAGGATACACGCTGTCTTTGGAGATGACAAAGTATTGTGCAATAGTTTCCACCACCAAGCCTGTAAAGACCCAGCCCCGGGTTTCAAGGTAACTGGAAAGGCATCCGATGGCGTAATCGAGGTAATCGAGTATGATTCCCCTGTCTGGAAGGTCTGTGTCCAGTGGCATCCGGAGCATCAGGATAACCCTGTGATGAACAAGCTCTTCAAAGCGTTCGTTGACGAGTGTAAGAGGTAACCATACCTCTTTGAGCACTGATTTATCTTGTGTTCAACATTTTGAACAGACTGTTCAAAAACATTTGATTAAATCATACCCCTATAACTCGTATGTACGCCTAAGGAGAAATGAAATATGGCATACAACAGAAACAAAGTAATCCTCTATGGAGCAGTCGGGATAATCCTAGCATTAACAGTCATAGCCTTTATCCCGACCCGCACAGAGACCCACATCACCACCGGTGTAAATTTGAACGCTATACCCGGTTATGGTATCCAGATCATCAAGATATCAGAAGATAGCTCACAGATCACCCATCTGGTACTATACATACAGTCAATTGAAGCCCAGATGCCAGATGGTGAATGGGCTACAATAACCCAAACCGGGGAGCAGTGGGACATAAGACAAGAGGTGGAGAAGATAATCCCAATAGATCCGGACATCAATGGGTACTCAAAGGTCCGCCTCAACATCGCCACAAATAGCACGGTAACACTGGGGGATGGACAGGAAGTACAGCTCGGGGTCCCATCCATTCCAATCATGGTTGATCTCATGGAGTCCCACAATAACACTGGAACGGAGATTAGGCTCCTCCTCAGTCAGGGAACAGGCTCAAACTATATGCTCCCAAACCTACAGATTGAGCTATCCACCAGCAAGCTAACAGCGGAGATCATAGACCAATGAGCCCAACCGAAGAGGAGATAGTCAGCAAGCTGAAGGGAAACACCCTGAGAGCCTACTGGGCTCTGCTAAGCACAGAGGATGGGGTCATCGGGGTCAGGGAGCTTCAGAGAGAGCTGGGTTTTTCGAGCCCCGCCTTGGCAGCGTATCATCTGAATAAACTCGTTGATTTTGGCTTGGCTGTCAATGAGAGAGGCGATTATAGGCTGCTTAAGGAGGTGAGGGTAGGGATATTGAAGCAGTACATCAAGCTAGGTTCCTTCCTTTTCCCACGATACGTGCTCTATGCCTCTATGTTTACCACCTTTTCCCTATTCATCCTAATAAGATTCGACGAGGTCTCATTCTACAGCGTATACGGGGTGGTTGTCTCACTCCTAGCTACCTTGGTTTCATGGTTTGAGGCAATCAGTATATGGCGGCAAAAACCATAATCCATTCCTGGAAATAAATACAGAAAGAAAAAGGGTTCTAGAGCTTGGCTAACGCCTTCTTGATCCGGGATAAACCCTCGCTGAGATCATCCATGCTCTGAGCGAAACTATTCCTGATATGCCCCTCACCTTGAGCACCGAAGAGGTGACCCGGGGTAATGGCTACCTTTGCCTCCTCACGGATATACTTGGCTAGCTCAGCCGAGGTCTTACCATACGCCGATAGATCAGGGAAGGTGTAGAAGGCTCCCTTGGGCTTGGATACCGATACCTTTGGCATATCATTCCAAGCATCAACCACAAACTCCCGCTTCTTCCTATACCCCTTAACCATCTCAGCCACGCTGTCCTGTGGTCCTGTCAATGCTTCAAGGCTAGCGTACTGGAGAGCCTGATTCAGCACAAGATACGTGCTCATCTGGATGCTGAACAACCGGTCATAAGTCTCCTTATCCGGTGGGATAATGTAGCCCACCCTCCAACCCGTCATGGCATAGGTCTTGCTCAAACCATTTAGTATCAGTGTCCGTTCCTTCATCCCGGGTAGGGATGCGATGCTCTTGAACTTGGCTCCATCGTAAGTGATCTCATCATAGATATCGTCACTGATGATCTTGACATCCTTCTCCTTGCTGTACTCAGCGAGCTCATTCAACTCCCTGTCGCTGAGCACCGCCCCAGTCGGGTTGTCTGGGCTGCACATCAACACAGCCTTGGTCTTCTCCGTGGTAGCCGCGTAGATGTCCTCGATGTTGAAGCTCCAGTCCTCCTTGCTTCGCTTGACTGGCACTGTCTTGAATCCCTGCTCCTTCACCGCCATAAAGTACCCGAAGAAACATGGGTCCATCACTATCAACTCCTCGCCGGGCTTCAGCAGCGCCTTGTAGGCCATGTAGATGCCCATGGTGCTGCCGGGTGTGATTATCACCTGCTCTGGGTCAACCTCTACACCATACCGCTTGTATTTGTTTGCTACTGCCTCACGCAGCGCAGGAATGTGCCTAAAGTCCCCGTAGTGGGTGTATCCGTCATCCATTGCCTGCTTCATGGCGTCGATTATGTTGCTTGGTGTATCATACTCGGGCTCACCGCCCCCTATGCTGATTAAACGCATAAAACTCCCTAGACAAACGTGTGGGTGGTTGTGTTTAACTTGTTTCATGCATGGGTGAATTATTATTGCCCTAGAGTAATCACAATGTATGGTAACCCCAGTGGATTTCTGCAAGAAAAGATATGCTCACCTCAAGCAGCAGATGACAGAACACGAACTGGACCTGGTCTGGCTCTACGGAGGAGCAGGCATGGGACCCAGATACAAACGAATAGCCGACACCACCAGCGGAGTAGCGCTAATAGTACCCATAGACGGTGACCCAGCCCTCTACGTCTACAGCGTAGACTACAACAGCGCAGTGGAGGAGAGCTGGCTCCCAGTGAAGCTTGTGGAGAGCAGAGCCTCAGCCATGAAACAGGTAACAGATTACGCGAACCAGTTCCTAAAGGAGGGCTCAAGGATCGGGGTAAACCTTGACTTATTGAACTACAACAACTACATGAGCTACAAGGAGCACATACATGGAGAACTCATAGACATCGGAGGCACAGCAATCCCGGAGGTATTCTACGGGTTCTACCCAGAGGAAATACAGTACCAGAGAAAAGTCTCCCGACTAGCCGATATCGGCTGCACAGCAGCCATGGAAGCCATGGCTCCCGGAGCCAAGGAGACAGAGATAGCTGCTGAGGCTAATTATGCCATGCAGAGGCAGGGAGCCGAGACCTTCAGCTTCCAGACTATAGTATCCACTGGGCCACGATCAGCTTACAGCCACGGTTACCCCACCTCAAGGAAGCTCCGGGAAGGGGAGTTCATGCTAGTTGATCTTGGGCCAACCATCGATGGCTATGCAGCTGATGAGACACGTACCTTCATAATGGGGGAGGACCCCATGAAGCAGAGGATGCTGGACGCCATGGATAAGGCAGTCCAGGCAGTGATTGATCATGTTAAGCCGGGTGCAAGCTGTATGGAGCTGGACGCCATCTCGCGTAGAGTGCTGAAGGAGCATGGGTATCCTGATTATCCTCACAGCCTGGGGCATCCATTGAGCGGCTTTCCAACTCCAATACTGAGCAAGTCAAGCTTGGATGTCTTGAAGCCGGGGATGATATTCACCGTCGAGCCGGGCATATATGTGCCGGGTTATGGTGGTGTCCGTCTTGAGGAGAACGTCGTAGTCTCCAAGGATGGCTGCGAACAGCTAACCAAGAGCCCAAGACTCATCTAGACATGCAGTATCAATCCAAGAATCATGGCGAAGACCATGCCTATGAGGAGGCCGCTTGAGACCATGTGTTTATTCTCAAGGGTACAGTACTCGTGGGCTACGGGTATCAACTCATCTATGGTGACGTAGGTCATCACACCTGCAGCGAATCCAAGCCCCCACCCGACAATGTCTCCGCCTACGCTTGCGATGATCAATACACCGATCAACGCCCCAACTGGCTCCATCAAGCCGCTGAGGGTGGCTAGGCCAACGGCTCTCCACTTGTTTACTCCTGCTTGAATCAATGGGCTGACCGTTGCGATTCCCTCCGGTATGTTGTGCATGCAGATCATTATCGCGACGAGAATACCCAGCTCTGGTACGTGACCATACCCGGCGCTGACTACTATTCCCTCAGGGAGGTTATGGATAGACATGCCTATGGCTATCACGAGTCCGCTGTTGAAGAGGTGACGATCCTTGACCCCCTCCTCCCAGAGACCAAACTCGATGTGGGGCAGTGTCAAGTCGATGGTCATCATGCAGATGGTTCCCAAAGCGAATGCGAGGGTGACCTGCCATGGGCTCAACTCGTTTACAGCCTCAGCGTATAACTCGATGAAGCTCACCACGAGCATGACGCCCCCGGCGAACCCCATTAGGAACCCGAGTTTACGGTTGCTGATTTCCCCGAATCTTATTATTATTAATCCACCGAGTCCTGTTGCGCTCCCTGCGATTATGCTCAATATTATTGGTGCCAGTAGGTTCAAGGTGTCTCGCCTAACGCAGGTATCTATTCCCCGAATATTTTAGGCTTGTCTAAATTTTAGCCGGTTTCATGAGGCTAAAACCTATACCCATCCAAAACAGATACAGAGACATGCGCATCGATGTCATAATGTTAATCCACGGGCTCTCGCCGGAAGCCCTACGGAAAAGGGAAGCGATCCTCCAAAGCTATGCCTCAGAGGGCACAGATCTACGTCTCGTGACTACCAAGCAGGGCCCAGCGTCAGTGGATTCACTTCCCGAGATGGAGCTTGCTGCACCGGGTATTCTTGAAAGAGCCAAGCTCAGCGAGGAGGAGGGAGCTGACGCTGTGATTATCTGGGGTGGTCATGATCCTTCACTGGATGCCTGCCGGAACCTTGTCGGTATCCCTGTGATGTCCCCGGGTATGGCATCCATGTACCTGGCCTCGATGCTGGTGGATAGGTTCGCCTTGATAATCCAGTTGCCTCATGTCATGCGTCTAGCCGAGAAACAGGTGCGAGACCTTGGGCTCACCACTCGCTGCAGCGGGATATACCCTGTTGATCTCCCAGTCTTAACCCTACGTGAGCCTGAGGGATTCGAGAAGACCCTAAGCACGGCTGTTGAGGCTGTGGAGGATGGTGCTGATGCCATCTGTTTCGGCTGTATGGCGTTAAACGATCACAGTGAGAGGCTTCAAGATGAGCTTGATAAGCGGTATGATGGTGTATTGGTGGTGAACCCGGGTAAGGCTGTCATCAGGCTCACAGAGCAGATAGTGGAACTGGGGTACACTCACAGCAAACGAAGCTACCCCTACCCGCCTAAACCAGTGATATTCCTAGAGTAGAACAAGATGAGCTTCAACTGCCAGAGATGCGGAAAATGCTGCCGAGACCTAGTATTTGAGGATCAGGGGGTGATGAGGGGCCTCAGCCTACTCCCCCAAGAAGCAAAGCGTTTCCCAGTTGAGCTAGTTGAACCCTATTTCGGTGTAGGTAAACGACCCTATGATCCAAAATTCAAGGTATTGGCTTACCAGTTGACCGCCATGGTCTGCCCAAACCTAGAGGAAAACCAATGCAACGCCTATGGTGTTCGACCAGCCTCATGCAGGCAGTACCCCTTCAGCCTCGACCCAGACCGTGATGGTGGGACCCTATTGGGTGTGGATATGAACTGCCCAGCAGCTGTACAGTTGGTGAATGGATCCAATGGTACACTGGAGTTTCCTGATAGGGAATCAGCTGAGAAGCTGCTAGAGTTGAAGAGGCTGGCAGCGGATAACCCTAGAAGAGCCTGGATATATGACTTGGATTCTGAGAAATGGATCAGGTATGATAAAATGGGTTAGAAGCCCATCACGATGTTGGAGACCTGTGGGATAACCCGCTCCGCTGTGAGCTTGGCTCCGCTGCTGGGCTGGACCTCGATCCTTATCTCCTCGTATGGGTGCGCGTAGACATCTTCCATGTCTCCCTGGGCTGGGTCAACAGACGCCTTATCTATCTGGGTGAAGTCTATCACTACCTTGAATTTCTCACCCATCTCAAGCATCGAGTCACCGTCACCTGCAACAGATGTTATGGTTGTGATGGTTCCGTTGCTGTCGTAGACCTCGGCGTGGCACCTTGGGTTGGTGACCGTGATGACTACCTTGCTGTCATCCATGTCGATGGGTTCGTGACCCTGGCTGAGCCTGATGTAGAAGGTTGCCTTGGTCAAGCATATGGTGCTCTGGGCGCCTGTGGTGTTGGCGAATGTCCCGATTATGTCGGTGTCCATCATGAGGGCTGAGCTGGATTCCTCCACGCTGCTGCTGATAACAGACTGCGCCTGATCCGCTGAAAGCATTCCCATGTTCAATACAACGAAGGCGAACGCCGATGCCGTAATCACAAAAGCCACCAATATGATGGATGTCTCTAATCCTGTTAATCCACGTCGATTCATCGAATCTCTCCCGATATGCTTTTTTTTCGGGGAGGAGTGTTAAAAGAAAATGTATGTTGGTTTGGCTACATTCAACGATGATCCTTTGCCATATCAGGGGTCTTTATGGGCCTCAACACGAGGTTCCAGTTATCCAGTCTCCAAGTCCTGAGCCCAGCGTACTCGATATGGTTCTCCTCAAGCAGCTTCAGGGCTTTTTCCTCGCTTCCCTCGGGTACATAGAGGAAGAATTTCTTGTATTTTTCACCGGGTCCCGTTAGTTTGCTCATGTGGCGCCACTTCTCCAAGTGCTCAGGGGTGTACTCTGTGTCCAGCTCCACTTCTCCGCATTCCCTGACTGATCCATCCTTGTTGAGCACCACCACGCTGGGCGTAAGAGGTCCATCCTCTGTCTCCCAGCTCCACTCCGGATCACTGGGATCATTGGCGATGGTGGTTCGTGACTCATCCCAGTCATCCTGACCCACAAAGGGGAAACGGGTAACAGCGATGACCCTGCTTATCCTAGCCTTCAATATCTCAGGGGCTACCATACGCCACCCTGCTCCTCTATTAGTCTCACGGCTTCCATGTATCTGGGGATGGGTGCAACCGCTCCAAGTCCGGTGGCTGTGAGTGCACCCACAGCGTTACAGTAGCTAGCTATCTTCTCAAGGTCCCATCCTTGCTCAACGCCCTTCACCCACGCCCCGTCAAAGGCGTCACCCGAGCCCGTAGTATCCACAACCTCAACCCTGTAACCCGGCGCCGTGAAGCTTCGATTATCCGTTGAAACATAACAGCCCTTCCCGCCATGCTTAACCACAACAGTCTCCACACCTGATTTTCTGAGATGCTTGGCTGCTTTCTCGGGTTCCTTGATGCCGTAGAGGGTGTTCATGTCCTCCATGCTTGCGAAGACCACGTCAGAGTAGCTGAAGGCTTCAGCTAGGGTTTTTCTAGCAGTCTCAACTTCCCAGAGTTTGGTTCTCATGTTTATGTCGAAGCTGTTGAATCCACCGTTCTCGTGGGTGTGTTGCATCGCTGTGAGGGCTGCTTCCCGCATGGTCTCGCTGATGGCTAGGCTGATGCCGCTGGTGTGGAAATACTTTGCTTCCCCAAGATAATCCAGGTCAAGGTCATCGACACTGTACCTGCTGGCAGCGGAACCAGCTCTATAATATGTGAAGTCGTGTCCACCACCCTCCATGAGGCTGATGATATAGATGGCGGTCCATGCATCCTCCTCGACTATCACCCTGCTGTTATCCATGCCCTCACGTTCCCAGAGATCGAGGAAGCTCCTGCCAAACTCGTCGCCTCCAAGTCTGCAGATGTGGGCTACGCTGAGTCCCTGTCGTGCTGCTGAGACCGCGAAGTTGCTGGTGTCTCCTCCCCATCCCCGCTTGAATAATGGTACCTTGCTGAGTCTGCCATGGTCGGTGGCGCAGAGTTCCACCATGGGTTCTCCGAGGCTGATTACGTCTGGGCTCATATCATTCATGATGCGGTCTTTACCTGTGATAAGATTTGGCACAAAGAATAACTGTGCAGCGTGCCCCATTGAGGATGAATAGAATTGGAGCCATTATCCGGGATAATCACTGCGCTCGTAACACCATTCACCGAATCTGGGGAACTCAAGAAGGAATCCATCAAGCCATTAATCGATTTCCAGATCAAGGGCGGCGTTGATGGGCTCTTCCTCTGCGGTACAGCGGGACTGGGCACGGTTATGCGTACAGATCAGCGTATCGAGATGTTCAAGGAATCAGTCAAGGCTGCCAAGGGTAGAGTCAAATTGTTGGCTCATGTTGGTGCACCCAGTACTGAAGAGGCGGTCACTTTAACCCATGCAGCCGAGAAGGCTGGGGTGGACGCCGTTGGCGCCGTACCGCCTTACTTTATGAAGCCTGATGAGGAGAGCATCCTCAAGCATTTCAGGGATATCGCTGAGGCTACCAAGCTACCGGTCTACATCTATAATATCCCAAGACAGGCGCTGAACGCCGTGACCCCAAGCATGATGCTGAAGCTCACCGAGGTGCCCAACATCAAGGGGGTCAAGGATAGCAGCCGAGACTTCATCAACGTACTGGATTATCTGAGGGTGTTACCAGAGGATTTTAGCGTCATCTGTGGCACAGACAGCTACATCTATCCAGCTATGGTGATGGGTGCAAAGGGGGCTATCACTGGCTACGCGAACGGGTTCCCTGATGTCTACGCGGATTTCCTCAAGACCATCAAATCAGGAGACCAAATGGCAGCGAAAAGGAAACAATTCGAGATCAATGTACTCAGAAGCAAGCTCCAGAAGCCACCTCTGGCGCCTCACTATGAGGCGTTGAGGCTGAGGGGGGTTGACGCTGGTGTCCCGAGGGCACCGCTACGCTGTATGACCGATGCTGAGCGTGCAGACCTTAAGAAGGAGCTTACTAGGCTAGGCGTCCTCTAGTGACTCTATCTCATCGTCTATTATCTTCTCGATGTCATCGAGCTTGTTCTTGATCCAGTTCTGGAGTTCCTCGATCTTTCGTACTCGGGCGTTCCATCTCCGGACATTGATGTTGCCACGTATCGATTTCTCCACGGTCCTCTGGAGTAGATTCGGGTCAAGGGCGTCGAGTTCAACTGCCTTATCCCCATGCTCAGCCATAAAACCCTCTGCCCGTGCGTCGCTTCGCTTCACAGGCATAGGTGGAAGCCTGTGTTCTTTGATCTGATCGGCGGTTAACGCGATCCTCTTTACCTTGAAGTCCTTCGCACCATACCTGCCCAAGCGGTCCTCAAGGTCTCGTTCAATATCTACCCCGCTGGGGTCGAAGTCACCGAAGTATAGGACGATGGTTGGTTTTCCTTCGAGCCGTGTCTGCATATAGTTTGCCATGGTCTGGACGTAGCTGAAGCTGGGGTAGCCCCTGGTTGGGAAGGTGCGCACAGAGTACTGATTAGCGATGCGGCTCACCAATCTGCTCAGGGCGTCTTTCTCAAGGCTTATCAAGAGATAAACAGGTTGATCCTCCCACATGGGCATGCTGAAGCCCTTCCAGCTATCCTGCAGGCTGCTAAGCTTCTGCTTCAGATAACCCTCAGCCGAGTCATACCCTGTGTCACCCCTTCCGAGAATCCTGCGGCTCCTGTCCTCAAGACAGTTGACCGGCACATCCTCTTGTTCCCTTGCTTTTACCATGATCCTGCTGAGGCGTTTGTAGCTGTTGATTGTGTTTGGGATGAGGAGCCTAGCAACCAAGCGGTAATACAGTTGACGCAGCGTGATCGCTGTATCATATTGATCAAATACCTCTAGGGCTGCAGCTACGACCTGATCGTAGCTGGGTCTATGGCTCATCAAAAAAATATGTGTTGACTCGATATAACGAGTTTTCCCTTTACTGGGCTCGTTCTAGGGCTTCCCCTGCTATTTCCAGCTTGGATTTGCCCTTATTTTCCCGAAGTTTTTCCTTTAACGCCGTTGGATCGCCTAGCCAGTTGAATTTTTCACATGAATCCAACTCGCTGCATTTGTTGCAGAGCTCCATGCCTTTCTCGTTGGCGCATATCCTGATGGCGCATTCTGGTGATCCCCCGCCCTTCTCGCATCCAGCACAGTAAGCGTACTTATTCATCCACTCCAGAGCCTTCTCAGTCTCAGCCCAGTTGATCTCAGAGCCCCCGGGTACTGTTACAGCCCACTCCTTGATGCCTGACATGTTGATGTAGCTGTTTGCTTCCTCCATGGTCTTTGCCATGGCTCCGCTGCCGAGGAAACAGGTGCCGCATGTTATGCCGCATGGTCCAACTTGTTTTGATACGATGCTTTGTACCATGCTTGAACCTTGTCTCTTCTTTTTTTTAAAATATCCTGATGGATCACGTGTGGAGTGATAGGTGAATATGAAACTCGATAATTACTATCTAGACTCTGGGTAGTAAGGTTTTTAATCGATTTCTCAGGAAAATGTGAGACCAATAATGTCACTAAAGAGAGCAACACCAGTTGAGATCATAGACGGAAAGAGCTTCCGTCTCAGGACAGACGCGATCATCGTACTCGAAGGCGTTGATGTGCCAGACAAGACCACACCAGAAGGTCAGAAAGCCAAGGAAAAACTAGCCGAGCTCGTTTTGAAGAAGAAGGTCGAGTACGAGACAACCGAGTGGACCCCCATGGGTCAGACCAAGGCAAATGTCAATCTTGATGGTCTCGATATAAACGCAGAGATGAAGAACTTCATCGCTGGTCTATAACCCTCCTTTTCTAATATTCAATATCTTTGTTTTCCGGAGACGTTAAAACCCACAATCGCTGTCTTCTCTTTGAATAAATTGGTAGCTGTGAGCCTCGGTTTACTTTTTGGTGGTGTTCTTACTGGGCTCGGTGCTGTCATCTGTCTTTACTGGTATGTATTCTGGGAGCGAAACTTCAAGGATGAGTTGATCACCGATGGGATGTACAGCGTTGTTCGTCACCCATTCTACACGGGGTTCATCATGCTCGCACTGGGGTTGACCTTGGTGTTTCCTAGCTATGAGACGAGGTTTCTGGCTGTCATCACGTTGGCAGTCATGGTTGTGTTTGTCCCCAAAGAGGAGGAGCAGCTCCTGAAAGAGTACAAGGATGAGTACCGCAGATACATGAAGAAGACCCGATGGAGGCTCATCCCCTACATATACTAACTTAAGGTAACTTCTTAAAGCCTGAACCCACATCAAGTCTCTATGATCGATGTAGCCGCTGGCATAATAAGGAAAGATGACTTGTTTCTCATCGCTCAGCGGCACCGTAATGATAGCCATGGGTTGATGTGGGAGTTCCCGGGAGGCACCCTACGACGTGACGAGTGTGGAGAAGATGGGATCATCCGGGAGCTCATGGAGGAGCTGAATATCCACGTGGAGGTTCTACAGTACTTCGGTTACTACACCGAGCCACCGATCCGTGTCCAGTATTATCTCGTAAAGTACCTATCAGGCGACCTCAAGCTCGTCGAGCATGAACAAATCCAATGGGTGACAGTAGACCAACTCTTTGACTATGATCTGCTGCCGGGGGACAGGATAATCGCCGAGAGGCTTCGCTCAATTTAACTATTCTAAACGCATCATACAATCCCATGTCCGACGATATGGTGAAATACTACAGCGACCGCGCCAAGGAATACGAGGAAATCTACGCGTGGCGCGACCCACAACGTCAAGAAGAACAGGACCTGATGGAACAGACCCTTAAGGAGATATTCACGGGTCGCCGGGTGCTGGATATCGGCTGCGGCACAGGGTACTGGACTCAACGCATCAGTGAGACAGCCAAGAGCATCATCGGCATCGACATCAACGAGGCCGTCTTGGAGATCGCACGGAGCAAGAAACATGGCTGCCCAACCGAGTACAGGGTCATGGACGCCTACAACATGGAGTTCGATGTGAAATTCAGCGGTACTCTAGCAACATTCATGCTGAGTCATGTCATCAGGGAGGATATCCCGGGTTGGTTGAAGCATGTTCACAGCTTTTTAGATCCGGGTGCACGGGTATTCATCGCAGACAACACATACATCGAGGGCATCGGTGGGAAGCTCCAGACCAAACCCGATGACCCGAACACCTACAAGCTCAGGACACTCAACGATGGGTCTCAGCACCTCATCGTCAAGAATTATTTCACAACTGAGGAACTTGTTAAGCTATTCGGTGAACACAGTAAGGGTGTAACAGAGAAAAACGTGTTCATGGGTCATTGTTTCTGGTGGATAAGCTACATCTACCAGCCCTAGTCGATGGGGCTGAACTCCTCTTTGGGCGCTCCGCAGACTGGGCACTCCCAGTCATCCGGTAGCTCCTCGAATGGTGTCCCGGGCTCTATTCCACCCTCCGGGTCTCCAACCGCTGGATCATAGATGTATCCACAGATTCCACACTCATAACTCTTGGACATGCATTTGCCATTGGATTTGCATTATATAAACGCACTCACAAACACAGTAAACGATAATATGCCGCGGGGTATCCACCTATCTGTATGCTAGCTGAACGAGAAGCCGCAAAGTACCCGTTCCTCAAGGAAGGATTGAACCTACTTGAGGCACTGGACCTGCAGCTTGATGACCTCGCTGGACCAGCCTACA
>CAZVMT010000071.1:8432-12888 GCA_964628765.1 uncultured Candidatus Bathyarchaeia archaeon | reverse complement strand
CAGATAGGAAAATCACAGAACAAGCCAAACAGGATACCATATATGGTGGATTAAACCTAAAAACGTACTCATATCGACTCTGTTCGTTTACACGCTACCAGAATACTACATGAGCTTAATTATAGCAGAAGGCGTATTAAAATAACAATGGGAGATTATTAGTAATCCGAGATCATAGACATAAAAGCTTCTAGGGACATACCATTGGTAACTAGATCTTTCTGGGAGTAAGCCTCAGCTTCTGCATTCTTTTCGCCAAGACTGTATACTTTTCCTTCTTCAATGACGTATCTTCCTGTTGGTCCACCTGAAACAATGCATCTACCAGAATCAGTCTCTTTTAAGAAGAAGATTGATTGTTCACCAACAGTCAAAAGAGGATATCCTCTAATAATCGTCGTTTCACCGTCAACAATGCCTCCAGTCATCACTATAGTTAAGGAAGAAAGCTCCTTTGCATCACCTAGAATCACTTGCTCTATCTCCACAATGAAATCCGTTTTTATTAACGGAGAAAATTGAGGCTCATCTAACTCAAGGTTCCACGTCTTAGACTCCTTAACAGTACCCATGATAATGAGGTCTGAGGCTTCTTTCAGCTCAGAGAAGTCATGATAGAGAATAAGATCAGCTTCCAGATAGTTTATCGTTTCTTGTTGTGGTAAGGAAGAAAAGAAAATACCTATTGCACCTAGGATCATCATTATCAAAATGAGTTTATTCTTGTTCATTTTCCTCACCTCACGTTATTCCATATATTGCTATAGCTCCTTTTGAGTAATTTACTGACCCACAACAAGTTATTTAACTGTAATTTATTAATAAATATTCATATTAACTTCGCTTGTGCGAAGAAGATTGAGATTATTAGGTCCAACCTTCGAGAAGATTTTTACCTGATTGACTCACGAATCTTTTTAGGTAAAAGCATCCTTGTAGGCATCAATATGTTGCGGACTCTAAAAAAGAAATTTTGGTAGGAGAACGTCTCGAATCCCTTGCATGGTGGTCTGTCTTCTCCTTTGGTAGCCTGAACAGGGTCTCTGCGCTGTATAGGGCTTCATTGACTGGTGTCCATGTCTCCGTCGGTGGCACGTAGCCGATCTCATGCATCTTCTGGGTTGCCTTGCTGACCATTTCTCTGCATACGTATACACACTCTATAAAAAAGTAAACCCCCGAGCCTCGCAACAACTAAAACAAGCCACAACAGAAGCATTGGTATGAAGGTACTGGTCGTCTACAAGGGACTAGCAGAGATAATCAAGCAACGGCTCCCAGAGGACATTGAAGTAATTTGCCCAGAAGAAGGCACAGATGAAGAACTAGTAAGACTCGCAAAAGACGTCGAGGTCATAGTATCAACAAGGCTATCAGCAGTCGTAGCAGAAAACGCGCCAAAGCTCAAGCTACTGCAGAAGACAGGGGCAGGAGTGGATGACATGCCCTTCGACGCATTGAAACCCGAGACATATATGGCTAATACTAGTGGCAGTAACCCGCTCCCATTAGCCGAAGGCGCAGTTGCGTTGGCACTGGCTTTAGCGAAACGGATAGTTGTGAGGCATAACGAGTTCCATGAGGGCAGAGGAAGTAAACGCGGGGTCATGTTCCACGGGAAAACAGCGGGCATACTGGGCATGGGGTCCATTGGCGTGGAGGTGGCCAAGATGTTCAAAGGATTAGGCATGAAAGTGATCGCTATCAGGAGATCGAGAAACGAGGAACTAAAGAAAGAGCTTGGACTGGAATGGCTCGGGGACAAGGACGACTTGGACAGGTTGATGAGTGAATCAGATTTTCTAGTAATAACCATACCCCTGACTCCTGATACCCGTGGACTCGTGGGAGAACACGAGATCAGACAGATGAAACAGGGCTCCTATGTGATTAACGTAGCGAGAGCAGCCATAGTACAGGAGAAACCTCTCTACGATGCATTGAAAGATGGTCACCTCGCTGGGGCAGCCATAGATGTCTGGTGGCAGCCCCACTTCTGGGACCAGCTCTGGAACGTAGAAGGCAAGCCAGCCTCAGCTTACCCCTTCTGGGAGCTGGATAACGTCATCTGTACACCCCACAACATCGTCTCAACGGATTACCAGTCTGATGCCTCGCTTGAGATAATAGTGGAAAACATCATGAGGATCAGAGACGGAAAAGCGCCCATCAACCAGGTAGATAAACAGCTCAGATACTAGGGGGGAGGGGGGGTCACATATCCCAGCCCCAATACAAGCCCTTTTTATAAAACCAGCCCCAGAACAGCCTAGAATCGATCCTTATAGATGGAGAAAACCGGTATGGTAACGGAAAATAAATGACGAAAAGCGTCATGGTAAGCGGAGTGGTGGGCCGGGCCGGATTTGAACAGGCGACTACCGCGATGTGAACGCGGTGTCCTAACCAGACTAGACCACCGGCCCACTCCACCCCAATAGGAAATCGAGTAAGTTAAAATTCTTTCCAATCCTCAGAGTAGACTTAGGACCTCGCTCCCCTCTCCCAGTAATACAGGAACAACTCACGAGCCCAGTTCATAAACACCGGGTCACCACCGTAGAATCCTGCGTAGTCGAGGCGCCCCCCTGTGAATGGGAAGACTATCATGGCTGCTTTCTCGGATACCACGATGACCGCTGGGCATTCCTGGAATCCCCTTACCTCGATGTTTTTGCTATGTGTCTGGCTTTGGGCTTCAGGCAGTATACTCATCGGCACCATGAGTTTGAGGGCGAGACCCTCCTCGACGCGTTTATCCATCAAAGGATCGAGGTAATCAGGGGAGGCTCCACGCTCGGATAGACCCCACGCGTACTCCTCGGCCTCAAGGAATATCTGGACCCCCATGTTCACGGTCTTGATTGTATCCATGATGAGCTTGGTCTCTGAGAGCTCCCCGAGCCTGTTGATGAACTGCGTTGGAATGGTCCAGATATCATGTTCGAGGAAGTATTCCCTGTGCTCTGAGAGAAACCTGTACCCGGCTGAGAGATGTAGCACCAGTCGCCCATACTCGGTTATGGTAAACGCGCCATCAGGCAACCGATGGACCAGTGATACATCGGTGAGGCGCTGGAGCTGCCTGAAGACCTCGGTGGCTGTCACGTCGAGTCGCTGCGCGATCTCCTGCATCTTATAGGATTCATCGCGGAGCATGCCCAGTATGGTTAACCTGTTCTCGCTTGCCAGCTCAAAGAATAGCTTCTCAAGATTCTCAAGGTCACTCATCTTTATCACAGGTAGTAAATCCTTAGCACCGTTGTTAAGAGTCCAATACCGTCGTCAAATAAAGTTTATCACACTTACACGGGCTTCCACACCCCATGATGAAAGACAAGAACAGGGTCTTCTCAGTTGAGCTAAACTCAAGGAAAGACCTCAAGAACATCACCCTCGAAAACGGGGGAAACGACAAAGTAACGATAGAAGGCACCATAGGTAAGCTATTGGCTGCACGTTTTGAGGAAGAGGTAATACTCGAAATAGTGGGTACTGATGGGGTCATCAGGATAGATTTATGTGACGATGAGATAAAGGGGGAAGAAGAATGAGAGACTGGATGATTAGCTTATTCCTGGTTGCCCATGGCTGGGCGCACGTCTGGAATGTTGCGCTTAGCAGGAGGCTCGTGGAGTTCGAGGAATCCATGGGCTGGACAGGTGAATCATGGCTACTGACTGGAATCCTCGGTGAATCAACATCACTCTGGATAGCCACCATAGGATACGCCGGGTCATTACTCGGGTTCATCGCCAGCGGAGTATTACTCTACATGGGGAAGCCTCTATGGAGAAATACGGCGTTCACCTCGGCGATAATAAGCCTAGCCACCATCATCATCTACTGGGATGGAAAACTATCCATGCTCAAAGAAAAAGGCTTGATCGGGTTACTCATCAACCTAGCTATACTGGTCTACCTAAACAGAATAGCCTAAAAAGGGGTTTAACCCGTCCAGCGTGACGGCCCTCTACGAGAACCTGCGCTCCCACCATAGCCTTTCATGCCACCGCAGCCATAGCCGCGTCTCGGGGCATCCTCGGGTTCGTAGGGTGGCTCTGCGTCTGGGTCGGCCCAGTATGGGCCCGGACAGTATTCACCATATTCGCCCCAGTAGGGCATGGACTCTGTGCCATTCCAGTGTGGACCTGTGTATGTTCCGTTGGCGTCCCAGTGGGGAATGGGGTACGTCTTGTTGGTGTCCCACCATGGGTAATGTTCCTCTGTTTCTTCATCCCAGAGTGGATGAGCCAAAGTGGGGACCGCAACGAGTAGGATGGCACCCAATGCGAGCAGTGTTCCCGCGATTACTATCTTCTTATTCATCTTATTCACACTGGATACCTGAGTCGCGTTTAACATAAACCCTAGCGGTAACCAGTGTTTCAAAAAATGAAACACGTGTTTTGGTTACCCTGTATAAGTGGCGGTCCCAGTGAACATCTGGTGAAAC
>CAZVMT010000071.1:0-8332 GCA_964628765.1 uncultured Candidatus Bathyarchaeia archaeon | reverse complement strand
TTTAGACTGGTGTTAGCCAGTGCTTGTACTTCTGGACGTTTCCCGCCAGTATCTCTGAGTAATAGGCGGCTATCTCCGTTGTTATTGGTCCCGGGTACTCTTTACCCAGCTTGATATCATCTACACTGGTGATCGGGGTACATTCTCCACCAGTTCCACAGAGGAAAGCCTCATCACTCGCATAGAGCTCCACGCGGGTAACATCCCTGACCTCAACCGGGTAACCAAGATCAGGGATAAACTCGATGAAACACCCACGAGTCACAGACTCCAAGATACTAGCTGAGACCGGGGGAGTAATGACCTTACCATCCCTCACCATCATCAAACAAGCCAAGGTAGCCTCAGAGACCATGCCACGGTTATCCAAGAAAACAGCGTTATCATAACCACACCGCCTCGCCTCACGAATAGCCAACTGGCTGTTAGCATAGTTGGCCCAGCTCTTGGCCTGAGGCGGTAAAGCATCACTGCTCAGCCTTCTCCAGCTGCTCACCATAAACCGCCTCTCATTACCGAAGCTGGGGTTATTCTTGCCCAGCAATGTATCGAAGGGCCAGACGGGAACCACGACGTGGCTCTCACCCGGCTTCTCTGCCTTGGGCCAAATGCGTGGCTGGATGTATGTGTTCTTATCATAGTCGTTGCGGATGATGCAGGCTCGTACAGCCTCAAGTAGCTCGTCATGTGTGTATGGCATGGGTAAACCATTCACGGCCGCGCTCCTCCAGAGGCGCTCGATATGCTGCTTCCACCCGAATATATTCAAGTCTCCTTTGCCAAGTACGTCGCCCTCGACGTATGCCTTGATCCCCTCAAAGATGCCTAGATGTATACTCTCCATTGGTGAGACCAGTGCCTCACCCGTAGGCATCACACTGCCATTCATCCAACAGTACTTTGAACCATGAAAACCCGGTGCACTCATACAAGAGTAAACGAGCCATAAGGTTATAGCGATTTCTAAAAGAATAGGGGATAGGTTAACCGATGACCTTTTTGAAGACCCGTAGGTGGTTGCCACCGAGAATCTTCAAAACATCCTCATCACTGTACCCACGCTTAACAAGAACACGAGTGATGTTTGGTGTCTTATCAACCGTCTCAATATCCTTGGGGGGCGGACCGATGCCGTCGAAGTCTGAGCCCAACCCAACGTGGTCAGGACCCACCAGCTTCACAATATAGTCGATGTGATCTACCAGATGCTCAACTGTGACCCCTTGTCCTCCATCCCTGATGAAGGCTGGAGCATAATTCATACCGAGCACTCCACCGTGATCTGCTATCGCCTTGATCATATCATCGGTGCAGTTCCGAGCGTGCCCACACAACGCTCTTGCATTGCTGTGACTTGCGATGAATGGTCCCTTTATTATGTCTGCTGCGTCCCAGAAGACGCTGTCTGCTAGGTGACTCACATCAAAGATGATGCCTAGCTTATTCATCTCTTCTAGAGCCTGCACACCAAGTTCAGGCAGCTTGCTCTCACTGCGTTTGGCGCCTAATCCATCTGCGAAGGGCGTCCTGTAGTTCCACGCGAAGCTGAGCATCCTCATCCCCAGCTGGTAGTAGACTCTGAGCACAGAGATGTCGCCCATCAGTGGCTCGGCTCCCTCCATGCTAAGCAACCCGCATACCTTGCCCTCCTTCTTCGCCTTCAATATCTCTTTGCTCTTTGTGACTGCCACTATCTCTGGATTAGCATCGATCTCTGAGTAGAATTTGTCCACCATCTGCATCGCCACAAGGGGCGCCTCGGGAACGAAGGCTCTACGACCCGTATACATGGCGAAGGTTTGGCACGTGACGCCTCCATCGATCATCCTGGGTAGGTCTATGTGCCCTCTATCGCTTCGTTCTCCGAGTTTTCTCGCCGGTGGGCTACCCCATCGCTGGGGTAGAAACTGCATCAATGTATCGCAGTGTGTATCAACTACAATGGCTTCCTTGTGAAGCCTCATGGCACGTTCTTCTTGGGCTTCTGTTAACTTGATCATATCTGATGATTAGCCACTTGAGGCTATTACTTTTTGCAGGTGACGCTGGGTTATCAAAGATTTTTTCAACCATTCACATCATGTTTACATGGTCTAGATGAAAGGATACCAGAAAGCAGCCACGTATATCGGAGTCATCCTATCCATCATCAGCATCGGATTAATGTCCAGACTGCACTGGATCCTCGGGGTCTTCACGGCGTTCTTTATCGCAGAAGCTTACCTCTGGTGGAAAAGAATGAAAATAGAGGGAGACAGGTACCTCATCGAGTTAGCAGAGAGGACTGGGCTCACATTCACGCCGGATAGGATCGCGTATGGCATTGTTCACGGGGTTTACCGCGGCTACGAGGTGTCAGTGGAGGTTGTGAGCGATTATAATAGCAGTACTGGGCTAACGGGGTTTGTGTTGACGGATGAGTTGTTCGATAGCCCCATTGGGGTCGTTGAGGGAGTGGAGGCGGTCACTGTTGTAAAGCTCCGGCACGGTAAGGAGGTGCAGAGCCCGTATAAGATCGATAACATGATGTATGTTGACGAAAACTATGTTGTGTATATCCCAACTCCAGGTGGAACAGCTGGCTTGCCGGATCAATCAGTGAACAGCCTGATAAAGGTGATTGACCGCATGGTAGCTGAGGCAGGGAAAATCAATTAGTTTACTGTGTCAACCCATCGAGAGTAACTCATGACATATTCTAGTTATTGACCTGTATGACTATGCAACGATACTACTTTACCAAGAATAATGCGTAGCATCCAAGACGAATCGATGAATAGGGTTATCTCCAGAATTTTCTAAGACATAGCCATGAGGCTCAGATGGCTAATATTATTCACCTTAACACTCAGCACGATTCCTGTATGCCTTGGATTAGAGATCGCCCAAGTTGGGGTATACGACTTCGGGGTAGCATATGATATAGTTTACAGCGATGACATCGCCTATGTCTCCGGAAACGACGGCGTAGATGTTTTTGATGTCTCTGACCGCATGAACCCTGTAAAGTTGACGAGGATCAGGAACGATGAAGGAGCATTTGGATTGGCATTACAGGATGATAGGTTGTATATAGCAGGTACAGGGGATGGTTTGTTCATTGTGGATGTCAGCGATACACGAAACCCGGTTGTTTTGGGCTCAGCAGGGATTATGGCGACTGATGTCTGCGTTGAAGACGATTACGCGTATGTAGCCAGCGGCACATCGTACTCCATAATAGATGTAAGCGACCCGGAAAACCCAGTGATCACTTCAACGATACAGGGCTCAGGTAGAAGCGACCACTTAAAGGTACTCGATGACACGTTATACCTTGGCGAGACCCTCATAGGCTTAAAGGTCTACAATGTCACAGACAAGACAAGCCCTACATATCTGAAAACGGTCTCAGGGACAACGGGTATCTTTGACATAAAGACCGATGGAGCCAAGATGTATCTTGGATGCCATGGGAACGGGGTCAAGGTACTGGACGTCACAAATAGAAATAATCCAAGGGTAATCGGCAGCTTCAACAACGGTGGAGAGGCTTATGGAGTACACATAATAGACAACTACCTGTTGGTGGCTGATCTTCAGCAGGGGATCGAGATACTAGACATCCAGAACCCAGAGTCTCCATCTCTGTTGGCATGTTGGACTGGGACACATCCTCACGGAGTCGCAGGTGACAGCCAATACATCTATTTGGCGGATCAGGATGACGGCCTTGAGATATTCATCTATGGGGAGGGTGTCGAGGGATCCACCCAGGGCACCAACTGGATACCATTAAGCACACTGGGAATAGTAATGGGGGTAGCACTGGTGGCGTTAGCGAAAAAGGGTTCCAGAAAGCTATTTCTGTAGGGTTTACGGACTCATTGTTATCGGAAACCCGATTCCTTTAGTCAAGATTTAAAAATGAGGCATAGCTAAGATGTCAGAGTCCGAGGAAAAACGATGCTCATCCGCGAGGTAATTCTAGAGAACTTCATGTCATACGAGTACGCCAGGATACCCCTAAAAGAGGGTGTTAACGTGGTGTGCGGACCCAACGGCTCAGGGAAATCAAGCCTATTATTGGGGATATGCGTCGCACTCGGAGACACTTATACGGAACGATCGAAGAAGCTGAGTGACCTCATCAGGTGGGGCAGCGACACGGCGAGGGTGACCCTCAACCTCAACAACAGCATAGGAGAAAACGGTTACAGACCTGTACCCCAGTATAACATGAATGAGATCACCCTCACACGTACACTTCGTATTGATGGTAAGTATGGTTTCAGGATTAATCAGCGGAACGTGTCAAAGGCTGAGGTGGTTGAGCTCCTAAGGACCTATGGGTTTGATCCAAATAACATGCTCATCATCATGCATCAGGCTATGCCCAGCAGGTTTGCAAACATAAACCCCAAGGAAAGATTGGAGATTCTTGAGGAAGCGGTGGGGTTCGAGACCTTTAGGAGAGACGTTGTGGAGGCGAAGAGCAAGTTGAGCGGTGTGCTCAGTGAGGAGCAGAGCCTCGGGAACCTATTGAACCAGGCACGTGAGACATTAAACTATTGGAGGGAGCAGAATATGCGCCTCCAAGAAAAGAAGCAGCTGCAGACCCGCCAGACGTTTCTACAGCAGGAGATGGCTTGGAGCCGGGTTATGGCGGTCGAGCATCAGGTCGAGAAACTCCAGTCAGAGCTAGAAGAGACGGAGAAGGAGCTCTTTGACGCCGAGGAGGAGATGGAGCAGAATACCAAGCTCATCGTTGATGGTGAGCAGATGCTCCGAGAAATGAGGACCCAGCGTGAGGACCTCATCGAGAAACGGATCGAATCGGAGAGGGTTGTGGGAGTCAGTGAGCATGGTATCAACACGTCTAAGGATAGGCTTACACAGCTCGATGATAATATTCTGCGGAGTACTCAGCAACGTAGGCGCTTCGAGTCCACTTACAAGAACTTGTTGAATCAGATGCAGATGGGTCCACAGAAACTGGATGATTATTTCAGTCTATTCGAGGAGATCGAGGAGACCCAGGTAGAGAACTATGAGACCCTGAACACAGAGTTTAATGAGCAGAGAAACACCATCCAGACCCAGCTGGAAACATTCACGAGGCAGCTATCCACCGCTGAGCAGTTGGCAGCCAAGATCGTTGAGGAGATGGATGATCTCCGAGACAGGATCGATAAGGCAAACGATCAATACATCGACAGCAGGATCAGGTTAGCTCTTTTGAAGGACCGTAGGCAGCGTCTGAGCCGCAGGGTCCAGGCACTGCAGCGTGATATTGATAGATCTAACAGGGACCTCAAAGACGCTGAAGCAGAGGCTATAATCAGGGGACCCAGGATCGACACCGGCAGAACAGGGGAAGAGATACTCAACGAGATAAGAAAAACCCAAGGCATACTCATGGGCATGGCTAACATCCCCGATGAAGCCGAGGAAATGTATGAGAGCTACAACGAGACCTTCAAAGAGATACAGCAACGCATCGAGGAAGTCAGGGAAAACCGTAGAAGGATACTCCAAGAGATCGAGGAGCGCAATAAAAAGTGGCGCGAGGTAACAGAGAAACTGCTCGACGAAGTCAATATCAGGTATAAGACCCTGCTGCGAAGATTGCAGGCAACAGGTGAGGTTAGGCTCATCAACAGCCATGACATCGAGGAAGCCGGGTTGGAGATACATGTTGGTTTCAAGGGGGCGACCCCCCAGCGCCTCGATCCCTACACTCATAGCGGTGGGGAACGTAGCACGAGCGTGATGGCTTTCCTCTTGGCGCTCCAGCAGAACGTCATCAGCCCATTCAGGGCGGTGGATGAGTTTGACCTACACATGGACCCCCAGAACAAGGAGGCTGTGAGCGACTTCATCGTCTCGACCATGGAGGGGACAGACGACCAGTACATGGCTATTACCCCCAGCCAGGTTACCTTCAAGGGTAAGGATGTTCACATCATCATGGTGCATAAATCAGAGACGGCTTCAGAGCCGAGGATAATTGAGGAGTAAGATGAGTGAACTGGAAAGCGTCATCAACCTCTGCAGGATGGTCCAGAGCGGCAAGATAGAGCCCTTTGACATCGACTTCGACTACGTGATGAGCATAATCCAGAAACATTACCCCAAGATCAAGGACTTCAAGGACTTCTGCATGGACGCCGAGGCGTTGAAGGAGCTGAGCGCTGTCTTGGAGCGACAGAACCAGTGGATAGAGCACAAGTCCACGACGCTTTACAAGGACCCCTTTATGCTGAGCCAGAGCCTCATAGCGCTGGACATAGGAGCCATAGCGGATATCTTCCTACGGACATGGCACCCATTAGTGGAGATGGAGCAGATAAGCGCGAGAACCCTCGCGGAATCCATGAGCTACTGGGGAGACCTTATCCCATTCGCTGAACGATGGCAGGATAATCTTGTAGAGGAACGTGAAACAGGGTTCGCATCGAGAGACGAGGCACGTCAACTCGGAATACTTCCTGATGAGGGTTTCTCCGAGATCATTGAGGCGTTCTGGCGTGAACTCGGTGAACGGGTTGGACCCGGTGGCAGCATCGATTACTGGGACTGGATCGGGGCAGATACCTACGAGGAGTCCGTATACAGGGCTTACTTGACGGTGTTTATGGTGGGGTACGGGTACGCCAACGCATACTGGGATAGACTCATGGAGGAGCACACCATCATTCACAACATAGATCCCAGGATAGACCCGGAGCAGGCCAAGGTAAGCCTACCAGTATTGATAGATTATGAGGAGTGGAAACTATGGCGCAACGAGTAAGCAAATCACAGCAATTATATCAGAGAAAGCTCAAGGACGCGGTTCATCTATTATTCTTCACACACCACAAGCTACCCGGTGTGAGGGGCTGGGAACTCCGAAAAGAGCTGGGCTCGGAGTGGCAGAACGTATTGGAGGTGCTTGACAAGCAGCTCCAGCCACTCGACCTTCAGGTTACACAGGTGCTTGATGACCCTGATATCGTTGAGCCCACGAGCGCCCAGCTTCAGGATGCCAGATACTATATCACCATGAGGGGCACGGTTGACCAGAAGACAGCCAAGACCATCGGTTGGAGGATCGATGACATCGCTGGACTGGCAGTATCAGTGGCTTACATTATTTCGAAGCAGGGAAAAGCGCCTAGACCGGATGTTGAGAGAATTCTTGAGGAGAAGCTGCCGGGTTGGAGAGTGAAGCTCAACATCGACCGATATATCAACCAGGGATATCTCGGTGAGGATGAGCAGGGAATCCTATTCCTAGACTGGAGAGCCCGAGCCGAGGTAGACTCAAAGAAACTCGTAGACCTTGTGGTAAGTTACGGGAAGAGGGAACAGGAATCAGCCTCCTCCATGTAGAAATGTACTGACTCATCCCGGATTATTTTGCTTTATTTCTCGGTTTTTTGGTCTAGCACATTCAAGTGTGTTGATCAGGGTTCGATTATCTACTCGATTAGTTTTTTGGATTGTCTCTTTTGGATGGATTATCCATTTTAATGAATATAATTTTATAATCTGTTTACACTATTGTGATTGTATTCCCCTATTGGTGAAGATATGGCACAGGATGAGAAGCTTTTAGGCGTAGTTAACGCGGTTGGACTCGAACGGGATGACCAAGAATTCAGGAACTTCAACCTGACAGTGGGTATAAAGATCAAGACAGAGAAAAAGATCACCTACACGGAGGGGGAGAAACTGATGAAACAGCTTCAGAAAGACCTCATGGGTAAAAACATCGAGCTTGGAACCGTGGCTGTGCCATGCCCGATATGTGGCAAGACCTTCAACTCAGAACAGGGAATGAAGCAACATCAAAGACTCCAGCACGCAGAAGAGGAACCCAAGAAGAAGGGACACGGGAAAAAGACAACGGGAAAAAAGAAGACTCCTGCGAAGAAAAAGGCAAAGAAGACCGTGAAGAAAAAGTAGCACATCTCAAGCTGAAGGGATATGACTCAGGTTCCTATGATAGGTACAATACGAGGTTTGAGCGGATCGGGCACCTGTTGGACGTATTGAGGAGCTTGAGATATCGCTGCTCTGCCCCATCGAGATATCCGAGCAAGCCATGACACCAGAGGATGTTATCCAGATATGCGAGGAGATGGCTGGAATAGGGTGCATCACATGGTCTTCAATATGGAGAACGATCATGAGATCGACCCCATCAAGACCATTGGCACCGAGGTGATCCCTCGGGTAAAGAACCTCTAAAAGGCTGATTAGAATTGGAGCCTCGGGCGGGATTTGAACCCGCGGCCAACAGCTTACAAGGCTGCCGCTCTACCCCTGAGCTACCAAGGCTCTGTGCACCAACTATGACAGGGGC
>CAZVMT010000070.1:0-13055 GCA_964628765.1 uncultured Candidatus Bathyarchaeia archaeon | reverse complement strand
TCAGCTGGGTTCAAAGCCCTGTAACCGATAAATCCCAATCCAAGTATCGCAACGACCGCAATTCCAATCAATACCCGTTTATCCACGGATTTCACCTTGAATCGTTATCGTTTTTACAGCATTTAAATTCTGCCAGAGATAGCTGAGAAAGCTTTTATGCCCTCCTAGACTAATTGAATCCGGAGAAAAACTATGAAAAATAAATTCATTGGACTTCTTCTTTTATCGACACTTCTCATGTCAATGACATCCATAGCACTAGTAGGTGCGCAAACAAGTGGAAAAATAGTGGTTCACCTGAAGGGTGCCCTGGAGGCAGATGACAACCTCAAGGCAGCCATGGAGGACTACTCGTATGTTGAGTGGAGTGTCGTAACAGAAGACATTACAGCAGCTGACCTCGCTGGAGTAGATATGCTTGTTATGATACAGGCAGACCCCGCGGTAGAGTACAGTTCAGCGGAGCTTTCAGCAGTTACATCATGGTTTGCTGAAGGCAGTAAGCTACTCTGGGTCGCCTCAGACAGCGACTACCCAGATGGACAGGAGCTACGACCTCCAGACGCAAACGCGGTGCTAGAGGCAGTTGGCAGCGCGCTACGCGGAGAAAGCGCTGAGACACAGGACCCAGTGGTAAACTTCGATGCAGCCTACAGGGTAAAAGGGGTATCGACTTACTGTTCAGAGGATTTCAAGTTCCTCGTTGCAGGAGTAACCTACGCCCAGTTCCATGGCTGTGGAGTAATCATAGGGTATGTCAACGGAAACTATTACGCTTTGGAGGAGACCGAGATCGATGGTGTCCACATTATAATGACATCATCAGATACTGGAGTCATCAGCGATGAATCAGCCCCAGCACCAGAGGCACACAGCCCCGGACAGGAAGGAGCCTTCGCGATGATGGCGCTAGAAGAGATGGCAAATAACAACTACGTCATAGCGACAAGTGATGGACCATTCAACTACTACTCCGATATGTACAAGCCAGAGATACAGAACGAGGGAAGATACGGATTAGAGGCAAACCCCAACCAAGGAGCCACCCTATTCGGTAACATCCTAGACTTTGCTGTACGCAATGGAATGGGAGCAAACATCTCATCACTTGAGGATGAGGTAAGTGGTCTAGAAGACGATGTTGCGGGACTGGAGACAGAGAAGGCTTCACTCGAAGCAGATGTAACTTCGCTAGAGGCTGATGTCGCCACTGCACAGAGCTCAGCTAGCACGATGCAGCTAGCAGCCATAGCAGCGCTAGTTATCGGCGTGGTTATTGGTTACTTCGTTGGCCCCATGATCAAGAAGCAGTAGCATCTCTTCTTTTATTCCCTTTTTTCTTTTGAATAATCCCTTATCGTATATATTGCGCCATTCTGGGAAGATGATATGCGGATCTGGAGTATTCACCCCAAGTACCTCGACTGGATGGGACTCGGAGCGCAGTGGAGAGAAGCCTTACTGGCGCAGAAGGTACTCCAGGGAAAGACCAAGGGCTGGAGAAACCACCCACAGTTAAACAGATTCAAGGACCACCCAGAACCAATCAAAGCAGCAGGATACTATCTCAGGGAGATTCACCGTGAATCCCAGAGAAGAGGCTACAATTACGACTTCTCAAAGATACTGGAACCAGTTGAATCCGTTGAGAAGATCCAGATCACCATTGGCCAGATAGAGTACGAGTTCAATATACTAATGGAGAGACTGGAGAAGAGATCACCGAGTAAATTCGTGGAGAACCAAGGAACAGACCCAGTTTTACCGCATCCATTGTTTGAGCTCAGGGAAGGCGCTCCTGAGCCTTGGGAGAAATCCTACTGGAGAAATACTATTGAATAATTTCCTTGATATCATTCATGCTATGATGTTCTTCATCTTTTCCCGTTTCTCTTGAATACATATATCCCAATACTCACCACCACAAGGGAATAAACAAGCAAAACGACCAGATTAGAGAGATTAGTCAATGAGATAGCAGCGGCGCCACGCAGGAAAATACTCTTGATGGTCTCTGTGACATAGTAGCTTGGGACAAGCCTCGATACCGATTCAGGCGCCGGGACAAAACTCCCAAGAAACATCTGGGGCAGTATGAAGATGAACCCAATCCCGCTTGCTGAGCTGCTGCTCTTGGCGATTGCAGCAGTTATTAACCCGAAACCAACGTTGGTGACAACCAGTAGGAGAGTCGCCGATAATGTAACCATTATTCCCGTTAATCCACCTAGGGGTCTGAATCCCATCAGATACGAGACACCAAGAACAACTAATGCCTGCACAGCTCCAGTGACCAGGTTAGCGAGGATCGTACTCGTAAAGATCTCTCTAGTGGTTGTAGGAGTGATAGCTATCCTATCCAATATACCCATGGAACGCTCCTCTGTGAGCACCTGAGACACCACAAGGGTCATGAAGATGGTTGAGAAGCTGAACATCCCGGGAACCATATAGTCGAACTGGGTGAGTTTCTCTGACTCGATCATCGTCGGTGCACCGATGACAACAGGGCTGGGAGGCGATAACGCCTCCTCACCGTACATGGTCACGATCAAGGACTGCTGAATGAATGCCGGGACAATGCTGCCCGCTATCATGGAGCCTTGATCAATAGCCAGCTCCAATATAGACTGTGTCCAATCAGAGGCAGGATCAGTGAGGAATTCATCTATGCTTGCACCGAAACCTTTTGGGATAACCATGACAGCGCTTACCCCACCTGTCTCAAGGTCAGAGTAGGCTAATTCAGGGTCTTCATACATAGTTACTATCAGTATACCTGCGTTGGACATGTTTCCTTGAAACCATGTGCTCCAACTAGATGCATCATTATCCACGACCCCCACAGTGTATTGAACATCTCCCCCCGACCCCAGGGCGCCAAAGGCAAAGCCAAAAGCAGCGGTCAACAGGATGGGAAAGATAAAGATGAGGAAGAGGTTAGCTGGTTCACGGACAACTCGAATAAGCTCCTTCTTCATCAATGCCTTGATGCGTTGTGTGTTCACTTAGACCTCCTCCCTTATCCGTCGCCCAGTGAGCTTGATGAAAACATCCTCAAGGTTATCCCCACCATGCTCCTCCAGCAGAGACCCCGGGGTATCCAAGGCGATGAGATTCCCATGATCAATAATACCAACTCGATCAGCCAACTCCTCAGCCTCCTCGATGTAATGAGTCGTGAGGATAACCGTTCTCTCCCTGACGCTGAATTCCCTTATGAAGTCCCACGTGGCCCTCCTGCTCTGGGGATCCATAGCCACCGTAGGCTCATCAAGAAAAGCTATCTTGGGATCATTGACCAACGCCATGGCGAGGTTGACCCTCCTAATCATACCACCACTGTAGCCATCGGTCTTCCGATCAGCGGACTCGGTTAAGCCTATTTTTTCTATGAGTTCCTGGGTTCTAGCCTTGACTAGACTTGGCTCCATGTTGTGTAGCTCCCCATACATGCTGATGTTCTCCCGTCCAGTCATGTATTTGTAGTAAGCGGAGTGCTGGGGACAGACGCCAATGATCTCACGCACCTTCTCACTTTGCTTAGCTACGTCAAAGCCACCGACTGTTGCCGAGCCCCCAGTGGGCTTGATCAGACCAGATAAAATATTGATTATAGTCGTTTTCCCAGCGCCATTGGGACCAAGAAGACCGAATACCTCACCATCAAATATCTCCAAGTCTAACCCATCGACGGCTGTAATATCCCCATATCGCTTTTCTAGCCCATTGATCGTGATGGCTTTGCTCTGTTTCATAAAATTGGCAGTTACCGGAGCTAATATAAGCAGTTTGCAGAATGAACTTAGCAACCCCAACATTCATTTAAGTAACCTAGAAAAACAGAATGAGCAGGAATCAAGACATTTCTTCCCGTGTTTTATCCTTTACTTCTTTGAATAGCAGATAGATTGCTACAGCATAGAACGCGTACAGCGTAATCCCAAGGTATATTGGAGTATCAACTGAAAAGGATGAGATCAACCAGCCTCCCAGCCACGTCGCGAAAGCGGAACTCAACATCCTAGCAGTCATATTCACCCCGTTGGCGGTTGCCTTCTCATCGTCTGGGAGCATCTTCATGAATAGAGACAATGTTTGAGTCAATCTGCCAGTTGAGATTTATTTGACTATTACTATTCATTAATGGAATATCGATGGTGGATAAACAAGAAATTTCGTTAATAGCTGCTTTTATCCTCATCATAATAGTAAGCTACGGGGTATCCAATCTAATTCAGTCTCATCGAGTAATAGAGACCCAAATCTATTATAATGCATCAGCTACAGCACCCGACATCAGTATCAGTACCTATTCTGTGATACTGGATGAAAACTTTGAATCAACCATCACCGGTTCATTACCATGGGGATGGGAACACTCAGGAGACACACAAGACCAAGCAAACGTAGTCTATGAGACTGAGAATTCATGGACAAAATCCCTGTACCTTCATGAAGAGGGAGGAGACTCCCAAAACAGCGTAGTGAAAATTAGCGACCTAGATGGCAGGAACATCCTGCTTGATTTCTATTACATGGTAAACGGGTCGACAGCTGACAGACAGGTTTTCCAGTTCTACAACGAGGAGGGTCTTCCATGCATGGGAATGAATACATTAATCAACTATTCTTGGAGATACAGGAGCCCGGATGTAAACACGGAAGGGGGAGTTATGTGGACCAACATCCCAGGCTTGGGGATGGTTGAGAAAGGTAAACAGTACCATATACACATCTATGCGGATTATGAACTGCAGTGCGTTGTATATGGGGTTGATGGTGTTTACAGTGATTGGCTATCTTCCCAGAGACCTTGGAGCACCATCACCGCCATTAGTTTCCGAGGCAACATGAATTACCCATCAGATGCCTGGTATGATGATGTTATAATAATTGAATATACAAGATAATGAGAACAGTTTCAGTACGTGGCGAGCCCGGGGGGATTCGAACCCTCGATCTCCGGATTAGAAGTCCGGTGCCTTATCCTAACTTGGCCACGGGCTCTCCTTCAGCATAACATGGATGTATGATTTAAGAATATAGCATAAAGAAAAGAAACAACTATTCTTCAGATTTCTTGAAGATAGTATAACCACAGTTTCCGCAAGCATACCTATCGCCGTGGTCTGCCATGAAGTAGCCTCGTCCACATCTATTGCAGAATGGTCGCTTTCGCTCCAGTTTTCCATCTTTGATCTCATAGTGCTTGCTCACAGTATCAGACATTACTCTTCCTCCTCCGGCTCATTTGCAGCCTCTTCTGGCTCAGGCTCAGGTTCTGGTTCTGGCTCTGGCTCGGGTTGTGCCTTCTGGTTCCTCTCGATGATATACTTGGGCTCAATCTTCAGGGCCTGCTCTGGGTCATCATACACATGGGCACTGCCAATGGTTACATGGGTTCCGCTCTTGGTCTCTATCTCTTTGACATAGACCTGGTTCAAATCAGCCTTCAAGGCAACAGCGATACCGATACGCACATTGCTCCTGCTGGGAGTCTTTGCCTGCTCGACCTTGAACTCTATCTCCTGCCTGCCCAGAAGGGGATTTTTCTTGACTGAAGTCAACTCTATATTCATTCTTATTCCTCGTTCATGGTAACACGATGGCCCACCTTCTCCGCTCCTCTGTCGGGACACATGTCCGGGCTTCACTGGCCACCACAGGTGGTGGTTTTTGGAGCTGGTTGGCTTCCGCCATGAAAGGAAGGACCAATGATCCTGTTTACCGTCTACACTCAAACCCAAGCCTATTTTTAAGGATTGCCCAGAAATCACTCACGCTGCATGTTCGCCATGAAATCCTTGACCCATTGACGCCTTTCATCGGTCAAAGTGATTACAACCATGCCTTCGCGTGGTTGACCATAGATGATAACTGAACCCAGGGGCATCCAAGCCATCAAGGGTAACACGAGAAGATCCTCTTCCCCATCAACTATAACGGCAAGGTGTTTGCATTCCCGAGCTGCGTCATATAATACTGTTTGAGCCTCAGCTGTGATGGTTCCCGGGGGATTTGGTACATTCACGTATTCGCGGTCAAGCTCTATTGGGTCAACTGATTTTCGCATGATCCTGTGATCAACAACAACGATATCCGGGTGGACATCAGCAGCCAACACGTTAAAGGATACGAAATCACCCACGGTGGCTAGACATATAGGGGGGTTTTCTTTAACAAATCTTGTTAATCGTTCAAGGTTATCCTCGACTTCGCCCAGCCACAAGTCCCCTAATGGATCCTTGAGCTCAAGACGTTTCTCCTGGGGAAGAACAAGGTTCTCAAAATTAGGATCGTGCGTAAGCGTCGCCTCTACCGGATCTTCAAAGCGTATACGCCGGGCTCTGTTGTGTCTAGTTTCTCTGCGAGTATGCTGTTGTTTGGTTCTAGGACGATCAATAATCCACTGTAGTCATCGCTGAACTCGGTGCCCTTGCAGACTGGGCATATGGCTTCCTCTGAGATGTTCTTGCATGTCCTGCAGGCTCTCATTGGGCTTCCGCCTCCTCGGATTTGGATTGCTCAGCTTTTATCCAATCCAGCTTACCCAGCATCGGCTGACGAGCAGTGACACCGATCTTGCCGCTGCTTCTTCCACGGGGGAAGCTAACTGCAACGATTCTGACCCTGAATACATCGCCTCGGCTGATGGTTCTACCGCTCTCCTTACCCAGGAGTATGCCCTGGCGTTCATCGTAGCTGATGAAGTCATCCATTAGCTGGCTCACGTGCAGCAGTGCATCGACTGGTCCAATCCGTAGGAATGTACCGAAATCAGCTACTTCTACCACTTCGCCCTCGATGACCTCTTGGAGCTGAGGGAAGAAGGCAAGTATATCGAATGATACTGGGTGATGGGTTCCACCATCGCCAGCGATTATTCGCCCATACGGGTTGACGTTCAGATTAATTACGCTGATGATGTAGCCAAGTTCCTCGTCTACGAGCCCCTCATACTTGTTTCGCAGCTCAGCGTAGGCAGCATCCTCTAGGGGTGCATCGAACATAGCGGGGTCTATCCTGATTGTGTCTTTTAGTGTTATGAGGTTGAACATGGCATCGCCTCAGCTATACATTTTGGATTGATAAAAACGTTGTTAAAAATGCTCAAATTTCAATGAGCACCTCAAAGCTGTACTTGCTTATGATATTGCTGAGGTACTCTTTCCACTCTTCGCCAACCGTAACAAGCACATATATGCCCGCGATGTCGGCTCTCTGGTTCCGCACAAGGTCAACGAGAGCCTGAACTGTCTCGCCGCTCCTGACAACGTCGTCAATGATCAGTACGCTGTCTTTCTTGCGGATACTCGCCTTGGGAACGTACAGGCTTTTCCTGATGGCGCTCCCCCGTGGAATATATGTTTCTTCGATAAATTCGTTAATGCCAACCTCCTTGTTGTCCTTGGCGATAAGCAGATCAATATCAAGAAGATTGGCGACCAAGGTAGAGCACGGGATTCCGTCAACCGCTGCAGTTAAAACTTTCGTGACCCTACGTCCAGCGAATTTCTCCATGGCATAGTTGCTCATAATCTTGAGCCACGTAATCTCAGAAGTAAGAGGCGTATTATCGAAGTATCCTTCTTCGTCGAACATAATGCGTTTCTTGAGTGCCTCTTTAATGTTGGTGATTTCTGAGAGTTTCTCGTAGAGTCCTTGAGCCCGGGAATAACTTGGGAGAACATGGCCACGCATATAGCGGCTTAAAATGGGTGGGCTGAGTCCGAGGACATCTGAGAGTTCTTGATATGTGTTGGTTTCACTCGCTACCTTGAGCAAGTCAGTGATCATCATACGATATTTAAGTTCCCTAACTCTGGTCTCGGCCATTCTCTCCCTTCCTTCATTTAACATTGGCGGGCCTGAAGGGATTCGAACCCTTGGCCAACGGCTTTCTTCGACCCGTGGGTCTTAAAAGGCCGATGCTCTACCTTGCTGAGCTACAGGCCCCTGTCTATCTCAAGACGTTAACCCATTTACATCAACAAGGTATATAACTGTTTTTCGTTTTGCTGCATTCATTGAATATATATACGATTGACGCAAAAAATAGCCTCGGTAACCCTTATATTAAGCACCATAGACGTGAATGTTGCAATATGCGGCTATGGTCTAGGGGTTATGATCTCAGCTTCCCAAGCTGATGACTCGGGTTCGATTCCCGGTAGCCGCACCAATCTTCACACTGTTCTGAACCCAAAAACCATAAACAGAGATCAACCATACTGGGTTCAGTGCATTGATTTGACCGAGGAAAGGAAAATCCTAGAGGGACTCCAGCCTGAATACTTTCAGCATCCAAGAGACCTAGCAGCCATCAGGAACCTGAAGCGTGTCAAGGGGATGGATCTCTTCACTAAGAAGTTCATGGAGCTTGGTTTCGAGAAGATAATGCTTATCCAGAACATAGGTAGCTGTCTCAGGGTCAGCGAGACACAGATCCCCAGCATCTATAAGATATACAAGGAAGCCTGTGACGCACTGGAGGTATCGCCTACACCAGACTTATTTATCCAGAACAGCCCATTCCCTAACGCCTACACCTATGGATATACGAGACCCTTCGTCGTGGTTACTACTGGTCTCATCAAGGACTTTTCTCCCGATGAGTTGATGTTCATCTTAGGACACGAGTTGGGGCACGTCAAGTGTGGTCACACCCTCTATAACACCATGGCTGAGAACCTAACATTGATCATTGGCTTCATCAGTGACATGACTCTCGGGATAGGTCAGCTGGTTACGACTGGTATCCAGCTCGCGTTACTGGAGTGGAGCAGAAAAGCAGAGTACAGCGCCGATAGGGCTGGGTTGCTAGCTATCCAGAATGTGGATGCAGCGTCCAGTGCGTTGTCCAAGTTGATGGCGCCATCCAAGGAGATATGGCAGGAGATCAACATGGATGAGATCACAAAGCAGGCAGAAGAATTCGAAAAGCTCGGCGAAGATGATCTGAATAAGATATACAAGTTCCTCTCAACCATCCAATTAACTCATCCTTGGACCATCGTGAGAACAAAAGAGATCAATGAATGGGTAGAAGAAGGGACATACGAGGCAGTGATGTCCATGGACCCGGAAAAACTTGAAGAGATAGTCAAGAAGACCGAGCAACTCGCATCCAACAAAGTCCTGTGCCCAGACTGCGGTGGAGAGCTTACTTGGATAGAGCAATACCAGCGATGGTACTGTTATAGCTGCGAGAAATACCCCTAATCTATCAATCCTTATAAATCGCAGTATCACAGGTGCCTTGGAATCTAAGATGCCATACTGTAGTAATTGTGGTTCAAAGATCAAAGAGGGAAGCAAGTTCTGCAGCAACTGTGGAGCCCCACAACAGCAGGTTGCTCCGCCTCAGCAACAAAACACACCGCCACCACCACAGCAGCCACCATACCAGCCACAAGGCGAACCCATCCAAGGCTACATTCAAGCCTGTAAATACGGGTTCCCTGTAAACACATTCACCGTATTCCTCACAAACAGAAGGATAATCGCGGCAAAGACAGGGGGACTAGCCGCAAACTTCACAGCAGCGGGGGCAGCGAGCGGTGGGATCGTTGGAGGACTCATCGGTGCGGGGCTTGATGCTCGTTCATCTGGTGGCATGTCCAAGAAGACCATGGAGTATAGTCAGATGTCTCCGGATCAGATGCTTGGGCAGGATAAGAAGAACTTCGAGATCCAGTTCGCTAGTATTCAGAGCGTTGAGATGAAGAATCCGGGCTTTATCGGGCAGGGAGAGATTAAGATAAAGACACCGGGCAAGGATCACAGGTTCATGCTTGATACATCAAAGGAGATCTTCGCTGAGTATATCAGGACATTTAGTCAGGTTTTGCCTGGCAGGGTTTTCGTGAAGTAATTCACATTTTTTTCAAACATAATTCATTACGCTAGCGATATGTTTTAATTGTAGTCGCCCAATAAACATACCATGCAATACTGTAGAAAATGCGGAAATGAATTACAAGATGACGCGAGATACTGCCCCCAATGCGGGACAGCTGTCAGGGGAACTTACTTTGAAGACATCAATGTCGCAGCAGACGATCTCTTGAGCAAGGTAAAGGAACTCATCAAGGAGGGAAACGTAACCAGGATCATAGTACTGAACGAACGAGAGGAACAACTCTTCGAGATCCCAGTAACATTCGCAGCAGTCGGAACACTACTAGCACCACAACTGGCAGCCATCGGAGTAATCGCTGCACTCGTAACCAGACCCATAATCAGGATCGAGCGCAAGCAAAAGACCCCAGAGGAATAACACCCCAAATCTTCTTTATCTAACCCACATCTTATTCCATTTGTGCCCATCAAGATAATACCAATCCGTGGATTACCCATCATCAAGAAAGGCGATGACCTAGCGGAATTAACTATAAATTCCCTAGCTAAAGAAGGATTAAAGCCACAGGAGAAGGACATCTACGTCTACTCTCATGTGATAGTCTCCCGTTCAGAGGGAAAACAAGTAGACCTTGAGACTGTAATACCCAGCGTAATGGCTATCCAATACGGGGAGTTCACTGGGAAGGACCCGAGGCTTGTTGAGGTAATTCTACATGAATCCAGAGTCATCAGACGGATCGCTTCCGGGATACTGATAACAGAGACCAAACATGGGTTTGTCTGCGCTAACGCTGGTGTAGACAGGTCCAATGTGCCTGGGGAGAATATTGTTGCTCCCCTGCCTGATGATCCTGATAAATCAGCGGCCAGCATCAGAGGAAGATTCAAGGAACTAGCGGGCGTGAACGTCGGAGTAATAGTATGTGATACTCATGGTAGGGCTCACCGAGATGGCGAGATCAATGTCTCAGTTGGCGCTAGTGGGTTTGAGGTTATTCGGGATAGACGTGGTGAATTTGATCTATTCGGCTATGAGTTGAAGGTCAAGCGTACTACGGTATCTGATGAGCTTGCTTCTGCCGCTGAGCTTGTGATCGGTCAGAGTGATGAGGGTGTGCCCGCTGCCTTGATCCGGGGTTATGATTATCAATTCTCTGAGACTAGTGGCGTCAAGGATATTGTTCGTGCTAGGGAGAAGGATTTGTTCCTGTAGTTTGTTTTGTTAATCCTTTGATTTTTCTGGATGTGTTTTGAAATGATCTCATCAACATTATTGATGTCTCACCTCTATGAGACGTTATTAACACATGTGTATCAAAAGTAGGGATAAATCCTCAACAACCAAGACACCTAGTTATTGAATCCATGCAAGAAAGATAGTAAATAGATTAATGCATAATATAGAATTGCCCGAGTGGAAGCGGTGAGCCGCCAAAAGAAGCAAAAGGCGGAAGGGCCGCGGAGTCACTGGGATGGGCTTCAACGGAGCATGGCTTTGGCTATGAAAACCGCATCCCCCTGACAAGAACACTTGGGCACTTTTCATTTATGGGAAACCAAACTCTGTAACCCTATTGAATCTATATAGGATATACCTAAATAACCGGCATCTATAGATCCAATAGGTCAAAATATGACCACAACAGAGAGGTATAGAAGATAAAATGTGGTTTTGGTTAGGAGCAATCCTAGTTATATTAGCGACATTCATACTCCCGGCATTCTACATAGTCCCACAGTGGGAAAAGGTAGCAGTAATAAGATTCGGTCAAATAGAGAAAATCGTAGGCACAGGACTACACCTAAGAATACCATTGATAGACTCGCTGATGCGTGTTGATATCAGGACACAGACCATCGACTTGATGGGCCAGCAGGCAATCACAAAAGATAACATCAGCGCTATCATCGACGCAGTTGTATTCATGCAGATAGAGGACCCTGAGAAGCTTATACTGAATATACAGGATTATCGTACATCGGTAAACAAGTATGCCCAGACGGCTATCAGGAACATCATTGGAACATATGACTTGGACGTCTTACTGGAGAACAGGGAAGAAGTGGCCATGAAGCTCAAGGAAGAGATAGATCTGCTAGTCAAGGACTGGGGTATCGATATCACCCGCGCAGGGCTACAGGACATCAGTCTACCCCCTGACATGAAGCGTGCCTTCGCTGTACAGGCTGAGGCTGAGCGTGAGTCAAGGGCGACACAGATCATGGCAAACGCAGAGCTATTGGCCTCTGAGAAGCTGAAGCAGGCCGCTGCGAACATGACGGACCCCAACGCGATGCAGCTACGTATCCTGAGTACCATCAACGATATCAGCAAGGATCAGAGCAATACGATAATACTGGCGCTACCCCTAGAGACGCTGAGAACTGCTAGTGTAGATGGTATCGCAGCGATGTCTGCGATCCAAAACAAACCATATCCTAAACAACAAGGTTAGGGAGCCAAGCGATCACGGCTAAGGCACCCAAACCTACACATATTTTCCAGAAACTAATTCTCCGAGCCACACTTAGCAATGCTTCGATGGCTAAATAACCTACAATAGCTGCGATCAAAGCAGATAAAGCCGAAAAAAGGTCAGGGATAAAGCCATCAGTGAGCATCATGCCGAAGGCAGCCGCGAAGCTCGCAGGTATGCTCATGAGGAAACTTATCTTGAAGGCTTCTTCACCTTTTAAACCCTTGAACAACATTATCGAGGTTGTTAACCCGGACCTTGATAATCCGGGTATTATCGATAGCCCCTGAGACGCCCCAAGGATTATTGATGTTGGCCATGTGAGTTCAGAGCCTGATTGGGTTTGTTTTGCAGCCTGCCTTTGTAATAGCCCCGTAATGATCAATGCGACCCCGGTCAGGGCTATGAGCGTTTCACCGATCACAACCGACAAGTTGAGCCACATGTAGATAGGGAAACCAACGACCCCAGTCAACAATGTTATGATGAAGAGTTTCAACCTCAGATCAGCGTACTCAGGTGTCTCTGCCATCAATATCTTAAGAACCTCTTCCCTGAAGTAAACCAATGCAGCTAACCCGGTTCCCAAGTGTAGAAAAATAGCCGTCGAAATCGTCTCCTCCGTCTGTAAGCCAAAGAGGCTTGAGAGTACAATGACCATGTTGCCTTCACTTGAGACTGGGAGCCACTCAAGAAGCCCCTGCATCACAC
>CAZVMT010000069.1:0-13107 GCA_964628765.1 uncultured Candidatus Bathyarchaeia archaeon | reverse complement strand
GCACCCATATCATACAGATGTTGAATATCTTGGAGAACTTTGATGTAGCCTCACTTGGATTTGGATCGGCTGAGCATATTCACTTGATAACGGAGACCCTGAAGATTGCTTTCGCTGATCGTCAACGGTACATGGGGGACCCAGCCGTCGTTGAGATACCCCTAGGGGGATTGTTATCGAAGGAGTACGCGAAGAAGAGAAGCAGGGAGATAAGGAAAAAAGCAAAGGACTACACTCCGGGTGACCCATTAAAGTATCAGAGAGAAAGCAGCAACACCACCCACCTATCAGCCATGGACAGCGAGGGCAACATAGTGACAGCCACACAGACCCTCAACGGCGTATTTGGCTCCCAGGTAACTGTCCCACGACTGGGAATACTACTGAACAATTGTATGGCGTTGTTCGATCCAAGACCGGGTAGAGCCAACTCGGTTGGACCCGGGAAACGGATGCTCAGCTCCATGAGCCCAACCATCATCCTCAGGAAGGGAAAACCCTATCTCTGCATCGGGACACCGGGGGGGTTGAAGATATTCCCGAGCGTAGCCCAGGCCATAGTGAACATAATAGACTTCAAGATGAGCATCCAGGAAGCCGTCGAGGCTCCCAGAATATGGACCATGGGCATCAAGGGTACACCCGGCGAGAAACTCATAATGGAGAAAGAGTTCCCAGAGGAGACCCAAGCAGCGCTACGCAAGAAAGGACACGATGTCTTCCTGGTCAACCGCGTGGCTGGGGGGATGAACGGTGTTCTCAGGGACCGTAAGGGTATGCTTCACGGTGGGGCGTGCTGGAGGGCTGATGGGACAGCAATGGGTATCAGTGGCGGGAAGACTGTTCCAGAGCTTCTTGAGCCTGATCCACCTTATTGAGCCTGTGGTGTCTTTCGTTTGAGGTAACGACGCCTCAAATTAAACAGGATAGCGATCAACCAAAAGCTGATGATAACGACCCACACCGGGTCATAGGGTGGCAGCATACCCATATCGACCATCGCGAGAGCCCTGATATCCTGTGTAACATCGTTGATACCCCGCCACTCAGTGGATCTATAATCAAGGATAGCGTTGACGTTTGAGAGACGCACATACCCACAGTTAGATACTGGATTGAAATACATCTCAGCGGTGAAACCCACAGTAGAGCCACCATGACCCCACAACCCATGGTTACGGACCTCAAGCCCCAGCCCATAGCCTAGGGATAGAAACTTGCCCCCAGGGTACCAGACATTCCTGTTTGGGCACGTGTTTTCAAGCATCAACTCCAGTGTCTCGGGTTGTAGAAGCTGGTATCCATTATACAGGCCATCATTGCATAACGCAACGATCAACTGCCCCATGTCACGCGCCGTGCTGCGCAGCATGTATCTTCCATCCCAGACTGGGAGCGGGGTATTTGTCGAGTTATTCAATTTACGGGTATACGGCGTGGCGTGGTGATCAACGTACCCTGTTCCGTTGAACCCAGTGTCATGCATCCCGAGGGGTCCAAAGATGTTCTCCTCCATATACTCAGAGATGGGTTGACCCGAGACCCGCTCCAGTATCAGCATCAGGACCTTGTACCCATTATTGGAGTAACCATACTGAGAATCAGGCTCAAAGACCCAGTTAGCGTGAATCGAGAGGGAGCCATTCGCTGATAGGCACATAGAGAGATAATCCTCCAGCGGAATACCAACTATGGAGGATACTACTGCTCTTGAGGATTCGGAATAATAGTCTTGGCTCCAGTCATAACTGAACTCCGAGGGAAGAGTAGCAGTCAAACCGGATCGGTGGCTCAGAAGCATACGTATAGTTATGGGTTTCTCCGGGTAATCCGGGTGCCTGAGGCTGAAGCCGATGTACTCATTCACGTCGTCATCCAGATCGAGTGCGCCTTGCTCGTAGAGCTGGAGGATAGATATGGCGACAAAGACCTTCTGGATGGACCCTATCAGGAACATGGTATCTTCAGTTGTTTGGTCTCCAAACGCCATGACATGGACTTCATCCCCCGATACTGTGCAGATTTGGAGTGTGGGGATGTCTCCTTTTTGGACAAGGTTGCTTATTTTTCCCACGGTGTCCTCGCTTATCAATCCCTTTTCTATGGCGTGGGAATTGGGTGCGAGTGATAAAGCAAGCATCAATACAATGAGAAATACTCTGGAACATCTGTTCGTTTGGTTCATAGGAGCCTTCCACCAACTAACCTGATAGGGTTAAATAATATTTCCTGAGACTAGACTGACAGGCAACTGGTTCTATTTCGGTGCGTTGAGTAATACATAAAAGCAGTACGAGGCTAGAGACATCATGAACACCAAAAAGGGCCTCGCGATACTGGTATTCATCATATTTGCATTCGGATTCAACACCATGTACAGCAGCACCATAATCTACTGGGACGCCTACGGCTACGAGGTATCACTAACAGACACCCAAGAGCCAGAACTCACCATAGAAATCACAAGCCAAGAACTAGCAGAGTACCCGGAGCTAGCAGCCAAGCTAGAGGAAGTAGACCAAGATGAATACGCGATGCTATTGTTTGAGGAGGGAGAAGCCATCCACCAATACGAGACCCTTTTAGAGTCCAAGGAACCCGATGAACCCTACGACTTCGTCTATCTACAGACAGAGGATCAAGTCTACTTGATTATGTTCACCATGTATGGCGGGATGGAGGATATGCCCATCTATCTATGGTTATCAGGTTTATCGGGACTCGTAGCCGTTGGACTAGTTGTATCCGAGGTAATAGCCTATCTTAGAACCCGAAATTAGGGATATTTTATTCAATAAACCCGCACATATTGTATTGATGTCAACACGGGAACAAGTCGCCACAGAGGCAGCCAGACTACTCTACAACCGAACAGTAAAAGAGTACAAGGACGCAAAGGAGATAGCGGCAGCAAACCTAGGCACCAGAGCTTTACCCAGCAACTACGAGGTAGCCGTTGAGCTGGACAGGCTCGTTGAGGAGCGTGAGGGCTCTGAGAGGCTCACCAAGCTCGTTGAGATGCGGGGGATAGCCCTCATGGTGATGAGGAAGCTCGTTGAATTTGGTCCAGTGTTGATTGGGAGCGTCTGGCGGGGAACCCCCAGACATGGCAGCGACATTGACATAGTGGTCTACCATGAAGACCCAGAGGCTATCCAGCAGAAGCTCGATGAATACGAGTTGACTACCATCGAGAAGAAAGACTTCAACGTAGAGGGGTTGCCGAGAACATCAACCCACCTAGCCTACGAGATAAAAGGTTACCCAGTTGAGGTTGTTGTACGGCCCCCACGAGATAGAGAATACTACAGGGACGAGAGATGCGAGACCTACGGAGACATCAAGCGGGGGCTGGGGCTCTCTGAGTTGGAAAGACTTATAGAGACAGACCCCCTCCGACGATTCATACCCAGGAGGCGTGTCAGGTGAAGCCCAAATTATTCGGCAGCTCAGGCATACGTGGCCTAGCAAACATAGAGATAACCACCACACTAGCTCAAAGAGTAGGCGCAGCACTAGCTACCATCCACGAGGGCGGAACAAGCATCATCGGTAGAGACGCACGGCTCACAGGGCCAATGCTGGAAGCAGCGTTAACCAGCGGCGTCAACGCAGCTGGGGGAGACGTGATACAGGTTGGACTCGTCCCGACGCCGGTTACGGCTTGGATGATCAAGGAGACAGGCTCTGATTCAGGTGTCGCGATCACGGCGAGCCATAATCCACCCCAGTATAACGGGTTGAAGGTATTCAACAAACTGGGGATGAGCCTCACAACTGAGGAGCAGCTGCAGCTTGAGGATGTCTTGGAGAAAGAACAATACAGTTGGGTTGACTGGAATAGAGTTGGCTCGGTTGAGGAGGTTGATGCCATAGACCCCTACGTGGATATGTTGGCTGAAGCGATTGATATCGAGACCGAGCGCAAAGTAGGATTAGACTGCTTCTGCGGAGCCACAAGCACACTAGCCCCTGCAGCTTTCAACGAGTTCCCAGTATCATCCAAGATAATCAACGCCGTCCCAGATGGCAAGTTCCCAGCGGGCAACCCAGAGCCAACAAGTGAAAGCTTGCTAAGGCTGGGTGAATACATGAAGTCAACTGGATGCAGCATAGGCTTCGGTTTTGACGGCGACGGAGACAGGATGATGCCAGTCGGCATTGATGGTAAGATGGTTAGCCCAGACCGAGCCCTCGCGGCCTACGCAGGCTATGTCGTTGAGCGGAACAACGGTGGAACCATAGTGACCCACGTTGGGGCATCCATGAACGTTGATGACATGGTGAAAAAATCGGGGGGAAAAGTAGTGAGAACCCCAGTGGGAGATGCCTTTATCACTGAGGCCATGGCAAAAACGGAAGCGGTGTTCGGTGGGGAACCTGTGGGGGCGTGGGTTTTCCCGGAGCACCACATGTGCCCGGCTGGGGTGATGGGAGCTTTAAAAATACTCGAAGCATTAGACTACTTGGATCAGACTCTGGAGGAGTTCATCCAAACAGCTCCAACGTATCCACTGGACCGAGCCAAGATGGATTGCCCAAACAAGGAGAAACCATCAGCGATGCAAGGCATCAAGGAGAAATACTCTGACGTGTTCAAGGAGGTTGAGTCCATCAGCGCAGTGGATGGGGTGCGGCTGGAGACGCCAAGTGGATGGGTTCTGATACGCCCAAGCGGAACCGAGCCCATCATAAGGATAACCGTCGAGGGCAGAACCCAAGAAGACGTGGAGAAGATGATGAACCAGGCTCAGAGGCTGGTTAAACAGGTGATAAGATGAAGGCGGTAATACTCGTAGCGGGAAAAGGAACAAGGCTCTGGCCACTCACAGATAACACACCCAAGCCCATGCTCAACGTAGCGGGCAGACCACTCCTGGAGTGGATGATCATGCGCGTCAAGGAGGCTGGGGTCAACGATATCCTGCTGGTCACCAACTATCTTGAGGAGCGATTCAAGGAGTACTTCGGTGACGGCTCCAAGCATGGGGTTAAGATAAGCTACAAGACCCAGAAGGAGACGCTGGGCACGGCCAACGCATTCTATCAAGCCAAAGAATTCGTGGGAGAGGATCGTTTCATGGCCCTCTACGGGGACCACTTTATCGCGCCGGGTGTGTTGAAGAAGATCAAGGATAACCACAAAGAGGGTGAAGTGGCTGTTGGGTCACTCTTGGTTGATGACCCCAGCCAGTATGGCGCATTCGAGCTAGACGGCGAATACATCAAGAAGGTGGTAGAGAAGCCCCCCAAGGGAAAAGAACCCAGCAAATACGCCAACGTAGGCATCTACATCTTCCCACACGGCGTCTTCAAGTACATCGAAGAGACTCCCAAGAGCACGAGGGGAGAATACGAGATAACAGACACCATGCAGCTCATGATCAACGACAATATTCTCCTCAAGAAACACGACCTAGGAATACAGGACTGGCTAGACATAGGGCTCCCATGGAACCTCCTAGAGGCAAACATCATGGCCCTGGAGAACATCGACTTCAGGATCGATGGAACCGTCGAGGATGGGGCAAGGCTCCACGGACAGATATGGGTCAAACGCGGGGCACGCATCAGATCAGGTGCATACATCGAGGGACCAGTAGTAATAGGAGAAGACTCAGACATAGGGCCCAACTGCTACATCAGGGCTGGAACATGCCTCGGAAAAGGCGTCAGGATAGGCAACGGCTGCGAGGTCAAGAACAGCATCATAGGAGACGGCAGCCACGCGGCGCACCTCAGCTACATAGGGGACAGTTTGATAGGGAAAAACTGCAACCTAGGAGCTGGAACCATCACAGCCAACCTGAGATTCGATAAGACACCCATAGAGGTGACTGTGAAGGGCGAGCGACTCGGCAGCGGACGCAAGAAACTGGGGGTAATCATGGGGGATAACGTGCAGACCGGGATCAACGTCAGCATCCACCCCGGCGTTGTGATTGGGAGCGATTCATGGATAATACCAGGAGCAACGATACAGAAGGATGTGAAGCCGGGGGTCATAAAATACTTCTTCAGCAAGCTTGAGGAACGCCCCCGTTAACCCACATCATTTATAATCGACAAATATAGCAATCAAACTGATCTCGAATGGAGAAAAAAGACTTCAAGAAAAGATACCCCAAGCTAGCTGAAGAGATAGAGCTAGGCGTGGGCAAGTCAGACCTCCAGTTCGAAGTGAAGCCACCCAAGCCCAAGCGGAAATGGGCTGGATACGACCCGGGTGTAATCGACTTCATCAGGCGCTGCACCAACGAGGTACAGGCCCTGGAGATCATCGAGTACATGAAGAACAGGGAAGAGATCACCCTTGAGGAGGTCGAGATGCTCTGTAAACAGCTAGAGGAAGAGGGCCTGCACAGCTTCGGTAAGAGAAAGACCCCCGGCTACTATGAGCGGGAAGGGTAATACAGTATTTATCCTAAATGCTTTGAGTTTATATCTCGGATAATCTATTTTGGCTTTATATGAGTCAGATAAGAAACATCTTGGTCTCATTCGTTGCTTTGATAATCATCTACTTCTTCATCCAGACAGCCACAAGAATTGGTGCCCCCAACATCTTCACCCTAGTAGCAGCCCTGATGGTGGTGTTGATCCTATTCAATGTGGGACGCAGGCTTATCAGGGGATACTAGGCAACAATCATGGTGACTGTATCGCAGATGTTCCGTTGACGACGAATATTCCAGGTGAGAACGTCCTCAAGCTGCTTCATGGATGACGCCTCTATCAACAGCATGATATCATATTCACCAGTAACTATGTGCGCCTCTTTCACCCCGGGTATCCTCCTGAGGTCTTTGAGAGCTTCACGTTCCTTACCCAGTATGGTGTTGACGAGGACCCATGCCTTTCTCACGCTAATACACATCTAAGACTGGGAAATGGGCACTGAAAAAAGTAATGCAAACCCAGTTACTGTCTATTGAGGTGTCTTTCGGTTGAGGGATACATAGATTGGCTCAATAGGACGGGTATCGAGTCAGGCTCCGATGCATTGATAAAAGGATCGATGAAGTCATGCTTAGGACGAGGTCAAATGGATAATAGATTCGCGTATCTGAGCGATATCCTGTCAACCTAGTCGAATACAGGGTTGATGGGATATGAGTCAAGCATTAATGACGAGTGAAAATGTTACTATTCTACCGGAAACTGAGCATACATATGAGGTTGTGGAGGATTCGCCTTGCCCGGTCTGTGGCAAGGTCTGCCCAAATGACATGTACTGTATCAACTGCGGATACGTCCATGACCCAATAATGAAGAAATACCAGACACCGGAACAGATTGAAGCCGAGACAGAGAATCAAAAAAAACACAGAATCGAGGCAAAAAGACGAGCCAGACTTGAGTCATCCAAGGGTAAACAGTCCAAATATCAAGCCATGATGGTAAAGATTGGGCGAGAGTTCAAGCGCCAAAACGGAAAAGCCGCTGAACCCGGTGACATTGTGCGTAGGAGGAAGCTGGATGGGTCCTATGATAAGGGTGCTTTTTGGTATATTAGGACGCCTCATGGTTGGAGAAGCTCCCCCTCAAAGAAGCGAAAACCAACAGAGTCCCAGATAAAACGAGTATGCCTAGAATCTAAAAAAGGGAACTAACAAGCAGGGGTATCAAAGCGCTAGATTTTTTTAGTGGTAATAGAGCCGTCTCTATCCTTGATGATTATTTTTCTTTCCCTTCGTTTTGGTCGAGAATAGAAAATGAATCTCTCGGGATGTTCGCTCAGTAAACGCAGGTGCAGTTCTCGTTTTCGTTTGCCTCTGCGTCCACAGTAACCTATCCCGGTGACCATCACTGAGTAAGATTAGGCAAATAATATAGACTTTATGAAATAATGCATCCCAGATACTGTCTTAAGTGATAACTACACTGAATCATTGATACCAGTTGGCTAAAATAGTCGGACTCGTAGGAAAAGCAAACGTCGGAAAAAGCACATTCTTCGCAGCAGCCACCCTCAAACCAGTCGAGATAGCCGCATTCCCATTCACCACCATCAAAGCAGACATGGGCGTCGCCTACGTCAGAACCCCATGCGTATGCAGAGAACTCGGCGTCGAGGATAACCCCCAGAACAGCGCATGCATAGATGGCGTCAGGCTCATCCCGGTAGACCTCATCGACACACCTGGCTTGATACCGGGAGCCCACATGGGCAAGGGGTTGGGAAACCAGTTCCTCGACGAGGTAAGACGAGCTGACGCGTTAATCGTGGTAGCGGACGCCTCGGGGGCAACAGACATCAACGGACAAGTATGTGATCCGCTTACCCACGACCCTATAGAGGATGTGCAGATGTTCGAGAACGAGTTCGACCTATGGCTCAAGGCACTCGTGAAGAAGGACTGGGACAGGATCAGCAGGACAGCCCAGAGCGTCAAAGAACACATAGCCAAACACCTGGAGGAACGTCTTACTGGTCTCGGGATAAACAGGTACCAGATAAACCAAGCGGTGAACGAAGCTGGGTTAAATGGATTCAACAGCGCCAACTGGAGTGATGAGGAATTCGAGGGATTCATACAACAACTCAGGAAAGAGAGCAAGCCACTAATCGTGGCAGCGAATAAAGCCGATAGGGAAGGCGCGGACAAGAACGTGGAACGTATCAGGGAAGCAGGGTATATGGTTGTGCCTACATGTGCAGAGGCGGAGCTTGCGTTGAGACGCGCCGCTGAAGCTGGGCTTGTAGATTATACTCCCGGGGACAAGGACTTCACGGTCAAGGCTCCGGAGAGACTCACTCAGGGGCAGCTCAACGCGTTGGAGAGGATTAGGGAGAAGGTTTTCCAGAAATACGGTGGAACCGGGCTCCAAGATGTATTGAACACCGCATTCTATAGCCTGCTCAACATGATCACGGTTTACCCCGTGGAGGATGCTGAGAAACTCACAAACCACCACGGTCACGTGCTACCGGACTGCTTCTTGGTGCCCAAGGGGACGACTGCCAAACAGTTCGCTGGGGTCATACACACTGATCTGGCTGAGGGCTTCATCCACGCCGTTGATGCCCGCTCCAAGAGACGGCTGGGGGATACCTATATCCTAGAGAACAATGATATCATCCAGATAGTATCAGCGAAATCAAGGAGAGGATAAGTTGGTAAAGATCCTAGTATGCGACCCCATCCACGATGATGGAGTAAAGATGCTCAGAGACGCTGGATTCGAGTTAGACCTCGACACCGACGTAACCAAGGAGGACTTAATCAAGAAGATTGGCGGCTACGATGCAATGGTAATCAGAAGCCGCACAAAGGTAACCAGAGAGGTACTGGATGCAGCCAAGAGCCTCAAAGCCATAGCACGCGCTGGGGTAGGACTGGACAACGTTGATCTATCGTATGCGAAGGAGAAGGGAATAGAGGTTTTCAATAGCCCAGAGGCACCATGCAACGCCGTCGCTGAGCTGGTGCTTGGTATGATGTTCAACATGGCGAGGATGATCACCATGGCAGACTCGGGTATGAAGCAGGGGAAATGGGAGAAGAACAGGCTCACAGGGTTTGAGATACAGGGCAAGACACTGGGAATCATCGGATTTGGGAGGATCGGGTATACGCTTGGTAAGAAGGCTAAGTGCCTCGGTATGCGGGTCATCACATATGATGTGCTCATGGACAAGCTCATCCACTTCGTCGAGGAGATCGAGGCAGAAGCCGTGGACCTTGACACGCTATACGAGCAGAGTGACTTCATCACAGTCCACGTACCGCTTCTACCCCAGACAAAGCATATGATCAGCACAGAGCAATTCAACAAGATGAGGGACGGCGTCTACATCATCAACGCAGCGAGGGGAGGAATCATTGAAGAAGCCGCACTAAAAAAAGCCCTAGACTCTGGGAAGGTGAAGGGCGCTGCACTGGATGTCTATGAGCAGGAGCCCAACCCAGACGAGGAACTCGTATGCAAACCCAATGTTATATGCACGCCTCATATTGGTGCGGGGAGCGAGGAAGCCCAGATAGGCAACAGCACGATAGTGGCTGAGAAACTCATCAAATTCTTCAAACCCTAGCCAATTTTCCTTGTTTTTAGAGCCTAGTTGTATATCGCAAGCGATATGATTATATTTTGCCTCAGAATGGAGTAAAACACTCTATGATTACTATAGTTGGTGCAGGACTCGCGGGGCTCAGCGCGGCATACCACATGAAGACAGGGTACACTGTGCTTGAGCGGGACATGGAGGTTGGTGGTCTATGCAAGAGCATCAACATCAATGGCTATGTCTTCGACTATGCTCCACACATATTGTTCACGCGCAACCCATATACCCGGGAACTATTCCACAGCCTCCTTGGAGAAAACATTCACACTCAGAACCGGCGAGCCTACATCTACATGATGAACACCTTCGTAAAGTACCCATTCGAGGCAAACCTCCACCCCCTGCCCAAGGAGGTCAAGGAAGAATGCATACAGGGTGTATTGGAGAGACCGGGTATCGAGCCAAGTAACTTCATGGAATGGATTCAAGCCACCATGGGGAGTGGTATCGCCAAATACTACATGGTGCCCTACAATCAGAAGATATGGAAATACCCCCTGGAGTCAATGAACACAGAGTGGATAGCGGGCAGAGTACCAGCACCCAGCGCCGAGGAGATGCGCAAAGGAGCAGAAGCCCCACAACCAATAGACTACGGCCCCAACGCCGAGTTCTGGTACCCAAAACACGGTGGAATAGGTGCACTAGCTGAAAGCCTCGCGGAGAATGTTCCAGTCAAACTCGGGGCAGAAGCAACATGGTTCAAACCTACATCGACAGGTATAGAGACCTTGTATGTTGAAGATGATGTAGAGGAGAGTATTGAATCAGAGAAAGTAATGTCCTCGCTGCCACTCCCAGAGATCGTTTACATGATGGATGATGTGCCCGACGAGGTTCAGACCGCCGCTGATAGCCTCGTCTACAATAGCCTCGTCTGTGTGATGGTGGGAGTTGACCGACCAAACATCATCGATAAACACTGGCTCTACTTCCCAGAGAAAGACCTGATATTCAACAGGATCAGCTTCCCCATGAACTTCAGCCCATATACCACACCCGCGGGCAAGAGCAGCGTACTAGTCGAGGTAACATACAGAGACAAGAAGATGAACCTTGAGGAGACTAAAAAACAGGTCCTTAAAGACCTCGTGAAGGCAAAAATCATCAAAGAAAATGATGAAATAGAGATTTGTGAAGCTATAGATTTCAAATATGCATACGTAATCTATGATCTATGTCACCGTAAAAACGTAAAGGTTATTCATGAGTACCTAGTTGCACATAATATAGTACCCATTGGTAGATACGGGGAATGGGAATACTATAACATGGATAAAGCGATCCTGTCTGGAAAAAACGCGGTGGAGAAAATCAATACATGATATCGATAGTTGTGCCCACGTACAATGAAGAGAAAAGCGTAGAGCGATGCCTTAAGGCACTGGTTAACCAGACGATACCAAGGGACCAGATGGAGATCATTGTAGTAGACGGAAACAGCGGAGACGGGACACGGGAGATAGCCAGAGAATACGCTGATGTGGTCATGATCCAAGTCAGCGAGGGCGTCGGGGGAGCCAGAAACGATGGCTTCAAAAGAGCAAAATATGATATCATCGCGACGACTGACGCGGACTGTGAACCCAAGTACAACTGGGTTGAATCAATTTTACGACAGTTCAGTAACGAGAAGGTAGTTGCTGTCACGGGTATATTGAAGCCATTTGACTGGAAAGACATGAACTGGCTGGACATATTGGCGTATAGAGGTATATTTGAGGCAGCCAACCTGATGCTCATGATTCTAGCCCTATTCGATCAGTATCATCTCTGTGGCGCCAACTCAGCCTTCAAGAAGAGAGTCTTCAATGACGTCGGCGGCTACCTGCCTCTCGCCTATGCTGATGACGTTGAGATATTCAAACGCATCAAGAAGAAAGGCGAGGTAAGGCTGAGCGGCGATATGCAGATCAATTACAGTGTCCGTAGGATCAAGAAGATCGGTTTGATGCATTATTTCTACCTCATCCTGAAGATGGACACCGAGATCATGCTACTGGGAAGACAGCCCATGAAAGGCAGCTACGCCAAGATGACCTACGACTAACCCAGTAATCACTAATTTGTAGACGAGAATATTATTAGATAATTTTAGTTGGTTATCCAGCCTAGATCCTTGTCGGATTTGATCGCTGGATGATTCGGGTCAACGAGGATAACCTCATACCACTTGTATCGCCCATCCTGCCACACCCAGTAACTATTCAATACCTCCATGTTGGGGTACTTGCGGGCGGTCCTCTCCTCTGCGATGAGCTGCTTGCTCTTCGCTGGAGTAAACTTCTTGACACCCATACGCTTCTGCCTACGACCCAATACTGGTCTCAGCTTTCTACGTCCACCACGACGAACACGGGTTCTCACGACGATGACGCCATGCTTCGCCTTGTATCCGAGGCTGCGTGCCCTATCCAGTCTAGTTGGTTTATCGATCCTTACCGATGAGGGCTGCCTTCTCCATACTATCGCCCTCTCCATCATCACTTCTTTTACGAAGCTATCCTTTGGTTTCTTCCATGCTTCTTTGAGGTATCTGTACATCGTGTTTTTCTCCTTGATGGGCTATCAAAGTACATTGGTTCAAATTAATAAAGGTATAGGGGAAAAACGGAGCTTAAACGCCTAGAAGGGCGTAGAGTATGAAGAGCGGAGCGAATAATGACGCGATCTGGCTGATAACAGTCACCAGTGTGTTCAGTGATGGCCCCGCTGTGTCCTTGAATGGGTCCCCGACGGTGTCACCGATTACAGCTGCCTTGTGTGCATCCGAGCCCTTACCGCCATAGTTGCCTGACTCTATGTATTTCTTGGCGTTGTCCCAGAGGCCGCCAGCGTTCGCCATTAATATAGCTAGGAAGAAGCCGCTGAAGATGGCTCCACTCAGGTACCCTGCGATTGATCGTATTCCACCGACGAATCCAAGTACGATCGTAGCCAGTATACTGAAGAGGATTAATGGTAGTAGCTCCTGTAGTGCTCCTTTGGTTGCCATGCTGATGCATTTAGCGTAGTCAGGGTTCGCCGTGCCCTCC
>CAZVMT010000068.1:0-13227 GCA_964628765.1 uncultured Candidatus Bathyarchaeia archaeon | reverse complement strand
AAATCCCCTTTTTTTTTGTAATTATGCATAATTTTAGATGCTTTTTTTACTAGCTTAGCATAATAAATTATTTTTTTATAAAAATTTTTCATATAATCCTCTTTTAATTTTATATTATAATCTTTTTATTTCTTTATATACGTAATAAAATCCCCGAAGACATAAAACCTCTAATATTATTACTAAAAATAATGAAAATAAAGCTTTTAAAGAAAATAAAATTACCCATATAAATGTAGAAATTAATAAAAAAACAAAAATCATACTTAAATAAAAACACCAATAACCTGTTTTTTTTGTTTTCATAAAAACCTTTATTTAAAATGTTTTTTAAAAATATTTTTAGGAAAGCACAATTTCCTTTCTCCCGCTTCCTCTTTTTTCCCTTTATTGTATTGAGAAACTGGACGGAAATATCCTACAACCCTACTCCAACACTCAACTGGAATTTTTTTATTTTTCATTTAAAGTTTCCTGATATAAATCATATTCTTCTAAAAAATAATAATAATCAATTAACCAATTTTTAAACAAAAAAGCATCTTTATCTTCAAGGCAATGTAAATTATTCTGAAATTTAAAACTTATTTTAGGTATTTCCGGCGCTTTTGGCGGAATTATCCTGACGTTTCTCGAACATTTGCAAGATATCATTAATATCATTATTAAGTTCAATACCAATTTTGGAATCATATTTTTTGACTGTTTTAATTTTTTGTTCATTAATTTTGCCTATTTTATTAATATATTCTTTTTGGTTCTTTATTTGGACTTCATATTCATTTATTTTTTCCTTAAGAATTTTTATTTCTTCTCGATGAGAGAAAAAACTCTTTATTCCAAAAAATATTAATATAATAATTATTATAATTACCAATATATTTATTATTGTATTTCTAATAATTTTTTATCCCTTTCTATAAAATTTTTCATCTCATCCGCGACCCCCATCAAACATCCAGCAGCTTCAGCATTTTTATTTAAAAAAGAGCTTACTCTTTGATAAAAATTTTCTACAAAATAATCACATTGGACATATTTTCTTTTCAATCTATATCTAAGTTTTAAGGTTTTTTCTGCTATTTTTTTATCTAGTTCTATTTTATTTGCAAGTCTTTTAATCTCTGCGTCTTTTATCATTATTTCTGTTTGATGTTGGTATTGCAAGGTAGTTATTTTGTTCTTGTATTTCCTCTTGAAATCTTTAATAGCCTCATCATAACCATCTTGCCTACTCTTATTTAACCCATATTTTATACTTTTATCAAATTTTGTAACAACCCAAAGTCTAATTTTATTCATCTTCAAATTTCCTCTTTTTTAAAAATTTCTCTTTTTCTTAAATCTATCTTATCCTTTATTTTTTTAATATTTTTTTGCATTTAGGACAAATTATTTTTTTAGGAATAGTTCCTTCATAAATAACGGTATATCCACATTCACAAATTTTTTCAAATTTTAACATTTTATTTCTTTACCTTATATAGGGTTATAAGCGCTACAACAATTCCAATTAAAACGCTACTCAATCCCAAACTCGGACCTTCTTTATATAACAGCCAAAAAATGGAAAAAAAAGAGGCATGTAAAAAAATAAAAGCGTAATAATAAGTTGGCTGTGGTTTATTATTTGAATAAAAAAATGATTTAATATATTCTTTTAAAATTTCTTTAAATTTCATTATAAATCCTTCTTATAATCTTATAATTCACTAAATTGTTTTTCATGTAATAATAAATAAGATGCTTCTTTTATCCCTGATTTTTTAACTGAATCTCTCATATATTTCCAAGCTTGTTTTTCAAATGGCACCTGACATCCCGCGCTGGATAATTGTATTCTTAGCATGTTTCTTTTATTCCCTTGCGGGTGGAAATTGCATCCAAACCAACCAAATTCTTTTGTATCTTCTTCATCTGTTATTTGATTTGCATTTTTATCACGATATATCCAACAACCCTTTCTTTGTACCAAAGTTCTATATTTCCTTCTATGAGTCCCCCATCCCCAAATATTTTCATGAAAACCTAATGCCAGTCTTAATGCTCCTTCTTGTCTCATAGGATTTTTTGTATAATATACAGAAGGCTCCGTTGTTCCTTTAAAAAGATTTATTACACCTGTATCTTCTTCTAAAAAACAAAAAATATCGTCGAATTTATCATTTTGATTTTCAAATCTTATCCCAATTATATTTTTTTTCTGCAACTTCCCATCAGGATAAAATCCAGCAAGCGTGTCTGCGAGATGATCTGTTCTTTTTTGCCACATATCCCAGAGTATATTATATATGTCCATTTTTATTCGCCTCGCTTCTTAGAATGGACGAAGAAGGCAATTTTTTAGGGAATGGATATTTGTGGGTCCTTCTTCGCCCAAATAAAGAGTAAATAAAGAGTATTGAATAGCTTTAATATTAAATTAAAGATGTTATTTTTGTCAACAATTTTTATATTTTTTTATTATTAATATAGTGATAATATATTTTTTCATATTTTTATTCTTGTTCCTTTGCAATCTTAAAAAAATCGACTTTTTCGGAATAATAACCATTAGAGCTTCCATACCATCTTATAGTTATAGAGCCTTTATGTGTCCCAATTTTATAAAATGTCCAAGTATAAGAATCTTCGTTTTTGTTTAAGGGTTCATCTTCAACATTAGTAACTTCTTCTACCATAGATATAGGTGCGTGCAAAATATCTTCTATGTCGCCACAAATATTTTCGACAAAAACAACCTCACAACAATCTTGGTCGTGGTACATTGCAAATGAATTAAATTCTGTATGAAAATTAATAGTATCAGAATGTTTTTTAGCTCCTTCTACTCTTATTAAAGTTTGTCCTAAAAGATCTTTAAAATATATTTTTTCATATTTGGGTCTCTGCATTCTTTTTTTAATATATTTATTAATTTTTTCTTTATCTTTTTTGTCTGTTGCTATAATATTAGATCCACTTGCTATTATTTTTTCTTTATTTTTCATATTTTTATCCTTGTGTTTTCTGGAGTAGTTTTTGAATCTATGTAAACCATAGTGGTGCTGATATCAGAATGACCTAAAAATTGTTGAACTACTTTCAAGTCTACCTTTTTTTCAGTTAGCAAATATGTCGCACACGTATGACGTAGCATGTGCGGGTGAACATGTTGTCCAATCCTTTTTTTGCAAAAATCTTTAATCATTAGCCACAAATGTTTTCTGTCATATTTCTTGTTATTTTTATTGTAAAATAAATAAGGAAAATCTTCTTTATCTGGATATAACTCGTAAATCTCGTTGAGAAAAGTTTTTTCCAAAAAAATAGATCTTTGTTTTTGTCCTTTTCCTACAATAGTTATTTCAACATTATTTTCATCAAAATTTTTTATTTTATCTTTTCGTATTCCTGCAAACTCAGAAATACGCATAGCAGTTCTTGCAAGAGTGCGTATAATCATGATGGTTTTCTTCTCGTAAATAGAAGTATCTTTTGTAATTTTTGATAATTTTTTAATATCAGACATGTTTATTGGTGTATGGTAGTTTTTTACAGTATTAAAAGATAGTTTTTTTAATTGTTTTAAAGTTTCCATTGGGTCTTTTTCAATTTCGCCAACAACCATTAGTATCTTAAACATTCTGGATAGGCTGGCAATTTTACGCATAATAGTATTGTTTGACATATTAATAGATTGTAAATGCTTAATATAATCCCAAATATCACTTGCTGTTATCTCCCTTGAATTATTTTTTTTTACAAAAGCAAAAAATTTGTCATAATCATTTTTATATGCATCTTTTGTCGCTTCAGACAAAGAGTTCCATGCAGTTTCATGTATTTGGATTTTGCTTTTGTTATTTATTTTTGTTATTTCGTTCATTTATAAATAAATTTTAAATTTTAATTCGGCTCATAAGAGAATTGAACTCTTGCTTAAAGATCGACAGTCTATCGTGCTATCCACTACACTAATGAGCCATTTTATACATAATGGATGTTTTGTCAAGTGTTAAATTTAGATAGATAGCCGTTTATATTTTATCGCTTATTTTTTTTAATATCTCCCATTCTTCATCTGTTATTTTTGCTTCTTTATCAGACCCAGACCAACCTTTCCCACATCCTACAAAATCAGTTCCTTCTTCCAGTCTAACATATTTCATGTATTTTTTTAAAAGCTCTTCATAGTCCATAAAATTTTCTCCTTGTTTATTTTTTCCAAGTGTTAAATTCTTAATAAATTTTTTAGTTTATTATCTAACTACTGTAACAATACCCCATTTGACGTCAACAGAGTCATATTTGTCTCTTGCTCTTTGAATGTATTCTAGTGCTTGTTCTTTTTCAAAATAATTTTTCTCATCAATAATATGCATAGGTAAAATTTCTTGATTATATATTTCTTCACTTTCGATATATAACATTCGATTATTAAAAATACTAAAGTTCAATATTAAAAAATCTATTCCTTCTTTTCCATACCTAGCTTCACCTGTATCAACAAAAACTTCATCAAAATCTTCGCAATCAAAATCATAAGATTTCCTTTCATCTAATATTAAAAAATTTCCTAATTTGCTTCCACAATCACTGCAAAAATTTCCATTATTTTTTTCTTTTTTACATTTAGGACAACCAAAAGCATTTCCAGTCTCTTTCTCCATATAATGCCAGTGGCATTCTAAATATGGTCCAACGTAATAACTTGTTTCTAATCCCATTTTTTCTTCTCCTATTTTATCATATGGTTTAATTTCAAATTTAAAACTACAGACATCAAATACATGCTTATATACGGAATCCGTTATATGGGGGAATTGACGACAAACTTTAGGAAAGTTATCTGTTCCCCAGACTTTACATTTATTATTTTTAACATCTAAATGCTTACAATATTTATTAATTTTAAAGTCTCCATATTTTGTTTTTTCTAAAAATCCTTCGATATAATCATCTGTCCCGAATCCTCCATTAACCATATAAAATTTACAGCAAGCCGATTTGCATTTTTTTGGGTCGCATTTTCCTTTTCTTTCAAAAACAAAATCCCTAACATTTTGTGTTTGTACTACCTTTTCATTGTATTTAATTTTTTCAGGGTTTTCTTCAGCATTTTTTATTATTTCTTTCATTTTATTTATCCTTTTTTTCTCTGAGTCATGGGCCTATTCTCCTTTTTTGACAAAAGATATATTTTGTCTTTATTCTATTTCTTCATAGTCCTCAAGATCACAATTATTATCAAAAATTAAATTATGACCTTTGTGTAAAAAGAAAAATTTATATAACTTTTTCATAACTTCTTTATCTTCAAAATATATGTGTCCGTCATCTATAGACCATCCTTGAGCTATCCATAAATGTTTTTTACAATCCTTACATGCTATCGAATATGTATTGCTCATTTTTTACTTTCCTCTTTTGTTATTTTTTAGACATAATCAATGTTTTGTCAAGTACGAAGTTTTTTATTAATCCGTATTCAAGTTTTTTTTTCTTAAATGATACTCCTCTAGTTCTTTTAGTGCTTCTGTGTATGTTTTTTCTGCCCAAATAGTTTTTGCTTGAGCTTTTGTTATACATCTTACAATAATAATTTCGTCTTTCCATCCAAATTTATAAGCTTCTGGAAGCATATAGCCTTCGTAACATTCTCTAGTTTTTTTTATTATTTCTTTGTTTGTTAAAGGCTTTCCACAGTTAGCTATAAATAATAAAAAAATAATACATAAATTTATTTTTTTCATCTGCTCCTCCTTTTTACAAAAACCTATAACCTTTTTGTTTTAAATCATCTACATATTCTCCAAAGCTATTAAACTTTTTCTTTAATTTGGTTTTTTGTAAATTTATAAAATAATCTGCAATAAAGTCTAAAGTCAAAACTTTTTTACCATGACTTTTCCTTATATTTGAATAAATGTATTTAATTCTTTCACCCTTTTTACGTGATCCTTTATACTCAACTAAACATTTAATTTCATCAGGACTTTTCTGGTCAAATAAATTATAAAGTTCATAATAAAAATCATCATTTTTTATCTGCCTATTTCTCTCTTTCTCTTTTAAAAAATAGCCTAAAAGTCCAAAAGAAAGAGAGATTAAACTTCCAATTAAAAAAAATATACTCATAATTTTCTCCTTAAAATATTAATGATTCTAAACTAGATTTTTCTTCTATATTATTTATAAAATTATATTCTTTTTCCTCTTCTGGATATGAAAATCCTATAATCTCAGGATATTTACCGTTTATATCTACTGTGATTGTTTCAGGTTTTTTAAAGTTATTACTAAGCTCAAGAGCATCTTCTATAGTAGATATTTCGTTATAATTATCAGTTACATTTCTTAACCATTCAAAGGCTTTTCTTTTTGCATATCCATCATGCTCTATACAAATCCATTTAGAATATTTCATAAAATCTGAAATATAATAGTCCACTCTTAAAGTTGGGATCTTTCCTTTTTTTTGGTGCTTCCAATAGCTAACATCTTTGACGATTAATTCTTCAGGTTTTTTGTATACGGATAGAACATCTTTATTGCAAGCTGTTTCTTCATGTTTAGGTTTTTCTTCTATAGGAAAATCATATCCACAGTCTGGGCAAACTTTAGCTTGGATGTATAACAGAGACCTGCATTCTGGGCATTCTTTCACTATAGGGTCTTGTTTCTCTTTTTTCTTTTTCTTTTTAGAAACTACTCTTAGTTTATCTATAGGGCCTAAGCGTTCTATGTTTCGTCCAAAATCTAAAATTAAACAATCTTTTTTGTCAGGATGCAACCGAAAGCCACGGCCTACCGCCTGAAGTAATAACCCTGGAGAAACAGTCGATCTTAAAAGGACTATACAATCTATTGCTTTCTCATTAAAACCAGTCGTAAGAGAGTTTACGTTCAACAAAAATTTTATTTCACTATTTTTAAATTTAAAAATATTTTTGTCGTTCTCTTCATTATTTTTTTTAGAATGAACGTTTTCTGCTCTTTGCCCTTTTAACTTTAATAGCCTAGTAACTTCTTCGCAATGTTTTATCCCAGCACAGAAAATTAAAACCTTTTTTCTGCCTTGAGTAAACTCTATTATCTCATTTACTGCTTTCTCAACTAGATCGTTTTTAAGAAAAGCTTGCTGCATTTCTTTTTTATTGTAATCTCCAGCTTGGATGTGTACTCCGCTTAAATCTACTTTATTTATAGAATTTTTAGATATCAAATTACATAAATATTGTTTATTGTCTAAATTTTTTGGATGGTCCGGATTAATAAGTTCTTTTATTGTCACTTCGTAACAAATATCATCAAATAAAGCGTCATCTCCTTCTGTAAGAAGTCCTGACTTTAATCTAAAAGGAGAGGCCGTTAGTCCACAAATAACAACATTTTTATTTATTTTATGCATTTCTCCAAGAAATCTGCGATACATTCCCGTGTTGCTAGAATTAATAAGATGGGCTTCATCAACCAAAATGAGGTCAAAAAATCCTAACTCCCATGCTTTTTTATGAACAGACTGGATTCCTGCAACAATTATTCGACTAGAGATATCCCGCTTTTTTAGTCCAGCGGAATTTACTCCTATGTCAATGTCCTTTTTTAAATAGTTATAAAGTTCTGTAGCATTTTGCTTCAATAGTTCTTTTTGATGACTTAATAATAAAATTCTTGTTTGCTTCCATGTCAATATTTTTTTAACTATCATAGTCTGGCAAATTGTTTTTCCACTTCCTGTTGGAAGAACCAACAAAGGATTTTTCCCATGGTTTTTGGAAGCAAACTCGAAGAAAGATTCAAAACATTTTTGCTGATAATATCTAGGTTTAATTTTCATTTTTTTTAAATCCCTCTGGGAGTAAGTGTTCTATTTTATATTTTTTTATTAAATTAAAGTCTACTTTGTTAGACTTCTTTAAGTTATCGTTTGCTGAGAGAAGTCTCAAGTTTAACGGGTTCCAACATTTTTTTATATCATTTTTATTTAAAAAATCATATATTGAAATCGGGACAATATGGTCTATATTTATTTTTTCCTTCTTCTCATATCTGCTCCACAAAGGATCTTTTTTTAAATGATTAATATATTCTTTTCTTTCTATTCCAGAATAGACATAAAAAGAATCTTTTCCTTTTTGTTTTAAGTTGCGGAGAAAAGAACTTTTCACATCCTGCTTGATTTTAAAATCCAGGTCTCTTTCTCTTCTTTCATTTAATAACCTATTCCTGATTGGTTTATATTTTTCTCTCGCTTTTTTATATTTTTCTTTATTTTCTTCTGCTCTTATCTTATTTTTTTTATTTAACTCCGTTTTGTTTTTTATGTAATACAGCCTGTTATATTCTCTTTTTTGTTCTTTTTTTCCTTGATATTCTATTTTCTTTTTTCCAATTATTTTTTCTCTATTTTTTTCATAATATGTTTTTGTTTTTTGTTTTATTTTTTTTTTATTTTTATTATAATATTTTTTTTCTACTTCCAAAACTCTTTTTTTGTTGTTTTTATAATAATCTCTTCTTTTTTTGTTTTTGCATTCTTTGCAATAACAATCAAAACCATCTTTTGCTTTTGCTCTTTTTACAAAAAGATTTATATCTTTTTTTTCTTTACAATTAGGACATATTTTAGTTTTCATTAATAAATCCTTTTGTATTCTTTTAAAACCTTTACAACATATTTCCAATTTTTATATTTATGAGCTTTTCCGTTACTGCCCTGATTATACATTCTAACAGTATCAATTAAGTCTCTTTTTGACTTCTTAAGGCAAAGAGACAAATACCAGAATCCATATTTTGAATTTATACTATCTTGCAATAAGCTTTTAGGATTATTTTTCATATGGATGCTGTTTATTTGAAATCTGCCATAATCTCTCGTTCCATTTTTATTTTTTCTGCTTATAACGATTCTGCCATTAGATTCTACATTTACAATTTTAACTGCTAGTTTTAAAGGAACATTGTATTCTATACTCCTTTGTTTATATAATTTATATAATTTATTTGTTAACCATGGATGTCTGTTCATCAGCTTTTCTTTTTTAGATAAATTTAATTCTGCTGAACCTAAAATATTAGGTGAATAAATTGTAATTAATAATAATATAATTAATAAATATTTCATTTTTTTTATCCTTTTCTTATTTTTAAAAATCAATATATTTTTTAGGAATAATTTCTTTAAGATTATTTAAGCAAATTTTTGCAAAAGGGTGGAATTTGCTTATTTGTTCAAGCCAATCCGAATATGCTACAATCCATGTTGCAAGTTCTTCAATATCATCCAGACCTTTTACAGTTTTTTTATATTTTTTCTTGATTTCTTTTATTGTCTTCATCCTTTTAACCCATTTTTATAAGTTTTATTCCAAACTTTTTGGTTGTCTTCAACTATTTCGCCAGAAAATTCTTGTTGAATTTTTAATGCTTGAGGCTTAAGATTATTAATATTTTTTATTTTATTTTTTAACTCTAAGCTGGTATATATCGCATCGAGGCTGTCTTTTAATTCTGGAATAGATGTTTTAATACAATTTGCAAATTTTGTCCCGTTTTCTTCTATTATATACGTGCAACAATCTGCTTGTTGTTCTATGAGTTTGGCAGAAATAAGCGCAGGATTGTAAATATGATAAGGACAATTATCCAAATATAAGCTTTCATTTTTTATTTCCCCTCGATCATTTATTTCAATAAACTCATTTTTCTCTAAAGATTCTTTACATAAACAACTCCTTCGACCATTTTTTGTCGGTTCTGAATACCTACACGTCTTGCAATTGACTAAAGGGATTTCTCCGTCATGGCAAACTTCAGAATATTCACACCACTTGCATTTATAAAATTCCCTCTTTTCTGATAACTTTGCTGGAATGTTCCAATTATCAAAAATTATTGTTTTAGCCTTTGTAATTATATTTTCAGAAATAGATTTATTATAATTTGTTCTACAAGAAATAAAATCACGCCCTCCAGGAGTTTCTACTGTTAAATAATGCCTTTTAGTCTCGGAACAATGCATATAAATTTGAGCTTGATGAAAATAAATAGAGTCCCACCATTCTAAGGCATATTTATCACCATATTCATTAATTGACTTAATTATTTTATTAAATTTTTCTATTTTAACAGCTTTATTCTCCCAGACATGCCATGTATGAGGAGCTTTTTTTATTCCTAAAATCATTCCATCGCAGTGACCCCTAAAATGGTCTAATAACAAAGAGAAGCTTATTTGTTCTTTTGAATTATTGGGATCGTGTGTATGTAATTCTATATAAGGCAACAATCTTAATCGTTTAGCCATGATCTCTTCCTGCAAATAGCCATCTTCTATAGCCTTTAAATTAGATGCTGGAATAACTCTTTTTGCAACACCTCTAAAAGAATAAAAAATTTTTCTCCAACACTCTTCCCCTATTTGACTCATTCCCAAATAATTTCTAGGAGCTTCTAATTGCTGTTTTTTTTCTAATTCTTTGTCGATATCTTCTAGTGTTTGGTCTATGTTTATATCTGGAAGTTTAGCCAATTTTATACTCCTTTAAATGTTTTATTTGATAATTCAAGAAAAAAAAGATCTTTGGAAAACTTATATTTTTTATATCCATATATTCTGTGTTTTTCTCTGAAGGGAGCAAAGTTTATTCTTCCAATTTGAAAGCCTGTTTTGTTATTTTTAATAAAAATTCTTTTCCACCCAGCTCCTTGAATATCAAGGTAAAAAGTATAATTAGGAAAAAATTTTTTTAAATTTTCCAAGTAACTATCTACATCTATTACTTTCCACTCTACAGAAAAATTAGATACTGATTTTTCTAGTATTGATTTATTAAGGGGCTTTTGCTTTTTTAAATTAAATAGGTTTAATACTTTTTTAATAAATCTTTTCATTTTTTTCTCCATACAATTTTAATTTAAAAAATTTTAAAAAATACAAACTTTCTTGTCAAGTATATTATTATTTTTTTATATTTTTAGTTTATTTTAGGAATTATACACTTAAGTCCTTTTTTTGATTTACTCCCCCATGCTGGCAGCCCCTTTTTTTTGCGAATCTCAGCGCGTTTTTTTGATATTTTTTCTGTTTTTCTTTTTGAAATTAAACATTGAGAAATAAATTTATTAAACTCTGCACATTCATTGCATAATCTTTTACGATATTTTAAAATATTTTTATTGCAATTAGGACAAATGCGAGGATATTCTTTAGCTTTCTTCAATCTCCATTGTCTCATATATTTTGTACGATATTCTTTTGTAAATTTCATGTCAGGTATTTAACTATATAATTCCCTTTATTTTTATAAATTTATTAGTTTTTATAACTTTTATTCCTTTTATTAGTGATTCATAAATAATAGATGCACCACAACAATAAGATATTGCTGAAGTGCCTTCGGATAAAGCATCTTCCAATATCCCATAAGAAGCATATCCATAAAATCGTACTGCTGCACATTCTTTTCCACATCGAGAACAAATCATTTAATTAATCCTTATAAATTTATTAGTTTTTATAACTTTTATTTCTTCTATCCCTATTTTGTTGTCTTTAATATATTGCCTATATTGCCTAAATAATTTTATAAATTTATTAGTTTTTATAACCTTCTCTAATGAAAGTTTTATTGAAACATCAGCATGACAACATTTTGAAAATACTCTAATACTACTAGCACTATTAGTAAGGTAAGTCCAAGTCCCACCCAAAGTTCTACCCGAATAATCTATGTCTGTTATAACGTCACATTTTTTCCCACAATTATTACAAATATATTTTTTTCCCATATTAACCTTCTAAATAAAATTTTATGGGGCGGTTTGCCCCATAAAAAAATTAAACTGATTCAATCTTTATTGAGCCATCTTCATTAAAGACATTCCCTTTAATTTCTTCAACAGTAACTCCTTTCAACTCTGTTCCAAAAATAATTTTGTATTCACTAGCACAAATCTCTTGATTTTTGGCAGCATCTTCAATTAGAATCCTGTTTTCAATTACTTTTCCGATATTAATTGAATCTTCTGTTCCTATTTTTTTGTATTCAGACATAATAGCGTCTACTGCGTCTCCAGCTCTTTCAGCCAATTTATCGTAGTAAGATTGAAATTCTCTTTCTATCTTACGTTTAACTGTTGGCTGTAATAATGCTTTTTTGATCCCTTCAGTAGAATTATAAAGCTTTTCAAATAAAGTACTCATATTTTTCTCCTTATCCTTTTAATTTATATTTATAAAATTTCCAGAGTGGAAAATTTTATTTTTGTTTATTGGTTCTAGTACATTTATATCCCAAATCCATGTTCCATTATCTATTGCCAATCTAAACGAACTGTTATTACATTTTGTTTCTATAATTTTAGTTTTTTGTCCTTCATATTTTAACATTGGAGGTCTTACACAGTAAATACTATAATTACACAAATTATTTTTTATTTTAACAGTATCTCCAACTTTATATTCCATTCTCTAGCCTCTCTTCTTTTAACCTTATCCATCTTTGTTTATTATATTCTTTTATACGCTCTTTATTTTTTTTATCCCATTCTTTTTTCTCTTCATTCCTACAAACTTTACATTTTGTTCTTAAATACTTATATCCCTTCATGTTTGCACCCTGGAAAAATTCTTTAGTCGCTGGTTTTTTTTGTCCACATTTTGAACATTTTTTATAGAACATTTTTTATCTCTCTTCTTTAGTTTTAAAGATATTTTTTTATATCATTTTCTATTTTTTCATTTTTAATCATGCAACAAATTTTGGCTATTTGTCCTTGAAGAATTATGAGCTCACTAGCCAAGAGATCAGGGCATTCCTTTTTTTTTGTAAAAGTCAGAACTTCTTTAATTGCGTTTAATAGTTTATTATATTCTTTATTTTCCATAAGTAACCTTTTTTTATTAATTTATTATTATAAGACAAAATCCGGCTTATGTAAAGTTTCCTATAATTTTATAAGGGCATCTCTTTTTTTGCTTGTTTTTATGACTTGCGTTTAATTTTCTCCAAACCCATTCGTTTTTATTTCGATTTGGGTTTATGATATTAGATTCATGATTACAGCTATCAGTATTAGATAAAAAATAAATACACCCGCTACAATTGTGCTTATTATACATAAATTACTTCTGTCAATTATTCATTCTTGCACTTTAGCTCAAAAACTGATACCCTGTAACCAGCGTCTATTTCTGCCGTACTCTGATCTTCTTTAACTCCCTTTGTTTTTAACCAT
>CAZVMT010000067.1:0-13250 GCA_964628765.1 uncultured Candidatus Bathyarchaeia archaeon | reverse complement strand
ATTCATGGATACTGGATATTATGTTCATCATTTCTTAACCTATACATTTTCATTACGGGTTACACCAACCGAGCCAATGAAACCAGCAACCTCAACAAACAAAAACAGGAAACAAAAGCAGACCACAAAAACAGGGAATAAAAGAATATTCTCCGCGATCACAGCCCACCAGCGATAACAAAACAAAAACCGAGAGTAAATATAACAGCATACTACTATTGTTATACAATGGTTTTTTCTCTAACCATGAATATGCACTCGTTATAGAGTGGTTATTAGGCAGTTAGGGCTGCCGCACGTTTTTTCAGATCCTCTAAATAAGATTCAAGCAGGTGTTGGCGTAGACGGAGGCTGAGGTTTTGACGTATTCTCCGAACCTCGGCTTCATGCACCTCTAAAAGACCGATAACGCCCTCCAGCTTTGAGTCGTTTAGATTGGTTGGATTTTCCTCAGACACTACATCGTATAGTGTTCTCAGGGCATAACCCGAGCGAAGTAAATCGTCTATCTCGTCTAAATTGCTAAATATCATAGTCACCATTCCTTGGCTTTATGAGGACTCGGTATAGTACGTAGAGACCTGTTGTGCAGAATATGTAGGCGGATGTGAGGGTGATGAAGGCTAGCCCCGAGTTGTTGGCTTCAATTATGAATACGCCCGTGATGTCTAGTAAAACCATAATAAAGAACCCATTAGGGACTAAATTGAATTGTTTTCTCATAAGGTCACCAAGCATCTATTTTGTGAGCGGGTTGCTATATAAAGAAGTGTAAGTTAATGTTTACTTTGTATATTAGAGTGTACAAGTATTTTCTTTTAATACAAATAAACAGATGGGTATATATTCAGAGCTTGTTGTTTGAGTATTGATTGCTTTGAACTCTGAAACCATTGGTATGCTTCAGCAATATTTAGATAAATACGTGGAAGAGGGAATATTACCTGCTTATCTAGAGATGTGGGCGCATATTAAGAAAAGTGGCTCTATTGAGAGCGAGAAAAGCGCCATAATTGGTCAACTTTATGGGGGAGCATTGAGGTTGCTATCCAATTTAAACGGGTATGAAGAGGGTGATGTGAACCAGCGTGACTTGAAGGAGTTTAACGAGTTCTTCGCCTCTAGGCTGAGTGGGATAGAAAAAAGGTTAGAAAAAGTATTAAACAATCACGTCTAAACGAGCGCTGTAACGGGTTTCGAAATTTATTTACATCGGGTTTTTACTTATTATCTTAGCGGACCGAGGAAAGCACATTTGTCTACGAAGAATGAGCGGGAGGAGACTACTGTTAGAACATTCAGGCTGAATGCGGAATGGGATAACATACTCAAGGAAGAGGCAGGAAACGATTCAATCACGGTCAGCCAGCTGTTGAATCAGATCGTGCGACGATACATTATCGCCCAGAGATTCTTTAATCACTCGCAAAGCGTCAATGTCGAATATAAGATATTTTCACCAATCTTAGAGATGCTGAATGAGGAGGAGATATCTGATTTCGGAAAACTGGTTGGTGCTACCAGCGTAAGGGAAGGTGTCACTAATCGGGGGCTACCGCTGGATTTTGACTCTGTTGACTATCTGATTGAGGAAGTCTATGATCGTTATAGTGGTTGGTTCAAGTGTAATACTTACAAGAATGGCTCCGAGTATGTGTTTAATCTAAGGCATATGTTTGGCAGAAAATGGAGTCTTTTTATTAATAATTTCATGGAGTCAATGTTTTTGACGCTTCTAGATATAACGATTAGGTCTGAGGTTTACGAGGACTCTGTAATAATCAGAATGCCAGTAAGACAAACCAAATAATCTATTATTTTTTAATTGGATCTTTTCGTATTTTAAAAATATACTTCAATATCTAGTGAAATAAAAGAAGGTTATTAGTACTGAACGATTCGAGGTAGTAGTTTGGCCTGAGTTATCCAATCCTCAACCTGTTTTTGGTTAGGCAATCTGCGTACCAAGTTTTTAGACTCGTTAATCTCAACCAATTTTGTGAACAGGTGTTCTGGTATTCTCTGGGCTAACTCGACCACTGTATTAACATCTGCCTCCTCAAGTAGGTCAGACCACTCTTCGCCGATGTTATTGATCCTGTGAAGGTCTGCCATGTTTACCCAGTCCATGATAATGAGACTGGAGATTCCGGTTGTTTCAGCTAATTCTTGTCTCTTTTTACGCGTAGCTCCAGCATCAAGCAACTCGTCAATGTAATTGATGTCATTCTCGCCTAGAGTTTTAGAGTAAACGGGGCCGATCCCCTCCATATCAATCACTCTGATCCTTCGCCCTGTTTCATTTTTAGGCGTATCCGTTGAAATATAGTCTGTTCTCATATCGATTTTGGGCTCAGGCATTGGTGTTTGGATAGGTTTCGATGTTGAACTTGTGATGGATTCTGGTTGTTTATGCGTTTTACTCACAACCTGTATTTTTTCCGGTTTGGGAGGCGTTGTAATTGTTTCTCTGTAGTTAACTTGTCCCTGGCGAGTTGTATAGATGGCATAAAGTAAAAAAGCGCTTAGCCCACAATCAACTACTATTACTAGTAACGTGTTAAAATCCATATCGACCCCTCATCGATGTTTTATTTTTAGTATCATCTGACATTTTTTATTCTCAATTGTAAAATTGGTTGCGTTGAATATAAGGGCGAGTAAGCAAATGTATACGTTATATTCTGAAATAAACAACTGTAAACACTATGCTTATTCTCGGCAAGTGAATTTCAGTCAATATGGTTGGTCAACAAAACAAAGTATTGATTGGGCTCATAATTATTCTGGTTGCATTAGGTGGAGTATATTATCTGGGGCAACAAGAGATCAGGAAATCAATTGCTGAGATCGAAATTGAATTCTCAGATTTTCGAGTGGACAGACTATCTCTATTCCCGCCAGAAATAGATATCACGTTGACATACATGGTGTCTAACCCAAGTGAAATCCCTCTAACGGTATCCATGGATGGGATGATTTACTACGGGGAGATCTCGGTTTCACCTGTAACGATGATGGAACAAACAATACCTCCAGAAGGCTACGGAGAAATTGAGGCTCAAATTTCCTTTAATGGAACACTTCTGCAGGCAATTGGAGATCCACAGAATCAAGGAGAATACCAGTTAAGGGGATCACTAACCGTGGTTGGAAAATACCTAAACCTAATCCCCGTAAAAATCACAGACGACCTCTCCAAGTTTAACAAGGATACTTCTTAATCGGTGTTGAGATTAAAGTCTAGAAGTCAGGAATACTACCAAATTAACAAAGAACACACTTGTATTCAAATGTAATCTATTTCAATGTACTGGTGAGTTCTTGTTAAGCTATTGTTCAAATAAAAAGTTGGCTGGATCGCCGTTTCTGTTAAATAAATCTCTACAGTTGCATGATGTTGCCATTATAAAAAAGAGGCTTGCGTTCTTATTGTTATTTACCGGTTACTAGGTTTTTTCCCTGAATTAACCTAATGATGACCACAATAGCCGCTATTACCAGCAAAAGATGAATTAGTTGACCTCCAACCCCGCCGATAAAGCCTAGAGCCCAGAGAACCACTAATATGATTGCAACAGTCGTGAAGGTATCCATCTATTACTTCTCCTCCTGATTTTTCTCTTTCTCGGCTTCGTTTCCTACTTTCAATCCTTTTCGGAAATCCTTATAGCCCTTTCTTACGGCTTTACCTGCCTGATCAGCTCCTTTTTCTATGCGTTCACGGGCATCATGGGCACCCTTCCCTATGGCCTTGCCTACTTTCTCAGCGCCTCGCCCTACGGCTTCCCCCATTTCCTCCACTCTCTTCTCATTAGTCTTTTTATTTTTATCATCAACTGACATTATTATTTCTCCAGTAAAAAATTGAGTGCATTGAATATAAGGACGAGTAAGCAAATGTATACAATAACTGCTGAAATAAACAACTGTTTATCTGTTTAATAACTAAGGGAAATTCAAACGCATTTTTACATGAAACTGTAGAAATCAAATTTCATTTTCTTCGTAAAAAAATAACTATAGATTAAGAATTGTTAAAATAAGGAAATATATTGATACTTTAAACATAAAATTATTGATAAAGTAAAGTGTGGCCAGCATTTTTTAGGAAATAATGTGGATTTACATGTGTTGTTAGAATATGTACACATATTAATACAAACGTAACATAAAAATCCATTTATTTATAAAGAATGTTTAAGGTAATTTTAATAATAAACTACAGGCGATATGTGCCTAAAACGTATATCTTGTAGATTAAGAGGAATAAAAATGAGTAAAAGTTTTGAAATAATAAACAACAGAAAAGTTTTGATAAATAGGTTCAACGTACTAGCGATAGTGCTGATTTCGGCGATGATGTTTTTAGCTATGATACCCTCTGGAAATGCTGGGTATCCAGAAGCACCAGTTGATCTTGGGTCGGCTGGTGATTTTGTGATTCTGGCGAAAACAGGGATCTCATCCACTGGAGTCACTTCAATTGTTGGAGACATCGGTGTAAGCCCAGCTGCTGCAACTTATATCACTGGATTCGGGTTAATAATGGATTCAACTAATAAATTTGCATCATCATCTCTGGTGACCGGGAGAGTCTATTCAGCTACATATACGTCCCCAACTCCAACTAAAATGACCACAGCTGTAAGCGACATGGAAACAGCGTATACAGATGCCGCCGGACGAACTACACCGGATTACACTGAACTTGGAGCTGGAGAAATTGGTGGACTGACGCTAGCTCCAGGACTCTACAAGTGGGGTAGTGGTGTGACGATATCCACGGATGTTACTATATCGGGAAGCTCATCTGATGTTTGGATATTCCAGATAGCGCAAAATCTTGAAATCAGTAATGGTAAGAATGTGATTTTAAGTGGCGGTGCTAAAGCGGATAATATTTTCTGGCAGGTCGCTGGCCAAACGACACTCGGGACAACCTCTGTTTTAGAGGGAAATGTTCTGTGTCGCACTGCTATTGTGTTGAATACTGGTGCAACTTTGAATGGTAGGGCGCTGACTCAGACAGCAGCGACTTTAGCAGCTAACAATGTCAATGTGCCAACAGCGGATTCTACTGAGTCTACAGATACAGAACCAGATACTGAGACCACAGAAACAACACCAGATACTGAGACAACCGATATTGAAACACCAGAGACAACACCAGATATTGAGCCTGTTGTGAGCTCCACAGGCCCACTTAACTCAGCCACAGATGTAGCTATCAACACAAAAATCTCTACTACATTCAGTGAACCGATGGAACCCGCGACGATAACTGGTACTATATTTACCTTGAAGCAGGGATCTACTTCTGTTCCAGGAGCGGTGACTTACTCTGGTGTCACAGCGACATTCACACCGGATAATGATCTCGCATATAGCACTACTTATACAGCCACGGTTACGACAGAGGCTGAGAATTTGGCTGGTAATGGGTTGGCGGTTAACAAGGTTTGGAGCTTCACCACAGAAACAGCATCAGTCTCTCAGGGAGGGCCACAGGGCGAACCTAAGCGCATCAATACCATGAACTATACCGATATGGTGCCACAGGGTTTCCAGCATCAGATAGAGCGTAACCAAGTCACAAAGCTCCAGTTCAACAACACAGGGCTATACATGAACTGCACTAACAACATGCAAGTCGAGGTCTCGGCAGAGAACCAGTATACACAGAAGATGCTAAGGATAGAGATCGATTCAGGAAACGCTTTACAGTTGCAGATACAGTTACGTATGAGCAAGCCTACCAGTGTCACTGAACCCGGCAAGTATCTGGGCTTTTATTGTGAGATCGAGTCCAACGCCACAATCACTCAGGCACGACTAGGAATGGAAATTGACCCAGCTCAGGCTCAAACCAAGAACATGGAGATGGAGCAACTCACATGGGCTTACTGGAACGGAGAAAACTGGATGCCCGTTGACAGTACATTATCTGATGAAAACATATTGGAGGCGGATACAGACCACTTAAGCACATGGGCAATCATACAGGTAGAAGAAGCTACAGCACCAGAATCTACTGAGCCTACAGAAGCAGCACCAGAATCCGGAGGATTCCCATACTGGGTAATAATACCGGTAATCGGAATTGGCGCAATAGTGGCCATAGTTCTATTTGTAAAGAAACCCTATTAGAAACAATAGTTTCTCTTTTTTTTAGTTTTTTTCAAGAGCTATTTTGTTTAAAAAAATATGAGTTTCTACTCTATTTGAACTTCTCATTCAACAACAATAAGAATGTTTGAGAATCGGAAATTATGAAATAATCCCCAAATAACTATTTTCTCTGTTGCAACCGTGCTTTCATAAGAAGAAAGGGTCAAAGGATGAATATGAAAGGGAATAGCCCACATAAACCGATATTTTCAGGCTCAGGTACTAGGTACAAATACCTGAAATCAATTTGAAGGCACCAGAACCGTACAGATCTTGGTAGTAGATAAAAGTGAATTTTATTGAATTTAATGTTTTATACTGACAATTCTTTAGTAACCGTCTTATACACCATTTTAATTTCTTCTAAATCATACGGTTCTTTAATAGAAGTCATACTATTTTGAAGCAAAATATCGGCTTGTTTTTTCAGCACATTTCTTTGGTCCTTTGTCCGAGCATGAGGGATTATACTGGCAATAGATTCCAACAACTTGATGTTAATGGTTACATTTGTAGAGCTATTACGCCTAATTTCAGTATACATTATTTCGATTAAATCAGTGAAAGTAAGTGGCTTTGTGACTAAACGAAGCTTTTCACTCGAATCATAGTAATAGCCCTCTGTTATACTTCGTTTAAATAATTCAATTGTACCTGAGGTTAACTGATCAATACAAGCAATTGCAGTGTAAGGATCATTAATTCCTGCGCTTAAAGCCCTTATCGCAATCTCTACAAGCTGCTCTATACTGAATTTGATGTCTTGTATGCGTAAACGCTCTTCGCCCAATATGAAAGCGTTATTTATCTTATCTTTCAGTTCCTCAATTTTATCACTCATTGGATATATTGACACCAGAGTATTTTCTTCGGAAGTATATTCACCGGGACGAAGCTCGGTAATCATTATGCAGTCATTTTCTTCAGCAATTTCGATCAATGTCTTTGAATCGATAGCCTGAAGATAGCCTCCCTCTGTGGATTTAATGCGATATGATTCTTCGGGTATGATCTTAGGGATGTCTTCGGGATTAATCAGGTTATACTCTTGGGGATACTCCATTTTTTCAGGATATATCTTCTTAATAGCTTGTTGAAGTTCGGTCCCAACCTGACTGATTACATAGTTAGCTTGAAGCGAGGTACTAACGTGATGGAAGAAAAACACCAGCGCCCCTATACTTAGTATCGTAAATATCGTGGCTATTGCTATGCTCAGATGAGGAATGAATATGAACTCCACTGTGTTACTGATGCTTTTTAAGATAAAAATGCAGAAAGTAAAAGTAGCTAGTAGAGTTCCAAGGACTATTTGATTTCCTCTATCTCGGAGAAAATTTGAAAGTAAACGTGGTCCGAGTTGGCTTGAGGCTTGAACAAGTGCTGCGATTGTGATGCTGAATGTGACACCAGTTGTGCTGATCATTGATCCTGAAATTACACTCAGATAACTTCGAGCTGCCTCAGGGTCGTTTACTCCTAGCCAAGATATGCTTTTTAAAAGACCTATCTGAATGGTTCTATCTATGTGATATGTTATTATGGATAATATTATTGATCCAATGACCATTAGAGCGGGAACGACCCAATAATCTCCTCTAATTTGTTCAAAGGAAGTCGATATTTTTGTTTGCATATGATAATACCTATCTTAATTTCGAGATATTTAAAGGAAATTTAGGCTTAAAGATATATATAAACAAATTTGTTCAGCTACTTATGCTCAAATTCAGGCACTCATATCCGCCTAACCTAAGATAAGCGTGAATGCAATAAGAAACCCACCCACATGAAAAAATAACACCAAGCACCCCCCACCCAATCAACAATACAAATCATCACACATCTTCACACCAATTCACACCAAGAAAAAACGCACCGAACCCCCACCAGCCGACCCCAAAACGAGGTGCGGGGGGAGGGATTCGAACCCTCGAAAGCCTGAGCTAGAGGATCTTGAGTCCTGCCCCTTTGGCCACTCGGGAACCCCCGCACGAACCATACAATCACCACACACAAATAAAATCATTCCCCAGAAAAACCTAAACCCCCAGACACCAAGATACCACACATGAAACTCGCCATCAGCCTCGGAGGAAGCCTACTCACAAACAAAAACACTGAACCACACATCACACTCAACCCAAAAACCTACCAACGCTACGCAGACACCATCAAACAACTACACCGCCAAGGACACAAAATCATAATAGTATGCGGAGGCGGAAAACCCGCACGGTACCTCATACAGACAGCCAAACAACTAAACGCAACAACAACAATACAAGACAACCTAGGCATCAAATCCACCCACATAAACGCACTCCTCTTCATGGCAGCCCTAGGCCAAACAGCAGACCAAACCAGAATCTACCAAAGAGCCAGCGACCTCAAACACGCCCCAAAAAACAAAATACTAGTAGGAGGCGGCTACAAGCCCGGAAGCAGCACAGACTACAGAGCAGTAATATTCGCAGGAGCCATGCAAGCCGACCTCATCATAAACGCCACAGACATCGACGGAGTCTACACCAAGAACCCAAAACATCACCCAGACGCAGAAAAACTCCCAGAACTCACCTGCCTCAGACTCGAAGAGATCATCAAACAAAACACCCGCCAAGCCCCCGGCGAATACGGCCTATTCGACCTCAAAGGAGTAAGACTAGCCAAACGACTCGGCATCCCCCTCATCATAATCAATGGAACCGACCCAGAGGAGATAACAAGAGCCATAAAAGGCACCCACAGCGGCTCAAAAGTGACCTAACATGCTATCAGAAACCATCTGCGGAAGAAAATTCGAGATAGACACACCCCCAACGTCCCCAGAGGAACTCTGCGTACTCTGCGACAAAGACAACTGCATAACCTACACCCTATACCTATACGCCGTCACCCACTACAACAACCCAAAATAACCTATGAGTCACAAAATCCTAACGATAAGCAATGTTCATATACCGTGCCAAGGTATCAAAGAGCACCCAGTGAATCACGATGTCCTCAGGAAACACCACACTAGACCGATTCAGGTTCCAGCGAATGCTAGAAAAACTAGAAGAACTAGAGGGCAGAGGGACAGAACTCGTAACAGTATACATCCCCCCGGGTAAACAGATCCACGACGTCATGACAGACCTCAGAAACGAGTACGGCACAGCAGTCAACATCAAATCCAAGACCACCAGAAAAAACGTCCAAGACGCACTCACCAAAGCAATGGAACGACTCAAACTATTCAACAAGGTACCCGACACAGGTCTAGCCATCTTCACAGGCACCATAGCCAGCGACCAACTCGGCGTAGGGGACATGCAGACATTCACACTGATCCCCCCAGAGCCCATAGGCATCTACTATTACCGATGCGAGCACAGGTTCATGCTGGACCCCCTCTGGGAGATACTGGAGCACGAGGACAGCTACGGCATACTGGTCATAGACGCCAAGGACGCCACATTCGCCATGCTCAAAGGACAAAGAGCCGACATACTCAAAGACATGACCAGCGGCGTGGCAGGAAAGACACGCGCAGGAGGCCAGTCCAGCAGACGCTATGAGCGACTCAGACAGATGCACCTCCAAGAATACTACAACCGCGTCGGAGACATGATGACCGACCTATTCCTCAACGTACCTAACCTCAAAGGCATCATAGTTGGCGGACCCGGGCCAACAAAGGAAGATTTCCTCAAAGGCAACTACCTACACCACGAGATCCAAGACAAGATACTCACCACAGTTGACACAGGGTACACAGGCCACGAGGGCGTAAAAGAAGTAGTCAACAGATCAAGAAGCTTCCTCGAGCAAGTAAGATATATGCAGGAACGAAAAGTAGTCCAAGAGTTCTTGAAGCATCTGGGCGAGGACGATGGCTTAGGAACCTACGGTGAGGAAGAGGTGATGAGGCAACTCAAAAACATGAACGTCTACACATTGCTGGTGAGCGACTCCATCAGGCGCTGGCAGGTCACCCTTAAATGCAGGACCTGCGGATTCACCGAGACCAAGATCGTGGACATGGACAACTGGGAAGAATTCGAGAACAGCATAAGCGATATGAACTGTCTAGACTGTGAGGGAGGCAACTACGAGGTCATGGAAAGAGAAGACCTCATAGAGGTTTTGGTAAAGATGGCGGAAGACGCAGAAGCGAAACTCGAAGTCATCAGCACTCACACCGAGGAGGGTGAGATGCTCTACAGGAGCTTCGGAGGCATCGCAGCCATCACAAAGTATAGAACCTACTAGGCTTCATCAATGAATTCATCGATTATTGGGTCCACATGAGCCCAGTCTTTTCCCTTCTTGAAGTCGGCTCGATCCTTTTCACTCGTCGGTATGGTATCGAACTGGCAATCATCATGCCCCAGTATCATACACCTTTTATGAATCATCTTGTTGCCTAGATCAGCCGCCATGGTCTTCGCTGGGTCAATCAAGCAGTACATGGCGCCAAGCTCAGGCTCTCCCATCTCGAGCATTATCTTGCCAAGCTCACAGAGAGGTGGCTTATCCTCCCTGCGCTCCCAGAAACCATACTTGGGCAACCCCTGATGACCCTGTTTGGAGCGCTCTGCCACGTATTCACCATACAGCTTGATGCTGTCCAGTATCAGTTGCTTTCCCTTATCCCATCCAAGACTATCCACTATGCTCTTGCTGAAAGCAAGATGCAGCAATGCTAGTCGCTGGGTTACTACCTTTACCTCGTTCTCAGCCTCGACGAGAGGTACCATTTCATCTGACATAGAGACAAATTGAATAGGGGGCTGTAAAAGGGTTTAGAGGCTCATCGAGAAACCGATGTGAGTGTATTCCTCGACGCTGGCCTCTCCACCTGAGCTGCCCAGTATCTCGAGCTCCTCTACCTTCAAGGTATCCTTGATATCCTGAGTCCCCTGTTCAAGGTCTAAAGCATTCTCACCAGCATAGATGGTCAGCTTCTTCACAGGGGCATTAAGGCTCACGCCCCTGCGGTTCTTCTCCGTCCGTATGCTGCTTATGGCTGCGATGATCAGGTCTCCGATTCGTTCTGCTTCCTCGTCTACCAGTGACTCATTGTACTCGGGCCAGGGTGATATGTTGATGCTCTTATCGGGGTCATACATGGTTCTGTATATTTCCTCACTGATGTGGGGAGTCACTGGTGCCATGAGCTTTAGCATATCCCTTAGAGAGTTGTACAGGGTCCACTGGGCCGCCTCCTTTGCGTCGCCCTCACCGTAGAGCCTCGTCTTAGCCGCCTCCAAGTAATGGTCGCAGAAGACGTGCCAGATGAAGTTACGGGCCGCCTCTGTGGCGTTCATGAAGTCACAGTTTTCCATTGCTTCGGTGGCTCGTTTGATGGTTTTCTGGAGCTTGGTCATGATCCATCGATCCAGTAACAAGGGTTCGGCGTATCCGCCGTCATAGTCCTCTAGCCTCATGCCAGCGAACCTCGCGGCGTTCCAGAGCTTGCGCATGAACCTCCAACCGTACTCCACATCCTCCCACCTGAAGGGGATATCAGTCCCTGTGCTGCCTCCTGCTGCTGCCCATTGACGGGGTGCATCGGTGCCGTATTTCTCGAATACCTCAGGAGTTGAAACATAGTTGCCTAGGCTCTTGCTCATTTTCCTGCCGTCGCTTCCGAGTACCATGCCGTTGATCAAGACGCTGTTGTAGGCAGTCTGGTCAAACAGGGCGAGGTGACGTACCATCAAGTAATATGCCCATGTCCTGATGATATCTTGTCCGCTGGGGTGTATAGATGCTGGGAACTGTCTCCTCCAGTTGGGCTTATCGGGCCAACCAGCGTGTATCGCGCAGGTCATGCTGCTGTCGAACCATGTGTCCATGACATCTGTGTCTGGTATGTACTCGTTGCCTCCGCACTCACAGGGTTCGTGGATGATGGTCACTTTGGGGTCTACTGGTAGCTCCTCTGGTTTTGCGAGCCTGATCTTGCCGCAGTTTTTGCAGTACCATGCTGGTACTGGTGTGGCGAATACTCGTTGCCTGCTGAGCACCCAGTCCCAGTCGAGTCCTGTTGCCCAGTCGATGAGTCGCTGCCTCATCCAGTCAGGGTACCATGTTATGGACTTGGCTGTCTTAACTACTTTATCTGTTAGGCTGATGGTTCGTAGGAACCATTGGCGAGCCGTCACAACCTCGATGGGTGTGTCGCATCTCCAGCAGAGCCCAACCTCTTGGTCGAGTTGTTTCTCTTCCTTGATTAAACCAGTCTCACGCATGTCTTCTACAAGGGCTTTCTGACCTTCTGCTATGGGCATCCCAGCGTATTTCGCCGCGACGGGTTGGAGTATTCCCTGGCCATCGATGAGCTTGACTACAGGTAGGTTGAATCTCGCGACAGCGACTACGTCTGCTTTATCTCCATATGTGCAGATCATCATGGCTCCTGTGCCGAACTCTGGGTCTACCTCATCGTTTCCGATTATCGGGACCTTTTGTCCAAATACTGGAACAGTGGCTTCTTCGCCGATTAATTGATTGTATCTCTCGTCTCCGGGGTGTACGCTCAATGCGACGCAGGCGGGTAGATATATTGGTCTAGTGGTCGCGATCAATACCTCGCCTGAGTCAGTCATGAAGGGAATAGTATAGATTTTACCAGTCTTGTGGTCGTGTTCCACCTCTGCATCCGCTATGGCTGTCTCGCAACGGGGACACCAGTTGATGGGGTGCTCTCCCTTGTAGATCATGTCTTTCTCGTAGAGCTGGAGGAAGCTGAGCTGTATCTTGCGGATATACTCTGGCTCCATAGTCCTGTACTCCGTGGTCCAGTCGATGCTCGCTCCGAGCCTGATAACAGCGGTCTTCATGATCTGAATATACTGCTCGATCCATTCCTCGCACATCCTGCGGAAGACATCAGGCGGAACATCGCTCTTCTTTATCCCCTTGGCTTTCTCAACCGCGACCTCAGTCGGCAAACCGTGGCAGTCCCACCCCTGTGGGAACAGCACGTTGTACCCGGTCATTCGTTTATATCTGGCCCTAATATCGAAGTAGGTCCAGTTCAGGAAGTTGCCCATATGGAAGTCGCCGCTGGGATAAGGTGGGAGTGT
>CAZVMT010000066.1:0-13276 GCA_964628765.1 uncultured Candidatus Bathyarchaeia archaeon | reverse complement strand
TATGGTCTGGAGGTTCTCACCCTTGATGTTGAATGGCATATCCATGTCACAGATGACTATATCGGCGTCAGCGTCCAGCACAAGGTCCCCCTTCTTGGGGTACAATCCATTCATCTGGGCTGGATTTGTGCTGAAGACCTCGATGAGCCGTTCAAGGCTGATCTTGTCATTGTTGACAGCGTCCAGCATCAATGGAAGCGTAGTCTCGATGACCACGCCTCCGCTGGGGGCATCAAAGATGTTGTCCCAGCCCTTCTCCTTTTCCTCCTTCGTATAGGGAGCGTGATCAGAGGCAAGCACATCAATGGTACCGTCATTCAGTCCCTCCCAGAGCCGCACCTGGTCCTCCTTGGACCTCAGCGGTGGATCAACTTTAACATATGGTCCACGCTCCTCCATGGTCTCACGGGTAAACAACAGATAATTGGTACTGGTCTCACCTGTAACCATCTGACCCATGGCTTGAGCCCACTCAAGGATATCGACGCTGCCAGCTGCGCTCATGTGACATATGTGAAGATGTACATCCGTCTCGGCTGCCAGGGTTATGGTCCTCATTACTGCCTCTAGCTCACAGATATCTGGTCTATAGTCACAATGAGCAAGTGGATCGGTCCTACCAGAAGCGATCGCCTCCTCCATGAACTTGTCAACAAGGTCACCGTTCTCGGCGTGCACCAGCAAAGGTCTGTCCAGTTCACCGAGCAACTGCATATGCTTTAAGAGGGTATAATCGCTTGCAGCCAGTTCTTTGAATCGAGCGATGAGGAAGCTCTTGAAGGCAGTGGCACCGGCATCCGTAAGCTGAATAATATCCTCTTTCGGTATCTCACCGGCTCCACCGATGAAACCATAATCAACGAGGCTCTTCTTATCCGCGATCGCCTTCTTCTCATTAAATGCTTTTAGCGTCACCGTGGCTGGCACCGTGTTAGGCATATCGATAACAGTGGTCACCCCACCCGCCGCTGCTGCTCTGGTTCCTGATTCGAAGTTCTCCCGCTCAGGGAACCCGGGGTCACGAAGGTGAACATGAGTATCGATCATTCCGGGAAGTACCACCTTGCCCTTGGCGTCGATAACCTGATCCGCTTGGGGTTCGCTGCTCTTCATTATTCCAATGATTTTTCCGCCATCGATGACTATGGATGACTGGGTTATGCCGCTTGGGAGCACGGTCAACCCGTTCTTTATCACAATATCTACTGTCAAAGTAAGTCTACAGGGCTATACTGAGGCTTCGAGGTTATTATGTTTTCAGAGAGAAAAATTAGATGGGAACCAGGATCTCTGGTCTCAGGCTCCGTGAACGGATATGTGTCGTCCCATCGATGCATGCGAGTTTCCCTGATAGCTCCTTGAACTCGTTGAACACCTCATCAGGGATAGGGTTGACGCCGAAGCCCTCAGTGAGTATCAATGTTAACCCCACGTCCTCGCTGCCAGTTACTCCTAACCCGATCTCGTATCCTAGGAAGAAAGTCAGATCCTTCTGGTCCACACCGCCCACGATGATCCCCTTCACTCCCTGCTTGACAGCTTCACGAAGCGCATCAAGGGTAACCACACTCCCACCCACCAGCACCTTACCACTGTACTCCGGTTTTATCTCGGCGCTAGTCAATGCTACATCACCGGAATCAACCGCCATGGCTAACTCCCCATGGGTCTCGCCTCCCACACCGAAGAGCCCATTGAATCTGTAACCCTGGGTCTCTATTGTGGCTCCCTCCTCAGGGAAGATGGATGTAACCTCCCCCGGAATATACGCATAGACCTCAACAGGCACAGGGTGACCCCTTATCATCATCCTACCCGTAGAACCCGAGAAAGCCTCTATGGTACCATCAATGGGTGAACGAGCCATCCGTGTCTGCCTACCAAAGAAGCTGCGAGCCAAGGCCACCACCTCATCTTTTTCGACCACGTCTCCCTCATGCTTGACGATGTGGTTTCTCACATCCTCAGGGTTGACGTTGAGGCTCCTGTGAAGCCGTAACTCATGGATATCCTGGCTCTGGACAGTTCCCCTGGCGATCAATGTATCAGGTTCAACCATTTGCCCGACCTTAACGAGGACCTCCCCATGTGTCGATATCCTACGCTCCTTACTCAATGCCTCTAGCTCCATTACATAGCCCTCCCGATGGCCTCAAAGGGCACCAGTTTAACCGGTTGACGGTACTTCTTCATGGGTCTTCCACGGGTATCGAAGATGATCCCGAGTTTACCAGCTGTGACGCTTTGTTTGAGGGTCTTTCCTTTTCCAGCGCCTATATCCAGTTTATTGGGGATGAAGTTGATCTCGATAGTCTCCTGTTCCTTCATAGGGAGCACTGTTATCTCGCCGTAGCTGAGGATGTGAGACGCCTTGACCCCCCTGGAGTTGAGGAATTCTATCTTGAGGGCATCCTGCCCATCCTTGAGTTCACCGCTGGGTGCGATACATGTGCCTATGAACTGCAGTCCCTGTTCACTGAACAGCCTCAAGGCATCCTCCCTATCATGACCCACCAGGTGTCCGAATGGAGCAGCTAGGTTATCGGGGTCAAGGTAGATCTCTGTTACCCCCTCAGGTTGAAGCGAGTCCAAGAGAATCATCAACGAGTCCTCCAAGGTCTGACTGCTGAAGGCATCTCCTTTCCCTATGAGGACGTCTGTCTTCATCATGTTTATGAGAGTAGGTTCAAGGGCCTGGTCAAACATTTCACTCAGGGTTCTCTCGGTTACCACACCCTTGAGGCGTGAAGCGATAGCTTTGTGACCGTCAACGCCCAGTCGGATGGCTTCCCTAGCGACGGCGGACTGTATCTGTTTCTCCTCGATTGATAGGCGCTGGCTCGGTTTGATCATCATGTTACCGATGATATTCCTCACTGTGCGTTCATCTAGCATGGCTGGTAGCCAACGCTGCACGTTATCGATTCCAGCCTCCTTGACGATGTTACTGATTCCATAAGTCAACCCTATCCCAGCGTTCAATGACCTGTTGAAGACGCCATTATAAACCGAATAGACATCAGTAGTGTCTCCACCGATATCAGCTGCGATCAGGTTCACCCCACGCTGCTGGGCGTACTCGTAGAGCATCTTACCCACCATGGCCTGTGAGGGTACGATTCTCTCGTCTGTCCATGTGGCTAGCTTCGGGTAACCTGGGCTGTGGATGATGACATGCTCCATGTATGCATCGTAGATAGATTCCCGTGCTGGTCCAAGGTTCTCCTTGTTAATGAGAGGCCTGACGTTCTCAACAAGCTTCAACGCGTATCCGTTCTCACCGAGAACCGCGTCAACCTGATCCTGAATCGACACGTTCCCCGCGTAGATCAATGGCAGGCTGTATTCCTCGCCGTACCTTGGCTTGATGTCGCTCTTCTGGATTATCTCAGCCATCTCGATAACTTGACTGGTGGCTCCTCCATCGGTTCCACCGCTCATCAATACGATATCTGGCTTCGAGGCACGCATCGCCGCGATTTTCTTGTACTCTGGTCTGTCATCGTCCTTGCTGAAGGTATCAATAAGGAGCGCTCCGGCTCCGAGGGCTGCTCTTTGGGCGCTCTCACCGCTGATGTTCCCGATCACCCCGGTTATTATCATGTGGAGTCCGCCGCTTGCGTTGCCGCTGCAGAGGAGCTTCACACTGGGGTCTATCTTTTCTCCTTTCATTAATTTGGTTGAATATTTTTGTTCGAGTGCCTTGACTGCCTGGGCTACTCCTTGGGTAACATCAAGGGTGGGCTCGTCTACTGTTGTGGGTGCGTCGGTGATTCCCGTGATTTTCTTGTCTTGTATGAGTATTGCTTTTGTTGTGTTATGAGCGATGTCGACTAGAAGGTATTTTTCTTCTTTGCTCATACTGTTTCAATATTGGCTGAAGCCTTGGGGTATTTATTCCACTCGTTTTAATGTTAAAATACTGTTTTTATATTCAAACAACCATTTTAATGATAATGGAATCTGAAACCAAGAAACCCCATGTCAAAGAAATCACAAGAGAAGGCTTCAAACTACTGGAAGACGAGACCAGACGACGCATAGTTTTCATGCTCCGAGACGAGTCCCTCAACGTCAAAGAGATAGCCAGACGACTCAATCTTACTCCACAGAACATCTATCACCACGTAAACAGGCTTCAAGACGCGGGGATAATCCAGTTGAACTATGAGAAAAGAAACGGACACCTAGTTGAGAGCTACTACTCGGTACCCGCAGACACTTACATCTATGTAGATGACAGGATCAATGAGACCGAGACTAGACGTAACCTAGATGTCTTATTTGGGCTCCAAGAGATAGGGATCGACATCAAGCCCAGCCTTGAATCAGCGGTGATGCTCCAGGAAATACAGAAAGAATATGAGGAAACCATCAATGACCCAGAGAACCGTTACGAGTTCTGTGAAAAATGCAGCTACTCTGGGTTCTTCATGAAGTTTGGCCCAATGAATCCTCTACTGCTTAACAGGATCTACTGGTACGCCAACCTCATCAGGATGAACGACAAAGAGTTCGAGGAGTCAATAGAAAAAATGAGGAAACTCAGGGATTTCCTAGGGGAAGCTACCAGGTGATCCTGTAGGGCATCTGGTTCAGGCACTCTGCCCCAGTATCAGTGATCAAAATGATATCCTCGATGTGTCCACGGTACCCTGTCACTGGGTCTCGCCTCTGGGGTTCATAGGTCAACGTCATACCCGGCTTCAAAGGCTGGTTATCGGTCTCTATGGGTCCGAAGCTGGTGGCGTAGGGCATAGTGTAATCATGAACATCTAACCCGATCTGGTGTCCAGTTCGCACCATCTCCTCGAATCCTAGCTCCTTGTTCACAGCGTTGGCGTGTTCAAGCACTTGGTTCCCAGTCATCCCGGGCTTGATACCATTTATCCCGTCTATCTGCGCCTGCATAGCCCGCTCCATGTAGTCCTCTGTGGCTTTCTCCCATGTGACGTGCCAGTTACGCCCCATGTCGCTGCAGTAACCGGTCTCCAGCCTCACACCAACATCGAGGCTCAAAGCGTCACCGTGCTTCAGGAACATGGATTTGTTTCCCTTGATGAAGCCGATGCTGCTATCGAAGCTGAACTCATAGGCGCCTAACTCGATCATGTTGGCGTCCAGTTCCTTCTTCATCTCAGTTACGCTCCTACCTGGGTTAGTATCCTCGATGAGCATGTGAAAGGCTGCCTCTGTGATCTCGATGGCTCTGCAGATCTCCTCTACCTCGTACTCGTCCTTGATGCTGCGCTCCTTGAACACTATATCGCTGATATCCCGCTCTGGAGTCCCTGGTACTCCGAGCTCCGCGGCGATCCTGTACCACATCTGGGCGCTAACAGTGGACAAGTCGAAGCATATCTTATCCCTGTTATACTTCTTCAATGCCTCCAGGGTGCCTTTGATGTGGTGCCCCTTCTCCTGTTTGATATCGATAACCGTGTTGTACTCGCCTGATTCTCTGACTCTGGCTGCTCCCCAGTGGGGCATCACAAGCGTCGTCTCCCCATCGGAGTCCATTACAAAGGTTTGATGCTCATCCCCTAGAGCAGCAGGCATAACATAGATGGTGTTGCTCGGGTTCTGGCGGATGACCTCGTTGAAGAAGACCACGGCATCGTAGCCTCTTTTCTGGGCTTCACGCATGATTGCCTCGCGTCTGCGTTTGATTGAATCATTCTGGTTCATAGAATATCTACCCTGATACAGGAATGCATAGGATTTGACGTTTTCCCGGGATACATGGTTTTTTATCGAATCAGCGGAGTGATTACCTGTGAGTCAGGGAAACGATGGCTCAACCGCCAGATTAATCATCATCTTCATCGTCATCGTCGCAGCCTTCTGGCTGTTCATAATATACTACTTGCAGCCTGAGCCACCGGAGATAGTCTATCATAACGAGACTGAGATCACTCCGGTGATTAACAACTTGATAACTGTGGATCTGAACGAGTACCTGCAGATCCCTCTAGATGTCCAGAAAGGCGATGTCCTCAACACAACGATAACAGTGGTAAGCGGGGGACCCATAGACTACTTCATACTGGAGGGGGATCGTATCGAGTTGCTCATCGACGCCCTTGAGGGCAACATCAACCGCTTTGATAGCTATGAACGGGGTAGAGGGCTGAACATCACGACGCAGAGCTCTGAGTTTATCATCGTCTCGGATGATGACTGGTATATCTTCCTAAACAACTATGGGCATGTCCAGAATGGCGCCAAGCCCTTCTCAAAGGTCAGGGTCAGAATACAGATAGAAAAGATAGGGTTCATCGAGGAGCCCGGTTTTTCGTATACCTCATAAACATGGAGTGTTCCATCATAGTATGTTTCAACTGGTTCCCGGCTCGACGCTCCTGATTCATCACTGGGACACCGATGGGATATGCTCGGCTGCCCTGCTTCTTTTGTATCTGGAGGGAAGGGATATTGAGACTTGGACGCCTCCGCTGGGGACCTTCTATCTAGAGGATGAGCACATCAAAAATGCTCAGAAATACGATAACGTGATCATCTGTGATATCGCCTTGCCAGCCTCTGATGTACAGAGGATCGCAGAAAAAGCAAAGGTGACAATGTTCGATCACCATCATCAAGAACCTATCACGGGGATCAACCACATTAACCCCGTTGCAGAGGGAGCAAGCGGAGACGAGTACCCATCAAACACCTGGGTGATCAAAGAATACCTAGACTTACCCATCTCTTTGAAGGTGGTTCTCGGCTTAGTGGCGGACAGGGAACAGAAGATCAAAGATAACCCCCCATTCTGGAAGATCATCGAGGAGTTAATGGTCAAAGAGGGGGTTAGTTTCGATGAGTTACTGCAACTCGTCTACAGGATTGACTCCAGCTACAAGGTCGGCGACCGAGAAGCAGTCACCGAAGCCCCCCACCTACTAAAGGCATACAACTCTATTCACGATATTCTGGGTAACAAGCATTGGGAGAACAACCTAGTCAAACTAGAGGAAAAACTAGAGCAAGTACTCTCAGAACCCCCCGAGATCAGGGATGGTATTCAGGTGAAGAGGCTTGACACCCCCTACGCCATCATCAGCCAAGTAACCCGGAGACTAGCGTGGGACACAGGCAAAGACACGGTGGTCATCAACACGGGTTTCTTCGAAAAACATGACCAACTCTACAGCCGGAGCAACACAGTAGATATGCATGGGCTCATAGAGCAAGCGAAAAAACACGGATACAACGCTGGCGGAAAAAAAGACGTGATCGGCGCCATTATCCCCAAACCAGAGACAGAGAAATTCCTAAGCGAGACAATAGAATACATAAAAAATGGAGAGGCTAAGCCCTCTTAACGATACGACCCGGCGTCGCACCGGTGTGGACACCCTTCTCGACGACAGCCACACCGTTGACGAAGACATATTCTATGCCCTTGGGGTGCTGACGGGGCTCCACTGGGGTACCCATGACCTCCAGCTTATCATAGTCGAATACCGTGATGTCAGCGTAGCTACCCGGTGTAATGGTGCCGAGTCCCTTGAGGTGATGATGTTCGGCTGCTGCTGTGCTTATCTTGTATATGGCTTCCTCCAGTGTGAAGACCTTGATCTCTTTCACCATCTTGTTGATGAAGCCGGGGAAGGCGTTGAATGCGTTTATCCCTGGGCGTCTGTATGGTGGTCGCTCCATCTCGTAGGATTTGTCGAACACTGATTGGTCCAGGCTCAGGCTTCCTACTCTGTGCTGGAACATCAAGGCACGGTATGGTTTCCATGGGAAGTTGCCTGTGTCTGCTGTTCCCGCAGCGTACCCCATGGCGTCGGGGTCCTCGCATATTAGGTCGAACCATGTGTCAAGCTGGGGGGTTTCCCTTTCAGCAGCGATCTCTGCGATGTTCTTGCCTACCAGTGAATCGTCTAGGTGCTTGCTTATCCATATGTTCTCGGCCCACTGTGGGTTAGTGTTCGGGTTATAGGCTAGCCTGATGAACCATTTTCCGCTCTGGAGGGCGTCCTTGATCTCGTTACGGTAATCCTCGGCGTTGAGCCACTTGGAGAAGTTTTCTCGGCTCCCAGCCTCTTTGAGCCATGGAAGCAGTATGCTGCTCAGGTAGGGCATGATATCGAATCCGCCCCTGAGGAACCAGGGCATGCTGTCGAAGCTGATGTCCAAGCCCTCATCAAGGGCTTCATCGAAGAACTTCAGGGTTGCCCTGATGTTGTGCTCCTCCAAGTAGTCGTTGCCCTCCGGGACCAGTCTCCAGCCGGGTGTCAGGTGGGCGATGTTTGTCCGCACACCGGTAACCCTGCAGGTCTCGATGGATTCCAGTAATCCTTCTACCTTGTTGCTCCGCGTGTCACCGAATTTTACCTGGCGCCTTCGCCCAGTTCGTCTCCAGTGAGGGCAATAGATAGTGTTCTCGTATTCCTTGAGGACCGAAACGCATTCATTGATCTCCTCCATGCTCGCCTGGACACCGGGGTCATAATCGAGTCCAGCGCTCAACCCTATGGCTCCCTCTTCAAGGGCTTGGCGGATGAGCTGCTTCATCGCCTCTAGCTCCTCCTTAGTACAGTGGCGCTTGTAGTCATTCCCCATGACCTTGTACCTGACAGAGCCTTGTCCAACTAGGGGTGCGGTGTTCATGGAGACTCCAATCTCCTCTACCTTCTTGAACCACTCACCGAGGGTCTCCCAGTCAACGGTCCAGCCATAGTATTTCTTCATAATCGCGTTGACGTCTTCCTTGGGGAATAGGTTCTGCTTGGGGTAGTACTTGTGGGGCTCAAGTTCATCGATGTACTGGGTCGCGATGCCCGGTAACCCCATGTAGTCCCCGTAGGGTCCCTGGCTTCCACCGCATTGGCCGCCGATGAAGGTGGTTACTCCCTGCATGATGTAGCTCTCCGCCTTGGGGAAGAATAGTAGAGTTGTGTCTCCGTGGCTGTGGGCGTCTATCCAGCCTGGGCTCGCATAGAGCCCCTGAGCGTCTATGGTCTTGACTGCGTCGCCTTTTACCTCGCCTAAGGCCGCGATCTTGTCTTCTTTTACCGCGATTGATCCCTTGTATGCTTTTTTCCCGCTCCCATCGATGATGGATGCGTCCTTGATTACGACATCATATTCTTCTGTCACTCTGGTTCACCAATCTGTTAGACCATAATCTGTTCGACGATGTATAAAAATCGGTGGAATAGCTTCAAAGTATATTGAAGCACGTTGGGCTGTGTGATCAAAACTATTTTACACGACCCTTCATCTCATCACTGCCATGAAGAAGACCACCATAGATCTGCTGATACTGGGGGTAGCCCACAGCCTCAACCACAGCCTCTTCCTAGTCCTCCCCCCGTTGATGACCACCATCGCAACCGACCTAGACACCAGCTTCGGCACAATCGGACTCATCTCAACCATCACATTCCTCACATATGGCACAGGTGCATTGATCGGTGGACCCCTCAGCGACAGGATTGGGAGCCTGAAGGTGGCCCAGATCAGCATAGGGCTCGGTGGGTTGATGTCACTGGTTTTCCTTTTCGCGAACAACGTGTACATCTTCGGCGCTGGGATGTTCTTGATGGCTCTCTGGGCGAGTTTCTATCACCCCACCGCAAACGGGTTGATCGCCAAGGCGTTCCCAGAGAACACCGGCGGGAGCATGGGCATACATAACGCTGCGGGTAACTTTGGACAGGTTTTTACTCCTACTGTGGCGTTTTTCCTGGGAATCACATTTAGCTGGAGGCTCAGCTTCGTCTTCTTTGGAGTATTATCAGTGGTTACCGCGTTGCTTTTGAACAGGATAGAGGTAAACGAGGGCGCCATGGAGCGGAACATGACAGGGTACCTTGAGTTCATCAAGACACCGGGTCTCTGGATGGTACTCATCTATAATGTAATCGTAGGGGCATTATTCAGGTCCGTAGACCTCTTCTTCCCCAGCTTCCTGAGCACCGAGAAGCTCTACACCGGTGGATTGGCCGCGGTCGCTAACAGTATGATACTTTTCTTTGGTGTGCTTGGTCAACTAGCAGGTGGAAGGGGCAGCGATAGATATGGTAGCCAGAAGGTCCTTCTGTTAGCCACTTCCGGCATGGTGGTTAGCTTAATCTTGTTGATGGTCTTACCCAGTAGCTTTGCGGTTCCCATCTTCGTGTTCCTCTACGGTGTATCAATGTTTGGTCATCAACCCACTGTAACCAACTTGGTGAGCAGGTTGAGCCCCAGAAACATGATGGGGCTAGCCTATGGTGTGATGTTCTTCAGCGCCTTCGGGGTGGGAAGCATCAGCACATCGATAACTGGGTGGCTGGCAGACACATATAGTTTGACGGCTGCTTTCTGGGTGAACACCGGGCTCTCACTGGTGCTATTGTTGATGAGCGTCGTGATTTATCTAAGGATCAAGGAGTAACCCTTGTGAGGTAGCTCAGTACCCCGATCATGGTCTTGGCGTCCTCGATCTCGTTGCGTTCGATCATCTCAAGAACCTCGTTGATGGGGATACGCTGTACTTCGATATCCTCGTCATCCTCTGGAGAAGAATCAAACTCAGTGAGCCCCTCAGCCAAGAAGAAGTAAAGTATCTCGTTACTATAGCCCGGAACCATGTAGCACTGGAATAGACGACTCCATGCACTGGCAGCGTACCCTGTTTCCTCTTGGAGTTCCCGTACGGCGCACATATATGGGTCTTCATCGGGTTCGAGGGTGCCCGCCGGTATCTCTAGCAAGTATTTTCCTGTTGCGTATCTGTATTGCTTGATTAATACCAGTTCATCTTCTTCAACTGCGATTACTGCGACGGCGCCGGGGTGTTTGACTATGTTTCTGTCTGTCTCGCGTCCATTGGGGAGCCTTACCCTGTCGTGGTAGAAGCTGAAGCTCTTGCCTTCTTGGATCAATGTGCTTGAGATGGTCTCTTCCATGCAGAAGATGCCAGTCGGATAGGATAAAAGGGTTAGTAGTAGCTCATACCCCTGTAATTCTAGCAATATCGAAAGGGGTAAACTAAGAAACTTCATAGAAAAGAGCGCAATTATCGCGCTTTAGGAGTAGCCAAATCTCTTCTCATAGGGGTTGTTGGTTGAAAAATTTATGGCTACTGCAGAGCACGCTTTGTTTTATCTGTTGCATATTTTGCTTGGATTGTCGTATATGTGGTAAAATGTTCTAAATGGATAATTTTTTATCCTCAAGCGCAAATAAATCATATGGTTAGTATGGTTAGAAGAGCGTTGATAATGGGTGCAGCTGGCAGAGACTTCCACAACTTTAACACCTATTTCAGGGATAACCAGAATTACAGGGTCATGGCTTTCACTGCGGCTCAGATCAGTGAACTGGATACGACGGCTGGCGTCGAGAAACGTGTTTACCCATCCGGGCTCGCCGGTGAAATGTATCCAAACGGAATCAACATTTACCCGGAGGAACAGCTTGAGAAACTCATAGGGGAGCTTGAGGTGGATGACGTGTTTTTCAGCTACAGCGATGTCTCCGCCCGGTACCTTCACGATGAGGCATCTCGGGTTCAAGCAGCTGGTGCATCATTCGTGCTCCTTGGACCCAATGATACCATGATTGAGCCAAGGAAGCCTTTGATCAGCATCTGTGCTTCACGGACTGGCAGCGGTAAGAGCCCCATGTCTCGTTGGCTGGTGAGGACACTTCGGGAGATGGGTTTCAGGGTCGTGGTCATCAGGCACCCCATGCCTTACGGTGACCTCGTGAAGCAGAGGCTTCAGCGGTTTGAGACCTACGCTGACTTGGATCTGCATGAGTGTACCATTGAGGAACGTGAGGATTATGAGCCCCATCTGGATAATGGCGCCATCGTTTATTCCGGCGTGGATTACAGGGATATCCTTGACGCCGCTGAGGGGGAGGCGGATATAGTGGTCTGGGATGGCGGGAACAATGATTTCCCCTTCTACAAGCCATCGAAGCATATAGTGATCGTTGACCCGCACAGGGTTGGACACGAGCTCTACTATTATCCCGGGGAGACCAATGTCAGGATGGCTGACATCGTGGTAGTGAGCAAGGTAAACACGGCTAAGCCTGGGGATATCAAACAGATCAAGGAGAACGTCAGGGGCATCAACCCAGATGCATCTATCGTTGAAGCAAGCATAATAATCACAGCCGAGGATGAGGAGAAGCTACGTGGAAAACGGGTCCTGGTGATCGAGGATGGCCCAACCTTAACTCATGGTGAGATGAGGTTCGGGGCAGCTACCATAAAGGCACGTGAGATGGGCGCAGAGATAGTTGATCCACGGCCCTACGCGAAGGGCACTATCAAAGAGGTTTATGCTCTCTGGCCCCATCTGGGTGAGTTATTGCCTGCGGTGGGTTATAGCGAGCATCAGATGCATGAGCTTGAGGAGACCATCAACGCTGTTCCATGTGATATTGTCTTGATGGGTACTCCGACTAATCTGCGGCGATATCTGGAGGTGGATAAACCAGTTCTCAGGGTGAAATATGAGTACAGGGAGGTTGAGCCGGGCTCATTGATGGGTTTGCTTGAGGATGCTCTTCCCTAGCTAGATGCTGATGCCGCCCTTCATGGTCTGCTGGATCTCGATGGTATAGCCCTCGATGTCCTTGAACATGAATACCTTGATCTTGAGGCGCTTCGATTCCTGTGGAAGGTTCTCTATTTCGAGTCCGTTTTCCTTTAGCTTCTTGTACCATGCGTCTGCGTCTTCCACGTTCAAGCACAGGATTACGGGTTTGATGTTGTTGGCTTTATGGTATCCGTGGGCGCCGTCTACTAGTCCTACGTATGCTCCTTCTCTGATCTTGTAGATCTTACTCCAGCCTTGGTCTACCTCCATGTTGAATCCCATGATGTCTTCGTAGAATCGTTGGGCTCGGGGTAGGTCTCGGTAGTAGAGCCATGTGATGACTCCTCTTACTGCTTCGCTCATGGATTGATGTAGGTAATGGTGTTATTTAATGGATGGATCTCGTTCCTTTTTGGGTTTATTCTTCGGGTTTTGTGCACTGTTTTACGGGTTAATATAGCGGTTTTCGCCATATATCAGTGCTTGATCTGGCTTGTTCTGGGGCTGGTTTCATTGAAATAAGCGGTTAACGGGGTTTGATTGGGGTACCCCCCCCCTCCCATCTTATTTGTCTGGGCTCCATTTGTGTCTGAGGATTCCCAGTATCTGAGAGCCCCGGTATCTGCTGTGGTAAAACCTCATATCTCTATGCGTTGATCTGGTTTTATGTTTAATCTATCAAAGGATCAAGTTGAAAGAGCGAAGCGGATTCACGCATCCTC
>CAZVMT010000065.1:0-13336 GCA_964628765.1 uncultured Candidatus Bathyarchaeia archaeon | reverse complement strand
AAATCTGTTACTGCTGCTGCTGCCGCTGCTGCTACTGCTGCTGCTCCTGCTGCTGCTGCTACTGCTGCTACTACTGCTGCTGCTACTGTTACTGTTACTGCTGCTGCTCCTGCTGCTGCTGCTCCTGCTACTGCTACTGCTGCTGCTGCTGCTGCTACTGCTACTACTGCTGCTACATTGTTCCCTATATTGATGCTTATTGTAATTGAGATCCCTGATAAAACACAAGAAAATAAAACTGGCCCCCAAATCAAAACTTTAGTTATTATTGTATTCTTATAAAGATATTCCAAACAATGTAAGTAATTTTTTTTATCATAAAGTTGTTTTGCGTTGCTGTGTATTGAGTTCATTGTTTTATAGCTATTCCATGCTCCTCAATAATCTTCTTTAGGTTTGCATCTATGCTTTCAATATAGTCTCTCTGCTTTCTTGTGATGTTAATTAGATCATCAAGCTGCTTCTTAGTCGCAAACATTAGAATCCACCCCCTTAATCTTTCTAGAACCCATAAAGGTATAGCCATCAACAAAACGCATCCAAATGAGTATCTTATGGGCTCCCTTGTCTATTATATCATACAATAACCTTGTTTTTTTCATAGTATCCCTCTACTTTTTTTTCTAATAGATCTTGCACTAAGATAGAAAGAGTTGTATTCCTATCTATGCAGAATTTCTTAGATTTTTTAATTACACGTGTTTCAATGCTTAGATTTAATGCTTTCTTCATGTGAGTATGTGAGTAAGCAAAGTATATAAATACTATTGTTCTTTAGAATATACTTCTTAAAATCTTTAATCAAAGCTAGAAATCTTCACTCTTTTATTCTCTTTTTGCTACAAAATAAAGCCCTGCTAATAAAGTTATGATCAAGACAACAACTAGGGTTATTGCCAAGACAGGAGTTAGATTTGCGTATTGCTCTGTTCCTTTTTCTGCTTCTCCTGTTGTGTTGTAAGCGTAATTTTTCTGGTTGTACGAGTAATTTGCGAATATTGGCAGGCCTGTTACATTTCCCCCCTCTTTCCCACTATCTATAATTGTAACTGTATGATCTGTTATACTATAATTAGTTGCTGTTATTACGCTGCCAGAAGAATTGTAAATCTCAGCAGAGGACACATCTATTGGAGGATGTGCGAATGAATAAGCAGTATTGTTAGCTCCAGAAGTGGTTAAGGTTTCATTAAGAATAACCTCAGACTCTAAAGTTACAGAGCTTTTTACCTCAGAAAGCACAAACGCAGCCAATGCTAAGAAGACTACTATTACTAAAAGTGCTATTACTGCTGTAACAGCCTTTTGCATGGCCTGTCCTTTTTTAGAACTTTTCATTATCATCCTCGCTTTTTAAAAAGAAAAAAAGAAAATTAGCTACTGTCTTCCGAAGACCGCTAATGATCCAAGCAAGATGATGATGATCAAAGCAACAACCAACACGATTGCGATAATTGGTGTAAACTTAGAGTAAGTGTACAACCCCTCGCCTCCCTTGTCGGTGATGTTCCTGGCTGTAGTGTTTTCAGTAAAGGTTGATCCTATCTCATTGACTGTGTAGCCACCAAGAGCCAATACTATGATCATAATGACGAACATTATAATCTGAGCAGGTGCTCCTCCTAGCTGACCTCGCCTATGAGAAGAAAGTCTTTGTGAAGTCCTTAAAGCCTTTCTCATCTCTCCTTTCATGGTCTTATCACCTCATAATTTTAATAGCTTATTCGTATTATTCTATATAAATGTTTGTAAACAATGTGTAACACTTAATCTATAGTATTGTAATTAACTATTAGGCTGACAACCAATGAAAATATGCTGATAACAACTATAACAGGTGATAATATCCCCAATCCTGAGAATAAAAGAGATAATATTGATGTAAGGAATAATGAAACTGTTAAGCCAGTTCTAATGCTTCCGTAGCTCCCGAAGAGTATCATCAGGAATAAGAAGATGCTTAACAAGAGAACCTGGCCAAAATAATGATCTGTGATTGAATTTATGTATTGCAGCCATTCTACTGGATTATTTGCATTAGTTAGGTTTGTGAAGTTCATTACCATTATACCTTCCTCAAATAAAACATATAAAATATGGCGAAGACTATGCTAAGACCTATGATTGAAATAATAACTCCTGCTACCCAATTAGGAATATTCATAATACCCATAGCTGTATTTAAAACTTTGATAACATAAACATTCAAATCAAAAGTAAGCATAAGGCTTCCTAAGCTAAGTTGGGTAAAAGATTCTATTCTATCAACAATAGATGAATCGTTCTTGAAAAGCCTGTTCCTCATTGTATCTGACATTTTATTACTTTGTTCTAAGGTTTCGTTCATCTGTGCAGAAAGATCATCAACTTTTCCTGTTTCATCTTCTTTTAATCCGTACCTTGCATAGTTTGTGTTCATGTCAAGATAAACAGAGAATAGAGCTACAAATACTAAAGCTCCTATCAATATGCTTATGAGCCATGCGTTTATCTTCATCCTGTGTCCCTCAATGAATAAACAATAAATATTCCAACTATCACTATAAGCATAAACACAGATGTTGAGAAGAATACAATACCAACAGTCCATGCCATCACTAAACTTCCAATACCCATAATTATTGCCATAGGTGGAGAATAGAAAGTAGTTCCGATTGCTAATATAAACATCATTATAGCAAAGTAGATTCCTAACTGCCCGAACCTTGCTACTGTATCATGGAATGAAACAACCTTATTCTCAAGATAATATTTCTCTAGTGTTCCTTTCTTTTTTACATAAGCCTCAGCTTTATAGATCGCACTTGTTGTATTCTCTGTTATTTGATAGCTTATTGATCCTAAAGAACCGCTTACGCATGGCTCTGATAATAATTCTTCTTTGTCTCCTACCTGCTTGGTTACTCTTAAACATCCTTCTTGGGTGAACTCTGTAGTATCTAAGAATGTTAATTGGAATGTCTTTGAGTTGTTAGTAAACTTTAAACTATAATCATATTCATCTATTGTATTTAAGTCTGCATTAACATCTTCTGCTGCTGTTATGTGTATATACATAGGATCATTGGTTATGAAATTGTCTTCTGTTACCCGTGATATTTCTCCTCCTGCCCTTAGTATTATGAATTTATATAATACTGTATTCGGGATGATCTCAGCTACTATCTGGCCGTCTGAATCTGTCTTTAAACTTGCTACTTCTTTGTGTATGTTTGTCTCTGGAAAGAATCTTAATATCTTTACATATACACCTGCTAATGGGAAGTCTCTTTCATCCCTCACTCTGAATGTAACTAGAGTTGTTTCTGGGATCAATGTAAGATATATATTCTTGTAAAGAGTTATATTATCCAATAGAAGATAATTATAGTAATGTGTTTTTGGATTATAGCCTGACTTGTTTATCTGGTATATGGAATCTACTGTTAGATTAGCAAAGTTAGGAGATAAGCATATCTGATCGCTGTCTAAGTTTTTCCTGTTAAAAGAATAGTTCCTGTAGAGACTTGGTGTTGATTGCCAAACCTTAAAGTAAGAATTGATGTCTGATGCTGCCTTTATATCACTTTCTTCGATCTTGATAGTGATATTTAATGTTGTTGTGTTTGTCCTGTTGTCTGATGTTTCTGTGCAGTTGCTTAATATCATCCTATGAAGATTCATTGTGTATCTCTCAGTAGAATATGATACGCTTGATTTGTTGGCATAGGTTAAAGTGTAATCCCAATAAAAAGTCTTATTCGTTTCATTCTCATTATGATTTACGAATGGAACTCTTGTATATACTGTAAATTTTGTAAACTGCCCTGATGCTGCCTTTGTTGCTGAGTACCCTGTGTTATTCATCCATAGTTGAGTTGATACATTGGCCTCTGTTGTTCCATAAGATATATTAATAATAAATGTCATGTTCTGCGTCTCTACCATCTTAGTAAAGTTATCTGGCTTTAATGTATGATTTGTTCCTAAGTTATTCTCTCCTGGCTGCACTGTGAATAATAATGTTGAAGAGTTTACTCTGTTATTTACTGAATCATTTACATACCATTTATAGAGGATTGTTTCATTATTATCCAGGAATACTTCGCTTAGATTGAAGAAATATCTATTGCTTACATTTGTTGTGATAGTATGATTCACGAATATTCCTGTTGAGTTTTCTTCTAGTATAACATCGCTTATTGTTAAATCTGATACTGTTGCATTTATTAAAGCATTTGATGATGTTACTATTAGACTTCCATTCTCTGATGTATTTGTAATGTCTGATATTATTGGCAGCTTATAATCTAAGAATATTATTCTAGTCTCAGTTCTATTGACATTGGAAGCATTGTCTATCACTGTAACATTGTAATAGAATTTGTCCTGGTTTAATCCTGTGAAGTTAACTCTCACAGTTCTATCAGTATAGTTGGTGAAGTTGATTTCCTGAGAGGTGTTCCAAATGACATAACTTATATTCCCTAAGTTATCGTCTGTATAATCCACTTCCATGAGTATCCAAGATTGATTTACTGAAGTATTATTTGCTGTTACATTGGAAGTGAAGGTTATAACTGGTGGTGTATTATCTACTGTGAATGTGTATGATTCAGAATAGAAATTAAGCCCACCAAGTGATTTAAAGCCTACCTCCTTAGAATCTATATTATCAATTACTATCTCATAGAGATTGTCATTTATCTTCTTTACTTTATAATCTAATCTATCACTTCCACCAATATCTTCGAAGTCTATCCAATTTCCACCCTTTCCTGTTTTTGAAGGTATTATAAAGTGTGCGTTATAATCTGATTCTTCTCTGTATATAATCTCGCTAGTAGAATATATATAGAATGTCTCAGAGGATTTAACCTCATCGAATTCAAACCAAAAGTTATATCTGTCCTTATCTTTCTTAGTTGTTGTACTCAATACACCCTTATCATCTTTTGTGTATATCTTGACATAAGCTCCTTCTTCTGTTATATACTCTAAGTTATTTTTATTCTCTACAAAATAATAGTCTTTTATATTCTCAGAAGTATGATCGTCTGAGGCCTCGAAAGCAGCTGTATAAATTCCATCGGCCCAAGAAGAAATATCTATATTCTCAAATCTATAATCAAATGTTCCGTCTATACTGGTATTCTTTGTAGAGTATTTGACTGCATTAGTAGCATTAGTGATATTAATAAGAGTCTCAAACAGATTTAAGTCTGTGAAATTAACTGAGATGGTAAGAGGGTCATTTAGATATGTTGTGTTTAATGTATTGAATCCATTATTGCTTCTTACGTATATTACTGGCAAGGTTTCATCAAAAGTGAATATTCTATTAGTTGTGGTCACATTCTCATTCTGATCTGTGCAAGTTATGTTCCAAGAGTATTCCTGTTCAGCACTTATTATTGCAGTTATATTAAACTCACTTCCTGTTGTAATTCCCTCCTCTGTAACTGAAGAGACTGTTGCATTAACATTAATAGTACAATTACCATCCAGAGATTCTGCATTAGTATATAGTGCTCCACCACTTAGGTTTACATTGTTGTTAAACCCATCGTGAGGGCTTAATTGAGTTATAGTTATTCTATTGAAGACTTGCTGTGTATAATCAGACGATAATACAGAACCTCCAGAGCAAGTTGCATTAAATCTAAAAGTGAAATCATTTGTTGTTGGTACTGAAAAATTAAATACTGCAGTTACTGATGTATCAGAAGCCCCACCAAAAGTTATAGTAGATTCATTTGTAAATGATCCTCCTGCATTGGTATATAATGCAACAGTTTCTAAGTCAGTATCACCATCTACTGTTATATTTATCTGTAAGGCAGAATTAGCGAATGGATAATTATTTGTTCCATTTGTTATATTGCCTGAGAAAGTAGGTACATGTATAAAAGATACATTAGCTACACCCTGTTGGCAATAATTCATTATTTCTGTGCCGTTCAGAGCACGTTTATAGATTGAGAGTTCATCAACCATTCCAGTTAAGAAGTATACTGGTACTGCTGCTGCTCCTACAGTTATCCTTTCCGCTGTTACTACAGATGGGCCTGCACTGTTTTGTGCTACTAATGTTCCATTCATCCATAATTGTTTGCCAGTTGCATTAGCAACCATAGCTATACATCTCCATGTTTGAAATTCATTTCCTTCTGCTATAGGGAAATCTAATTCGTCATTTCTTGCACCATTCCATGAAGTAAATCTAAGTACATGAGGATCACCCATATGTATAAGCCTACCCTCTCCCAATCCCTCTTCCGGTGTCCCTTCCATAGTCCATATTCCATTGTGTTCGTCATCATCACTAGAAGTCTCATTTACCCATGCTATTATTGTTGAGTTGTATCCTGTTAAATCAAGAGCAGAGTCACTCAAATTCAACTTCTGGTCGTATGTTCCATTGAACTTTATTCCCAAACCAAATTTAGATAGATTAGCACCACCCCCATAATGAGTTGCGTCAGGTGTCCAAGCACTAGAAGAGTTAAAGCCGAGCAAATTTAATCCATTTACTTCTCCTACTAATGAACCATTGAAAGACCAAGTTTCTAATAAGTCAGATTCCCACAGTGCCGAAGCTGTTATAGAACTAATTATAAATACAATCATTAAAAATATTATGTTTTTAATCTTTGCTTTTGGCATAGAGTACTACCCCCAACAACAATGTAAATATCATCATAAATAAAGGATACTTTGTGAAGATATAACTTGTCATATTCATTTCGCTTATTATCTGGCTGAAGAAACCCGTGGCTGTTATTTCTTCGTAGATGTGTTTAAACAAACCTGCTATTATGATTAGGATTAACTGCATGAACAAACCTATTATATAGAATATTGGATGGCTTTGTATAAAGAAAGCTGATACTAAAGTTGCTGAGAATATTCCTACAAAGAGTAATGCGAAAGCATTATCCCATAAAGGAGTAAACCGATCTGAACTTTCCTGAAGCATAACCTTAGAGCCATTATTAATCGTCTCTATATCTTGATAATTAGTGTTAAAATCTTTTAAGAAATATCCACATACTGCTATCACGAAGAATATTACTAACATCATAGGGATTAAATAAAGGAAGTCTTCCCAATTCCCTTTCTTACCAATCGAAGTCGTAAACACTTTTCTTCCTCCTTTTTTGATTGCTGTTTGCTTTTTCTTCGTAACTACGCATCCTTTTGAATAATACATTGATTGTTTCTGTAAGGCTGCTTAATCCATACTCTTCTCTTTTCCTCTGTAAGTATTCTTTATTATCCTTGCGAACTCTTACAGGTGTTGTGCTTGCCATATTACTCTGCTTCTGCTCTTGCCTTTGCACTATCTTTTAAATATAAAATCACGCTAACAAACCACCATAAAAATAATAGAGTTATGATTGTAAAGCTAACCCAATAATCTACAATATAAAATATATCCAGAAGTTTGAGAATATTATCAGAAGCGTTCAGATCTTCAGCGAATAAATATATCATTCTTGCCAGAACAACCTGCATAATAACACATATTCCCACTAAGAAGAATCTAACTGATTCTTTTCCCATAGCTCCTTCTTCTTCTTCGTCTTTTGATTTAAAGACTGTTATAAAATACGCTAAGATTGCGATGATTGCTACAATCGCCATTATTATTGCGGTGTACATTCTTGACTTTTTCCCCTCGATGAATTTTGTATCATAGCTTTCTATTACCCTCATTTCTCTTGTCTGGTTATCGCATAGCCTTACTATATAATCTCCTTCTTCCTGTGTGAAATTTAATTGATATATTGACCCATTAACTAAAGTCAATGAAGCATCATTGACTATCAAGCTGTTATTTGAAACGCTGATTATGTCATAAGTTGAGCAGTCTATCTCTGGAGTGATCATTAAACAAGAAGATCCATTGTCTAATCTGTCTTCGCAAGTTATGGCTGTAACTATTGGAATCAAAAACAAACTTATTAATATTGAAAGTGTCCATTTCATTTCGCATTTCTATTTCTTTTTTTCCTCCTGAATTTTGTTGGCTTCTGCAAATAATTCTTTAGCTTCCATTGGTTCTTTTAATATAAAAGTTGTTGTCTGCTTTTTATCTAATGTTGATTCGAAAGCTATATACTTTGATGTCTCTTTGATTATTGTTGGCGCTGCTATAGCTGATCCTATTAGGATTAATGCTATGAGTATTATGATTAGTTTTTTCATTGTATCTTCATCTCTTCTAATATCTTTTTCCCTTCTCTTGTATTATTTGAGACTTCAAAATAGATAATATTCAATGACATTGGATTTAAATTAAATGGTTTCCAGACCATATCTTTTCTTAATTTCTCTGGAAATTGTTTTATCCATTTTAACAGTTCTTGTTTTTTCATCTCCTGTTTCCAACTCCTCTTCCAGAGCCATCTCTCTTTCTTTTTCCACCGCAAGAGCCTCTTCCGCTTCTTCCTTTATGTCCTCTTTTCATTAGTTTTTACCTCATATATTATATAAAACTTGGACTTGATTGTATATAAACTGGATGACTTTTTTTTGATTGATTGTAATTTTCTAGGATTTCTGATGAAGATAAGCTTCTATCGCAGATTATAACTTTATATGTTCCGACGCTCCTCTGGAGGAAATTGAAATAATAAACGCCTGTAGAGCCTATTTGGGCCATTGACCCATCGTCTATAGTTAATTCGTAAGTGGAATTATAAAGATCATATGTTGAGCAAGAATTAATCACTGGAGTCCTGACTTCGCAGGAAGCACCCGGCTCTTGGATATCCTGGCAGGTTCTGTTTGCTGTAACTGCCAAAGCAAGAACCGCAATAACAACTAAAATATTTATAAAAACGTTTTTAATTTTCATCATTTCTCCCCCGCCGCGTTCTCCATTCCAGCCCCCATTATATGATTATCATTCGCAGGAGCAGCATATTCCACTTCTAGCGCTCCAACATCTGCTCTTGCAGCTTCAACTCTCCAATCGAACTGCCCATTGTTTTTATCTCCGTAAACTGTAAATTGCTTTTGGTCAAAATTATCATAACTTAGTAAATAAGGAGTTGAGCCTTTTGCAGTCAAGACAACCGTATAAGATTCATTCATAGTCAAAGCATCATAATAATCCGGGAGAGTTACCTTTACCGATAATCCTTTAAGAATAGCTGAACCTCGATAATAAACCCCATGCTCTGGACCTTCCAGCGAACCATGCCTTAATAGCATGGAGTCATTCAGAGGATGTGTTATTTCAAAGTTCTTGGTTGTTCCAACAATGTCTCCTATTACATGAAGGGCAGCTGTTGGGTTTGAGTTGTTTATACCAACATTACCCAGATGATTAATCACCAAAGCGTCTGAATTCCAGCCGCTAGGGCCTCTTGTATCAAAATGCATTTCACTATAATGAAGTGTGTGGTCTATACTAGTTACATAAAATGCACCAACTCCTACGGTGTTGCTATCCCTGAATTTAAGACCTATACTATTACTGCCGGTCTTATCTGTGTTCTGTATGTTTATGGCAGTGGCAGCATTCGCCAAACTGCTGGAGTTAAAACTAGATGCTAATTGGATATTAAATTTTCCAACAGAGTCATATACTGGAGTTCCAACCCAGACTTGTTCTCCTTTGCCAGCCAAAACGACTCCTCCTGTAACATTCAAAGTTCCGACTACTGCTAAAGTTTGAGTTGGTGCTGTTGTATTGACGCCGACGTTGCCCGATGTTCCATTCACATAAACAACCCCTGAAATATTAATATCATTAAAGGCAGAAGACGTATTTATTGACGTCCAGCCAGTAGAAGTGTTGATCCAAAGTCCTGCTCCTCCTGCCCCGCCTCCTCCTGCTCCATATCCTTGTGCTGTAACCCAAGCTATTGCAGAAGCATTGGCTGCATTTGCGTATATCTTCATAGAATTGTTCAGATTAGTATCTTCCAGCCTAAATGTATTATTCAAAGAAGTGTTGAGCCATGAAAGAATCTCATATAGATCATTTCCTCCCGCCTTTAAAACTCCTGAGATGTTCAGATCACCGATAATTTCATCCCCGCCAACATCAACATAAGTATTCAAATCTGTCTCAACATCTTCATCATCTATATCCACAACATAAGATGGCGTAATCCATTCTCCGTTAGTAACATTGCCCCAAGACTGCGGTACAATTGTTGAATTAAGGTTAATATCTTCCAACCTGAAAGAATTGTTTAAAGAGGTATTCAACGATGATAATAAATCGTGAATACTGTTTCCCTGCATTATAATTTGGGAATCAAAAGAAGCTTTATCTCTAACATAAAGTCCCCCTGTAACATTTAAATCACTTACATTAGTAAGACCTTGAACTAATAAATTTGTTGTTATATTCAAATCCCCTATGATATGCCCCCCTGTCTTTCTAATAAATAATTCATCAACAGAGTTGTTTAGGTTTGTATCCTCTAGTCTAAAAGAATTGTTTATGGATGTGTTTAATTCGCTAATGTCTGTAGAAGATACCATATCAGCTCTTATAGAAATATTTAAGTTAGTATCTTCTAGTCTAAATGTGTTGTTTAAAGAAGTGTTTAATAAAGAATCAAAATAATTGATAGTTTCATTAAGTAAAGAACCATTAAAAGTTAAAATGTTTGTTACATTATTTAAGAAAACATTATCTATATCCCATTTGTCACCTGAACCGCCTGTATCGCTTCCACAATAAAGAGTTCCATTTGCATGGGTATCTATTGTATCACAACTAATTAATGTTGGTATTGTTAAACTACCTGAGTTTGAAGCTAAAATAACTTCTCCACTTATGTTCAAAGCACTTGCGTTGATTCCTCCATTGACTTCTAGTTTATGGTTTGGGGTTGTAGTGCCTATACCTACATTATCCCTAACATACATCCCCCCACTTATATTCACATCAGTAAAATTAACTAAATTAGTAAATCTGCTCATTCCACTTCCATTCAAAACAAGAGTTTCTTCTTGAGAGATTCTATCTAAAACAGCAATGCTTTCATTGAACTTAGTTTGGGTTGCATCTGATACGCTTAAATTAATTACAAAGATTCTGTCTGCTGTTAGTGTTCCTTGAAAATACTTATCTCCCGTTATTGTTTGTAATGCACCGTCTGTTCTTACTATTGTTCCATTGAAGAGTGTTAATTCTGTCCTGAAAGAATTGTTTAAAGAGGTATTCAACGATGATAATAAATCGTGAATACTGTTTCCCTGCATTATAATTTGGGAATCAAAAGTAGATTCGTCCCGAACATACAATCCTCCTGTTACATTAACATCTGAGAAGTTTACAGGATTGCGAAAGAAAGAATGACCTGTAGCATTAAGAAGTATATTAACATTCCCATCCCAATCTGTAAGAACTAAAGAATCATTTATTGATAACGAAGCAACTGAGACTAAAGTTACATTACTATAGAACCAAACAGGATTATAAAAGAAAGTCTCTCCTGTTACTGTGTTGCTTTCATCCAATACAAATAACCTAGAAAGAGGGAATGTCCAATCACCTGCATTAGTAGTGATAGCTAATAAACTAAATACAATAATTAATATAGTTATTTTGTTCACTTCAACGCTTGCATATTCTTTATTATCTCTATTGACTGAGACTGTAATCCTTGTGCTGAACCTACTACGCCTTCTAAGTATTGATAGGTAAATATGGCAACCAACAATACTATTATCCCAGCAAAGAATACGCCTATCATGGGTAAATAAGGAGCTATCTTATTTTTCCATTCATATTCTTTGAGTATCTCTTTGCCTCTTTGTATATGCCATTGAAGCAGGTTATGAGGTATTACTAGCCATTTTACTTGGTCAGCATCTATCTCTTCGCTTAATGTATCTTCTATTGCCTTGCTGCTTGATATTTTTACTTTTCTTTTTAGTGAATCATTCTTGCCTGTCTCTATCTTTACTTCCTTGCCTTCTTTCTTTAGTAATTTATCAATAAATGATTTCTTTCTTACTACAATCGGCTGATAATCATTAGGGCTTAATTGAACAAACTCATACTTATCCCTTAGCTTAAACATTCCCCTTTCCTTTGTTATCAATGTATATTTATCTGGGAACTTGTAGTATTGTTTTTTGACAAAAGGCATACCGAATCTTTCTAAGTATGGTATTGGTTTGTGCTTTGTCTTTCTTACCCTGTATCTATGGATTATATAACCGCCCCCTCCTATCGGAACTCTGAACTCCAATACATCTCTATAACTTAAAAAAAATATCAACAGTAATGTAAACACACCCATCATAAACAAAATAAAAAATATGATCAATGACCAAAACAAGATATTAAATATTGACTGCAGACTTGCTGTGTTTACTCCGAACATATCTAATATTACTCCCATCGTTGCTGCCTCCTAGATTCCAAATTTTCTCCGTTGTGGTCGTTGTGGTTGCGAACCTAACATAGTTTGCTCTATTCTTCTTGTTGGCTTATTCAACCCATCGAATGTCTTTCCTTTCCAAGCTCTCCAACAAGCATCATGTATTATCTTCTCAGCCATCTTTGAAAGCAAAGGTATGTCTTCTTCCTTTAATCCCCATCTATAGAAATTAATTATAAGGGCATCATTGAACTGTAAGATTAAACCGCTTATTTGCCTATAAACCATCTCTTCTGATTGAATAAAGGTTAGGATTGCATTTCTGTTTGTTATTACGCTAAGGAAAGAGATTATGTCATTAACCCCTATATCATTCATGCGTGTTCCTAGTTTTGGATCTAATACTAACTCTCCTTTTTCATTAGGTACTAAGCCTTGAAAGTTCCTTTTGATTTCATCCACAAAAGGCATATCGTCTAATTGGTATCTGTTAAAGTCTTTGACTGATTCATCCTGCCAACCGCTAGAGAAGTCTGGCTTTAGTGCTGCTTCTTGATAGCTTCTGGCTGCTGCATCCTGAGACATACCGCTAGCTATTTCTTCATCTGTTGGTTGCTCATCATAGTATTCTTCTACCATTTTTATTCCTTATGCCCTATCTTCTTTAGTAATTTGATTAGCTTAGGCATCCTGCTATCTGAAACAATGTAAGTAATGTTTCTGTTGATCTGTATTTCGTTTGCTCCCATTATTCTATCACTCCATCATTCGGACATATATACATACCCTCTTTTAGTATTAACTCTAATCCACAATACGGGCATCTTAGTTTCTTTCTTCTGTTTAACTTCTCTCTCCAATAGGCTTGGCTTGGGATGCTCATATCTTGTTATCACCAAAAATGATCGTGATAATTCTCTTTCTTTGTCTTCTTTGCTTTCTTCTGCTTTGCCTGAGCCTTAGCTGCGTAGTCTGCTATACTCTGCAATCTTTTCAAT
>CAZVMT010000064.1:0-13491 GCA_964628765.1 uncultured Candidatus Bathyarchaeia archaeon | reverse complement strand
AACGCCTTTGCAACACGGCATGGATTGTTGGGGTGGCTCGCTACTTCTCCACGCTTGAGCTTGTCCTTAGGGACGCCCTTAACGTTGAAGCCGATGTTGTCCCCTGGTCCAGCTTTATCGATCTTTGTGTAGTGGGTCTCGATGCTGTTGACCTTGCCCTTCTCGCCGCTTGGCATGAAGAGGATATCGTCGCCTGGCTTGAGCTCACCTGTCTCTACCTTGCCAACTGGGGTGGTTCCGACGCCTCTGATTGTATAGACTTCCTGTACAGGAATCCTCAGTGGCTTATCGGTTGGCTTCGGTGGAAGCTCGAAGTCGTCGAGTGCCTCCAGTAGGGTTGGCCCGTTATACCAGGGCATTTTCTCGCTCTTGTTGACTAGGTTGTCCCCTGTCCAGCCACTCGTGGGTACGAAGTGGATCTTGGATGGATCGTAGCCCACCATCTTCAGTAGCCTGCTTACGCCATCCTTTACTTCCTCGTATCTCTGCTGCTCCCAGTTTACGCTGGCATCGTCCATCTTGTTGACGGCGACTACCATCTGGTTGACTCCTAGAGTCTTTGCAAGGAAAGCGTGTTCACGTGTCTGACCGCCTGGGTTGGTTCCTGCCTCATACTCTCCACGCTTGGCGGAGATCATGAGGATGGCTCCGTCTGCCTGGCTTGCACCAGTTACCATGTTCTTGACGAAGTCCCTGTGACCAGGGCTGTCGATGATGGTGAATACGTTTTTCTTTGTCTCTAGTTCATAGAATGCGAGGTCTATGGTTACGCCTCGTTCACGTTCTTCTTTGAGCCTGTCTAGGACCCATGCGTATTTGAAGGACTCTTTACCGATGGCTTTTGCTTCTGCCTCGAAGTCCTTGAGCTGTTTCTCTGGAATGGCGCCTGCATCGTAGAATAGGTGTCCGACGCTTGTGGACTTGCCGTGGTCTACGTGGCCAATGATGATCAGGTTAATGTGAGGTTTATCCCTCTTGCTCATTTCTGAATTCTCCTACACCATCAACCTAGATGCAGAATAAAAATGTTAAGGTCATAGTAAATACTATCCAGAATAAATACTAACGTGATTATTATCACGTTTTATCCGGCGATGAAACCATAAATTCGCAACATTTAATATAGTTGCATGTATCCGATGGTTGGAGAATCAAATGGCAAACGGATTATACGCTGCCCGCAGGAACCGCAACGTACGTAAAAAGATGCGGTACAAGAGCAAGGACTACGTCCTACGGCTCAAGAGGAGGACGGAGAAGAAGGACCTCCTAGAAGGAGCCCCAATGGGCAGAGGCATCGTACTGCAGAAGGTCGGTATCGAGAGCAAGCAGCCCAACAGCGCCATCAGGAAATGCGTGAGGGTGCAGCTGATCAAGAACGGTAAACTAGCGACAGCCTTCCTACCAGGGGACGGCGCACTGAACCACGTCGATGAGCACGACGAGGTAACCATCGAGGGCATCCACGGACCACGCAGCAGGTCCATGGGCGATATCCCTGGTGTCAGATACAAGGTGAACGCGGTAAACGGCACACCATTGAAGCTCCTTGTTCTGGGTAAAGTCCAGAAAGCGATGCGTTAAGCATCAATTCTTAGTGAGCGACTATTTTCTCGGTTAATCCACCGGTCTCCCTTATCTTAAAGACCAGTGGAACAGTTAGCAGCATCAAGGCAGCTGCTACATAGAAACAATTATGCACACCATAATCAGTCATCACGAGGGTCATCAATATGGGTCCAACGAAAGAACCCAAGTCGAAGAATGTTCTATAAGCACCGATGGCTGCCCCCCTCTTGGATGGCTCTACCGCTTCAGCGGAAATAACTGGCCCCACGATCCAGATAGCGCCAGAAGTGAATCCAATAATCGAGATAACTGCTGCGATTGTCAAGAACGTTGTGAAAAAGCTCATTATCACCACGAGAACAGATGTGGCCACGAGCCCAAATAATAGAACAGGTTTTCTCCCCAACCTATCCGAGATACTCCCCATGGTAAACATAGCGATGACGAACCCTATGCTCCGTGCACCCATTATAAACCCGACATCTCCTAGACTGAAACCAAGGACCTCATTAGCGTATAATGGCACTACAGTCATGATTAACCCTGTGCTCATCACGAACTCTGCAAGTGTAGCGAAAGCAATGATGATCAATGTCCGAGTCTTCAATACACCGAGAACCTCTGATAACTTCAGGGGCTCCTTTGTTGGCCCATGAACCGTCTCATTCCTGATGTATGGTGGAACTATAAAGAGAAGCAAAGCAACAACTGTCAACGCGAGGGCGAAGGTGAATCCACCTTGCCATCCAAGGTTTTCCACGATTAAACCACTCACGCCTGCCCCGAATATCTGGCCGATGAACTCGATGCCCTGAAAAATACCCATGGCTCGACCCCTCTTCTCTGCCTCGAAGAGATTGATAATGAACGTCATGGAGACAGCGAAGAAGAAGGGAGCACCGAATCCCAGTAAAGCTCTGATGATAACTAGGTGCAGTGGATTCTTCACAAACACAAGAAGCACGCTGCCTACCACTGTTAGAAGCAAGCCAAAAGCCATCGGCTTATAGTAGCCGAACTTGCTGCTGATGTAGCCACTGGGTATTTCGAGCACTACCCTGCTTATCCAGTACCCCGATACAGCGTATCCGATCCATACCCCAGTTGCTCCGATTTGTTTCGCGAAAATAGACAATATGGGATTAGTGATCATTATGCTGAACATCGAGAGGAAAGCGACTACACATAGAAGATAGTAGCTTTTACCATACTCTTTTAGAGCCATAATACCCCTACCGTGCGGATTCTTTGCTTTAAACACATCGAAAAAAGCGATAAGCCTTTTATTTGGGTACCCCTTTCAAAGTCACTGCACACTCAAGACGTGGTCAAATGAGCGAAGACGAAGTACAGACAACAGAAGAAGGGATCAAGCTCTTCGGAGAATGGGGCTTTGACGGAATAGAAGTCAGAGACATAGGCCTCAAACGCTACATAAACCTTGACCCAGTCTACCTACCCCACAGCGGAGGCAGACACGAGGCACGAAAATTCAGGAAAAGCAACCTGAACATCGTGGAGCGCCTCATCAACAACCTGATGAAGCCAGGGTCAAGCGGCGGAGAGAAGAGCAGAATTACCAGCGCAACGAAGACAGCGTTCAGTATAGTTAACCTGAAGACAGGCAGAAACCCAGTCGAGGTACTCGTGCGAGCGATAGAAAATAGCGCTCCCAACGAGGACACCACGAGGATCGGGTACGGTGGCGTGGTCTATCGTCTAGCAGTTGACTGCAGCCCTCAGCGCAGGATCGATCTATCTCTACGCTACATTGTGAGGGGCATCAAGGAGCAGACCTTTGGTAACCGCAAGACTCTGGAGGAGATCATCGCGGATCAGCTCATCGGCGCAGCGAACAATGATAGCAACAACTTTGCTGTGCGCCGCAAGCAGGAAGTAGAGCGTATAGCCCTATCTTCAAGATAGTTTTTTTAGATTAGGCTTCCAGCTGCGAAGCCGATTAATCCCATTAGCATCAGGTAGAGTATTCTGGTCTTTATTTTTCGGCTGGTCTCTCGGCTTGGGTCGGCTATTATCTGGTAGCTGCATGTGACTAAGCCAATGTCTGTGGTTAAGACAAATGGGATGTACCAATACGAGACCAGGTGCAGATATACGGGAATAACAGAAGAAGCCACAGCGCCGATAAAGAACAAAGTCGCGATATCCGCAGCCCGAACAGCCCCATAGGCTACAGCGATGGTGTTCACCCCCGCAGCCTTATCTCCTTGGATATCCACGATGCCCTTGGTTATCTCACGACCCGTATTAGACAGGAAAGCTAGGAGGCTGAAGCTCAGTGATGCCCATATCTTACCCGAGAGATACCCACCATAGATGAAAGGCAGAGCGATACACGTGCTAACCATCAGGTTACCCAAGAAACCAGTCTTCTTCCCCCACATGCTGTAGAGCATCATCAAGATCCACGCAAACAACGCTATGATGAAAGCGCTAATGGAAACCTGCCAAGCCGAGGCCAACCCAATGAGGCTGAGTAATCCAGTGAATATGACCGCGTTTTCTGGTGTTACCCTGCCACTGGGAATAGGACGCTTGGGCTCATTTATGGCATCTATTTTTCTATCATAGTAGTCATTGATGGCCATGGATGCCCCGGTGAGGGTGAAACCGGTGATGAAGGAGTAGAGGAGGATCATCCAGTACCGTAGAAGGGTTACGCCGCCAGTGATGAGGGCTCCAACGATGATAGCCACCCCTACCATGATGGAGTTTACGGGCCTCATTATCTCGATGTAGTCCTTTGGGCCTCCCATAGGCTATGCATTGACTTCTGGATTAAAACTGTTTACCAATAGTTACTGTTATAGATACCTGAGACTAACTATCACTGGGGCTTGGTTTGAGGTTAAACGTATTCAAGTTATCCCAGAGCGGAAGCAGGGGCGCTGCAGACATCTACGTGACGATTCTCAGGGCTGGGGACATCGTGCATCGATGCAAAATCGATCGAAGAACCCCCTCAAACATCGCCGGGTATCAACGGCTTCCAAGCGAGAGGAGGCTGAGCATGATAAGAGGCTCCGCCGTAAGATACCTAGTGCGGGAACTTGGCTATTTCCCGACATCGATCCTATTGAATGTACGTGGAGACATGAAATTCACAGAGGACGATTCATTTAACTGGTACAGCTATGGACAACTGGATACACAGGGAGACGAATTCGGGGTAATCGATGGACAACACAGGATCGAGGCACTGAAACGAGCCATCGCCAGAAACAGGGACTTCGAGGACTACCCAATAATCGCCAGCATACTCAGGCTGCCAGATAGATTCGACGAGATGCTCCTATTCTACATCGTCAACCGTCGCCAGAAAGGAGTAAAGACAGATCTAGTTTACAGGCACCTCCAGAGAATGCTTCTGAAGAAGGGTGAGGATTGGCTCCTAGACTTGGAGGGATCACGTGGGCTCACCCAAGGCTATGCCATCGAGATAGTTGATATCCTTAACAAGGAGCCTGTCAGCCCATGGTATGGTCGCATCCGTGAGGTGGGTGAGGCTAAACACATGGATCACATTATCAACGACAGCGATATGATGTCCACGATCATCGAGATACTCAACGAGAATTACTTCAAGAACATGCCCATCAAGGAAATAGCGTTTTATCTCATTGATTTCTGGAACGCCCTTTACAATATTTACCCGGAGTGCTTCACAGACGCCAAAGCATATTCCTTGCTCCAGAGACCGGGGATGCCTGCTCTCAACAAGCTCTTCATCGATATCTACGGGATAACACTCCAGAACAGCGAGGTATCAGAGGCATCAATGTATAACATTTTAACCAGGCTGTTATCTGAGACTCCTGAACACCCTGTTCCAGAGTTCAGGTACCCCATCGAGCCCGAGTTCTGGAGCTATGACTCGGGCTCAGTCTATGGGGTCTCAACGACTAGACAAAACACACAGGATCTGTACGATAATCTGCAGGAGAAGATCTGGCTCGCTGGTCGTTAGAGTTGCTCGATCTTTACCTCTTCCCCGTTCCTGACCTTTTTGAAGACCTTAGGGTCTCCGGTGATTTTGCCGAAGACATTTACCGCGCTCGCTGGGCGGATCTCGTTTCCCCTGCTCATTGGGGTGAGTCCAAAGAATATGCAGAAGGCGTTTCCCGGTGGCCAGTAAGCCAGGTCTCCTAATTCGACGACGGTTTTACCGTTTTCAGGTGGGGCATCGACTGATATGCTGAAATATATCTCGTCTCCCCAGAGGTTGGCTCTTCCAGTGATTGGGAGGGCTATTTTTAGGGCTTTGACGGTCTCTGGGTTCTCCTCTGTGAACATTGCTTCTACTGGTCCTGTAGATGGTGTGGTTATTTTGATCTTCATGGGATATTTTTTGAGTTTTCATTCACTTAAGGTTTTTACCTTAGTTCTCATTATCTATGCGATTAAATGATATCAGATAGACGGATGATGAGCAAGGCTGTTTTTATCACTCTGGTATTTTCATTTTTGTTCTTTAGCTCAATGATTGCTTCTGCTGATATCAGTGGAACAGTGACTGACCCAGAGGATAACCCCATAGAGGCAAGAGTGATTTTGCTAAAAGAAAATAATGTGATAGCTTCCTCTCAAGCTGGTACCGATGGTGTTTTCAGCTTCAATGTTTCATCAGGGCAGTATAATTTGGTTTTCTACGCTGATAACCCAGATACAGCTGGGTATGACTATGTGCCAGCCGTTGTGGAAGTAGATGGCGAATTTAATGCTGATGTCCAGCTTGTCTATGGTTCTTCTCTGACCCTTAACGGGGGTTTCCAGTTCGTGGACACCGAGAACATACCCCTTCAAACTACATATATTGTTCAGGATAACAGTGGAGAGATACTTGCCCCATCGGGGTTCCCGCTATTTTTTAGTGATAGAACAAGCAAAGTGTATACTGTCCCAGATCTCTCGCATAACGAAATCATCTTACCCGCTGACTCTGTGGTTGATCTTAATGTTTCCTGCAGTGTCCTGATTGAGTCACAGATAGTTGAACGAGGCTTCTTCATCGATAACTACCAATCCGCTCCAAGGGGAGAGGTTCAGAGCATAGATGTTCGCTATTATACCCTCCCTATCAGTAATTCCTTGACAGATGAAACCCTTAATGAACTTGAGACTAGGCTCAACGAGATGAGTTTATATGGTTTCTTTTTAGCTAAACAAGAAACAGCGCTAAGCAGTGGTGTCAAGTATGTCGATGACTCAGAAATCCTCTACGATAACGGTGATTTTGATGAGAGCTTCGATTCATTGAAGAGGGGTTTTATTCTCTTCACCCACACAAACACTGAATTATCGAATATGTACCGAGATGCACGGTTCAGCGTTTACCTGTTGATCGCCTTCCTAACAGTCGCATCATTGGTAACAGGTTATCTGCTAATCGATGGATACCTAAGACAGACCATAGTAGATATCATCGTCCTTGGGGGGAGCCTTCTTTTCTTCTACATCACTTACCCTGGAAGCCGAACCATCTCGGTAACCAGTTTTATAACGTCATCAATTAGCTACTTTATATTCTTCCTCAGTTTGGCCTTTATTTTTCCTAGATTCTTTCGCGGTGGTGGCGCTGATGGGAGGGTTCTCACACGAAACCTGATTGAGCCGATCTTTAACATCGCTAAGAGAAGCCTCCGGAGACGCAAGGTCAGGTTCATGCTTACCTTCATATCAATTACTTTGCTGGTAATGAGCTTCGTAACGTTAACGAGCTTCTCCGAGGGCTACGGGATAATAAGCGGTGGCTCTCCAAGTAAAAGAGGGTGGAGCGGTGTCTATATCCGGGATGGTACTTGGAGTCTTGAGGAGCCGTCTTTTATCCTCGTGAATGAGGCTGAATTAAACTGGATAACCAATCAACCTGAGACCAACTTCATCTCCATCAAGCCAGAAAACCTGCCGGTAAGAAGACCCATATTGAACCTTGAAGGGCAGCCAATATACGGGATAATGGGATACTCAGAGAATGAGCCCTCCTTTGTTGATCTTGAGGATAAGTTGATCGACGGTATGCTGCCTTCCGGTCATGGGGTTTTGATCAGTGAATCGTTATCTGAATCAACTGGGCTAGTGGTTGATGATCCTTTCATTATTGGGCTCAGAGAATACCAAGTATGCGGCATATTCCATGATGAATCAATTAGAACACTAAGAGATCTGGATGGAACCTCCTATGTCCCAGATAAATGGGTAAACAAAAGCCCAGAGGGAGAGGTCCCGACATGGGTTCTAGAGCCTGTTGAGCCAAGCGAGGTGCTCATCATGAGTAATGAGGAAGCCGAGATGTTCCCAACAATAGGGGTCCAGCGAATCGCCATAGACGTAAACCAAGACTATAATGCAACTGGGTTCGCAGAGAGGCTTGCACTCGAAAGAGGCTATCTCGCGTGGGCAAACACAGCAGAGGCGTATACCTCGTACCGGCTTGGTAATTATTTCCAGGGAAAAGGCGCATCATTGATAATCCCATGGATAATCGTGGTGCTCAACGTAGTCGTCACCATGCTCAACAGCCTCTACGAGCGGAGAAATGAGATCGAGATACTTTCTTCTGTGGGGTTGAACCCCGCTCAGGTATCCAGCATATTCGTTGCCGAGGCATTGATTACTGGTTTCATCGCTGGGGGACTGGGATACTTAATTGGGCTCGGTTTCTACAAGTCACTGGCTATATTGAACATTGGGTTGCAGGTTCACCAGAAGGTTTCCGCTGTCTGGAGTTTTGCCGCCATCGGGCTAGCTATTTCCGCTGTAATCACTGGAGCGTTTGCAGCCCTCAGAAATAGCGTGGTTATTACGCCGAGTTTAATGAGAAGGTGGAGACTGGATCGTTCGGCTGGGGGCTTCAATGAGCCTTGGAGGGTCGATGTACCCATCAAGCTGGAGCCCACCGAGGTTAAGGATTACCTAGATTACGTAGAGTCCAGGATCCGTTCATTAATGAATCATCCTACCTATGTGACCTCAAGCATAAAGCGAATAGATGACACCGGTATAGAATTCATATACAAATCACTCCAGACCTCTACTGGAAACTTCTACACCAAGAACATGTTACGAGTATTCAAGCAGGACAACGGAGAATATGGTGTTACAATGGAGAGCCTTGGTGAGACAGAATGGGTCCACTTAGCGGGTTCAATGATCCGCAGGATAAGTATGGATTATAGTGCCTAGATGCTGTTTAAGGTCTCTCTATCTTCTCTATCCTGCCGTCCCTCATCCAGACGTTTCGATCACTTGCCTTGATCATCTTGAGGTCATGAGTTGCAGCTACCAGCGTCAATCCCTTGGTCTTGTTCAATCCGTGAAGTAAATCTATGATCTCCTGACCTGTATGGAGGTCAAGGTTGCCTGTGGGCTCATCAGCCAATATGATGGCTGGGTCATTTGCCAGGGCTCTCGCGATGGCTACTCGTTGCTGCTGTCCAGCTGATAGCTCGCTTGGTCTGTGATGAATTCGTTGCCGGAGTCCAACTGACTCTAGTAGTTTCTCGGCTTTCTGTAGCCCTTCATCGTGGGGTGTCCCGGCGAAGACTGTTGGTAATGCCACGTTTTCCAGCGCAGTCAGGACCTGTATGAGGTTGAAGCTCTGGAAGATGTATCCGATCTTGCGGCACCTGAGCCAAGCCAGCTCGTAGGCGTCAAGTTGGCTGATATCCACGCCGTCAATGAACACGTTTCCCTCTGTGGGTTTATCGAGTCCTCCGATGAGGTTGAATAATGTTGTTTTTCCGCTCCCGCTTGGGCCGACGATGCTTACGTATTCTCCGCGTCCGATGACTAGATCGACTCCGTCTAGAGCCTTGACGGTCTCCTCTCCCATCGTGTAGTATCTTAGTAGGTTTCTTAACTCGATTACAGTATCATAACTCATAGCTTAGTGCCTCCACTGGCGGTAGTTTGCTCGCTCTCCACGCTGGGTACATGGATGCGATGATGCTCAGCAATACGCTGAGAATGGTTGTCCCCAATAGGTAGGTTAGCAGGGACGCTGCGGGTACTCGAAGTATTATATCAAACCCTGTGGTGAACCCAGATGATAATAAAGCGGCTGCTACACCAAAGATAAAACCTATGACTCCCCCCGCTGCCCCCTGGATGATGGACTCTATCAGGAATAGCATCAGTATATGCTGGTCAAGTGCCCCGATGCATTTCATGGTGCCTATCTCGCGGTATCGCTCGTAGACTGAAATCAGCATCGCGTTTGTGATCCCTACGACGGATACGATTAACGCGACCGCTACCAGCCAGTATTGATACGCGTCAACCCCGATGCTTCCTCCCTGAAACTCGTTGTATGTGGCGTAGAATAGGTCTGTGAGGATGAGGCTTGTGAGGAAGCTGTTGGCTAGGGCTATTGATGCCACGTTGATGGCTGTTCTTTGGAAGCGGCGCCTGATATAACCCATGCCCAGCCTGTACGCGTCCCTGATGGTAAAGTAGACCATCCTCTTTTCGCCGCTCATATTACATCAAACCCTTCAATGTTCTTTAAAGAAGTTCCCATTAATGGTTCCCCTCCTCACGTTGCAGGCTCCACTCCAACCCGATTTGGCGCATGAATCCACCAGCCTGTTTAACACTATTTATTTCACCTAAGGTGTAGAGCGTGGTAGTGTATGTTTTTTCGAGCCCATTTTCCACGATTAACCTGTTCCGCGTGTATAGGGCTGATATCTGTGTACTGGCTGAGCAGTAGATGAATCTGTACTCCCAGCTATGTTCACCTATCTGTGTCATCTTGGGCATCTTCACGATCATGTCATTGCCATTCTTGGCATGCTCCAGTTTCTCGCTGATGAACGCGATGTATTCGTTTATTTCCTCCTCATAGACCTGTACAGGAATCACTATCCGTGTCTCATCTGATGAATCCTGTTTCTTATCAATGGTCCATCGCCTCCTCAGGCTTGGAGTGATCGATGTACTGTTTTTAAGCGCTGATAACCCACCCACGAGCACAGCCATCATACTGATGCCTATAGCCGCCACGCTCCAGTAGGCAGAGACCTTCTGTTTCACTTGCAGCGCCGGCGTGAGAATGTAGATTATCTTGTATGCACTCAACCCCAGCAGGTACCCGATGCACCCACCGATGACTCCGATTACTGCGGCCTCTGCGAGGAATATGCCTGATACATGTCTGGGGTTCATCCCGATGCTGCTGTAGATCATGACTTCGTGGCGCCTCTCATAATATGCATTCATCATGGTCACCACCACATTCAAGACGACTATGACCCAGGGGATCACTATCGGCAACCCCTTTCCCTCGAAGTATCCTGTTAACTGTGCTAAGTAGACGCCTGTCAGTGTTGAAGCCCATGACCTAAACCCCCTGTTCAGGGCAGTTGATCGCGCGAACTCCATCACATCAACGTCCTCCTGCAATAAGAGGTTAATACGCAGCAGCCATAATGCTGACATGTTTTCCCCAGTATCAAAGTTAATCCATATCACTTCATCTGGGCTGCATGGCGCGAGGGCCTCTACGACGAAGTCTGGGCCATCCATTTCAACCCTCTCCCACTCGATTATCTTCTGGGGTAGGATGGATCTTCCATCGATGTCTGTTAGATCTGAGAGTGTCTCGTCGTCTAGTAGTCCCACGATGGTTAATTCATGGGTCTTCTCCTGGGATGTCATCGAGAATGAGTCCCCAATCGATGAACTCAGTCGTTCAGCTAATCCAACTGAGATTAAAGCCTCTCCCACAGCATCTCCGAGGTATCTTCCCTCCACCAGCGCTGAGTCTAGGCGGTTGACTTTTGCCTCCATCTCTGGGTTTATCGCTACTATCCCAAAGATTGGTGTTCGACCGATACGCGCGATGGGATTATATGCTTCCCTGTATTGGCGCTGGGCGTAGTTCTCGTACCGTGGAACCACGTAGTTTACCTCATCCATCTGATGATACCATTGGAGCAATGATTCATCCAGTGGCAGTGGACCGGATACACCGATTCCTCCACAGAAGGGTGCAGGCGCTATCTCTAGTGGCGGGTCTGGAGTTCTAATCATTACCCCGGTCTTCAATACAGTGTCTGTTGTCTTTGTGAAGCTGAGCCCGTAGCCTGATGTGAAGCTCGTGAGGCTGATGAAGCTGGCCACAAGCAGCAGTACGCTTGTGAGGGTTAACGCGAATCTCAGCCTCCTTCGCCGTAGGCTCCTTTTGGCTATGCTGAAGATAGGTACAGTCATGTTGACCAATGAAACGTCTCTTCCAGAGGATGACCTGTTCATGAACATGGGTAGGGCAAGCATGATGATGTTTGCCGAGGCGAGGGATAAAGCCGAGACCTTTATGAGCTCCTCAAAGCTGGCTACCTGTGAACCCGGGTGCAGATAGTAAAGCGATAGCACGAGTATGATGAATAACGCCAGTGAGGAGGTGATCTTCCTAATATTGTTCTCGAATAATAGGCTGGCTATGAGGGTTGACGTCAACGCTATGAACCCGATGAGGATATACACTGACCTTGAGGCATCAAGTAACAAATTGTTGAGGCCGTTCTTGAGGTCAGAGATCAGTACATAGGTCTCCCTTGACTTGGTGAAAGCCTCTGCATAGCGTTCCTGTTCAACTAGCTGTATGGCAGCGTTTGTGGTCTGCTTGATCTTACTGATCTGTTGTCGTTCTACTGCTAGGAAGAAGCCTTCATCTTCCTTCGCGTTGATGAGTGATTCAACTACGCTGGTCTCATTTTGCAGTGTGGCTATTCCCTGTGGTAGAACATGGCTGCGGAGGTCTATTTCCTCGAATTGCAGAGGCTCCATTGTTGTCTCGTTGAATTCATCTATTATGAGGGTTCTCTGGATGTTTTTTCCCCCATACGAGACATAGGACTGGGCCTCTATCAGGAAGCTCATACCAGACGGTACATATACTCTGTTGGTGGGTAGACCCAGTTGACTTGACACCGTCCCTGAGCCTGACCCATATACTAGATTCATGGAGCCATAAGGGATTATATCGTTTGATGTGGGTTCGAGTATCCTAAACGTGGTCTCGGGTATGACCGTGGTTTCAATAAAGTATGCTAGACCATCAAAGCTTATGGTCGCTGACCGCATGAGACTGAAGTCACCTGTTACCTGTTCATCTGATGCCCTGTAGTTTACTCCATAGGGCACGTAGTCGTGTTCTCCTGCTGTGTTTGTGTGGGTTATTATTATCCAATACTCATTGTCGGTCTCGAACCTTATGCTGTATTTTCCCTCGTTGTCGGCGGTTGTTGAGCCGTAGCTGCTCCATCTGTTGGACCAGTATCTGCCGTATCTTCTGTAGTTGATGGTAATCTTGGCGTCTGGTATAGGTTCACCTGTTGCCTCGTCCAGTATGGTGCCTGTGAGTGTGGAGGTGGCTGCATTGGCGGGTGTGGTTGATAGTTGGGTTACTACTAGGATAATAAGAAGGGCAAGGATGGTTTTTTTATAAGCCGCCCCTTGCCCTGGTTTTTTCATTGTCTTATTTGATTTGTTTAACTTGTTGATAAATCAGGTGGTCAGTTTAAGTCGTCTTCGATCCAGTCTTCTTCCACGTCGTCTGTCCATCCGAGGCAGTCGTAGCAGAGTTTCTGCTTGCTGTCTCCGCATTCTTCACAGAATTTTGATTCGCACTCGGTGCATTCCTGTACTTCTTGGACTTCCATTCCGCAGATCTCACAGATGGGCATGTTGTTCAGCGAATAGTGGGGAGCCGGGTTGAATATATACGTATTGCGTAGACCGCCTGTTGGCGTTTCACGGGATTAAACTCGTTACCGTGACGCTTTTTGGTGTTGATTAGACGGGCATTTGGTATAGATCGTGATCGGAAATAAGCCGTTTTTAGTCTGGTTTTATCGCTGGGGGCTTTTCCTGGGTTGGGATTGGCTGACCCCCCTCCCC
>CAZVMT010000063.1:0-13570 GCA_964628765.1 uncultured Candidatus Bathyarchaeia archaeon | reverse complement strand
TCTTTTACCGGTATCCAGGAAGGCGATGCTGTTGGTGCCTGTTAGGTAGCCGCAGACCTCACCGGGGTTGACTACCAGCACCCCGTTTTCCTCCGAGATCGAATGCTTGTGGGTATGCCCCCGGACGATCACGTCATAGCCTCCGCTGTATGCCCTGTCTACATCCTGTTTCCTGTGCCCATGCAGTAACGCGATCCTGAGCCCATCAGCCTCGACCTCAGCAAAATAACCCCTGAGATCACAGCCTACCTCTGAATAGACCTGCTTCAATAGCTCGGTCTCGGCGCAGTTGTTCCCGAATACACCGATAAGGGGTACATCAAGCTCCGCGTAGGGCTTGGCCGTGAACGCTGAAACATAGTCACCAGCATGGAGAACCAGTTTGACTCTTTCCTCTTTGAGGCGGTCTATCGCCTTCTTGATGTATGGGACCCGGTCATGGGTATCAGACATTATGCCAATTATCATTGTTTAATCAATTCCAGATAGCGGCTATAGGCGTTTTCCCACCCCAAGCCATCTTCAGGGTAATACACTGGAAGCTCAAGGGTCTCCTTGAGCACAGCCCTAGCCTCATTAACGTCACGTAGCAACCCGATGCACCTGTACTGCATAATGGCGTTGCCCAGAGCTGCTGCTTCCACTGGTCCAGCTATTACCTTGCGTCCAGTGATATCAGTGGTGTGCTGGTTAAGGAACTTGTTCAATGAGCCCCCACCGATCACGTTAATCACACCGTAACGTTTGCCCGTTATTGACTCCAACTGCTCCAAGCCAAGGTAATAACTCAATGCGAGACTATCATAGACGCATCTTATGTGCTCCCCCATGCTCATGGGCTCAGCCTCACCGTGTTCCCTACAATACTCAATAATCCTTGGTGTCATCTCACCGGGCGCTGTGAATCGTGGATCGGCTGGGTTGATTATTGACCTGAATGGCTCTGTGCCCTCGGCTAACTGGTTCAAATCATCATAGGTTACATGTGAGCCCTTGCCCGTCCATTCACGCAGGAGCTCCTGCTCGAACCATAACCCGGGGAGGTTCTTGAGTAGCCTCGTGGTCTTCTCTGCACCTCCCTCGTTTGTGAAGTTCAGTTCATATACTTGATCGTTGATGATGGGTGCCTTGGTCTCGGTTCCTATGAGGCTCCATGTGCCGCTGCTCAGATAGACGAAATCAGTCTCAGTGGTTGGGACTGATACCACAGCGCTACCCGTATCGTGGCAAACAGGAACAGAGACATTCACGTCCTTCATGGTTCCAAGTATCTCCCCGGGATAGACTATCTCGGGAAATATCTCAACCGGGACACCTATCGCCTCAAGAATATCAGGCTCCCAGCGCTTCTCAACAGGGTTATAACACTGTGTAGTGGTTGCGTGGCTGTACTCGGCTTTCTTCTGTCCGGTTAACCAGTAGTTGAATAGGTCTGGGAACCCGAGATAAGTCCCAGCGTTTCGTAGGATTGACTTGCGTCTCCTTGAGAGACTCGCAAGCTGATACAGTGTGTTTAGTTCTAGGAACTGGATGCCTGTCTTGTCGAATATTTCTCTGCGGTTGATGCGTTTGAAGACCCACTCCATCATACCATTGGTGCGTGGATCACGGTAATGCACAGGGTCCTCTAGGAGGTTCCCCTGAGCATCCAGTAACCCAAAATCCACGCCCCACGTGTCTATTCCGATGCTCTGGGCTCCATCGCTTGCCCAGTCTATTCCCTTGATGGTCTCACGCCATAGCTGCTGGATGTTCCAGTGAAGATGTTTGCCTCGCTGTGCTGGGGTGTTGGGGAACCGGTGCACCTCCATGAGCCTGAACATGTCATCGTAGGTGCACTTCATCACCCTGCCGTTGCTTGCCCCCAGGTCAACAGCGATGACGTGCAAAGCCCTAACCTACCTTTACGGCGCCGCAGATGTTTACCTTGATGCCTAGCTCGTGGAACATGGCTGCCTTGGCTGCCAACGCCTTATCAGCGTCATCAGCACTTGGCGCGTAGACTACCTGTATGTGGTTGGCCTTGTGCTTCGCCATGAACTGGTCACGGGATACTCCATGAAGTACAGCGCTCATAATGGGCCACTCAGGTGTTGTGGCGTTCCATCTACGCTGAGTTTCCTCATCTGGAAGGTCAACCACCGTGCCCCTGCCGAGGTCCGCGTAGAGTCCATCAGGCGTTATATATACGCGGCTCCAAACTATCTCACCGGGCTTGGAGTCTCCTCGGAGGGTTCCTCCACCCATTGGGAAGTACATTGGTGGCTGCCGCATGCTGCTTGCTCCCTCGTAGCCGCCCTTGAAGTGGGTGGGTGGTGCGCTGCCGCTTATCAAGAACACCCAGACATATTCACCGTTGTACCTGTCCCCCCACCTGACATCATGGAGAGTGGTATCGGGGTTATACCCCATCGCTGTCCAGACCCTGTTGGTGATCAAGGCATCGAGTCCGGCTCCCTCATCCACCTCGTTGAAGTGAGGCAGTGGCTTTCCCTCGTAGAGAACCTCACCAGTAGTCTCATGATGCACGGGGGGTCTATCGCTGCAGTTCAGCAATCCTTCTACTAGGTCGCTGGCTGGAGCCATGTCCTTGAGGCCCTGCTGGTACTGGATTCCTATGAGGCTGCATCCGAACTCGTCTGCTATCCTTGTGGCGGCGATATACATCTTGCACTGTTCCAGTATCTGGTTATCAGTTAGCTCCGTGGCCTCATCTGTGCCAGTGACGAAGGTCATGCCTTTGAGGTCGAGCCAGTCCCTGATGTTCTGGGCCTCGGAGTCGCCTACGGTTCTCATCTTGGCTACTAGGGCGCTCTGGCTGAGGCGCTCCTTGTAGACCCCAAGGGGGTTTAGTAGCTCGTCCTCGATGATGCCGTTGTACATTCCCATGCAGCCCTCATCGAAGATACCCATCACGGCTTTATCGTGCCTGAGCTGATTCGCCAATGCTTTTCCTAGCTCTGCCTCTTTTTTGGGTAGCTTCGCTGGGTCCAGTGGGCGTGCGTGGCTTGTGTCGTGAATTATTTTTCCCTCCTTGAGCCACTGCCTGATGCCCTTGAGGAAGAAATCGTCATCAAAGTCCTTGCTCCAGATGGTGCTGTACTCAACACCCATCTTGGTAAGACTCGCGTTCAGGTTCAACATACCCACCAAGCCAGGCCACTGTCCACTCCAGTTGGCCAACGTCAATATGGGCCCCTTATGGTCTCGCAATCCAGCGAGGACATGGTGGCTGTACTGCCAGACCGCCTCAGCCACTATGACACGGGTGTCTTTTGGTATCCTCTTGAATACATCCATTCCCATACGCTGATTCCAGATGAAGCCATGCTCCAGCACGGGATCATAAGGATGGCCCCTGGTGATCTTGTAGCCCTCCTTTTCAAAGACCTTGGCTACTTTCTCCTCCATGGCTTTCTGGGCTGGCCAGCACTCCTTGTTGGCGCTGAGCCGTAGGTCGCCGCTTGTGACGAGTATGATCTCGTTCTCCTTGAGGGGCTTGGGCTCCGCAGATGATGGTGTTTGATAACTCATACAATGAAATGGGTGAAATAGGGTGATAAAACTTAGTCTCTGCGCCCAGCCCTGTTGAGGATATCCTGCACCTTTAAAATCTCCAATGTGGTGGTCAACCCCGGAGCTATCAGAGTAGAACCCGAGACAACCTCGATGACATCATTGCGAGAAAGATACCCCAGTTCTAAGCTACGATCAACAACTCTGATGATGAGTTCATCCCTGTCATCTGTCCAGACAACATCAATGGGGTTGACCCCCCAATACATGTGCATCCGGCGGCTCACCCTGATATCCTTGGTGACGCTGAGGATGCTTGCCTTGGGTCTGTGTTTACTCACCATCAAGGCGCTGAAGCCACTACGCGTGACAACGATTATGGCAGCGGGTTGAACAGCGTAGACAGCCCTCGAAGCCAAATCACCTATGATATCTGATAGGGGAAGCCCCCTCATCTCGCTCTGGTCCCGTGTGGAGATCTGCTCCTGCACAACCATACCAATACTATTCATGGCCTTCACGGTCTCAACAGGGTACTTGCCCACCGCTGTCTCACCGCTAAGCATCACAGCGTCCGCCCCATCAAGCAGAGCATTGGCTACGTCGCTTGCCTCGGCTCGTGTAGGTCTCGGGTTGAGCATCATGGACTCAAGCATCTGGGTAGCGACTATAACCGGCTTCCCCTTGAGGTTACAGGTCTCTATGATCTTTTTCTGGAGAAGGGGTACATCCCATGGGGGCACCTCTATGCCTAAATCACCACGGGCCACCATGATGCCCCCGCTAGCGTCGATGATCTCATCGATGTTGTACACTGCTTCCCCATGCTCTATCTTACTGATGATGGGTTGATCCCCACCATTATCCCTGATCACGTTGTGTATGATCTCAACGTCTTCCTTGGACCTGATGAAACTGGCTGCAAACCAGTCACAATCCATCTCGACACCGAAACGAACCCCCATCAGATCTCTCTCAGTAGGAGACTTTAACGAGAGCTTGGCCCCAGGAGCGTTGATGCCTTTTCTACTAGATACCTCACCCCCCGAGACCACGCGAGCCGAGAAACCCTGCTTATCAGAGTCGATCTCGGTTATCTCAACGTCAATTATACCATCATTAATGAAGAGATGCCCCCCAGCCTCCACCTCAGAGGGAAGCTTATCATAACTTATGGGAAGCTCGTCTCTGTTCCCAGTGATGTTCTTGGTTGTGAAATGTAGTGATTATCCATCCTCAACCGTGAATGGGGTGGAGAGCTCCCCGAGCCTAATCTTGGGGCCCGGCAGATCGATCAATATACCACAGTTACCCACCTCGCGAAGATGCTCGATGACGGGTCTATGCTCATCAGGTGAGCCGTGGCTCATATTGATCCTTGCGACATCCATGCCTGCGTTTATCATCTTGTCGAGGATTTCTGGTGTATTAGATGCGGGTCCAATGGTGCAAACGATTTTACTGCGGATAAAGCCGGGGAAAGCCAAATCGATCACTATGAGACTCGTCTAATGGGTTAAAAAAGGACACGACTGAGTTTGATGAGAAGACTCAAGAAATAGATATGGTAATTCTTGTGCGAGTTGAACTCCCAGATATTAATCGTGCACGGCTCCATTGGTTCAGGGAAATCCAGTCGAGCAGAGCAGATATCTGATAGGGCCAAGGTCAACGGATACAGGGTCTACGGGGTAATCAGTCGAAGAGTAATGAGAAACAGGGAAACCGTCGGATACGACGCCTTCTTCCCCAAGACGGGAACAACCCAGAAGATGGTCTACAAGGATTCAATGGTCTCGGGAGACAACTGGAAACCCTTGAGGGGCCCTTTCGTGTATAATGAAGACACATTCCAGAAGGCTAATGATAATCTAATTGAGGCTGCTCACTTGATGGATGAGAAGACGCTGGTGGTCGTTGATGAGTTTGGGCACCTTGAGTCGAGGGGCTTCGGGTTGTACCCGGGTTTGATTAAAGTCGTAGACGCCCTGCAGGGTGGGGGAAGGCTGCTGATTCTCTGCAGAACGGATAAGATCGATACGGTCCTTAACCTATTCAAGAGGGAGACCAAGCTGCTTGTTCTGGAAGCGGGCACGAAGAATTTCTGGGATAGTCTGGGAGATTCTTTTATTTAGCTAATCATCCCTACGGTATTCAACTATTAATGGATGTTCCGCCTTGGAGTACGATAAGATATTAACCGACATTCTGGGTAGGAAGGACTTCCTAGTCGTAGGAAAAAACGTCATAAGAACCGATGCCCTAGACAAGGCACTCGGTAAAGCGCGTTACACCGCAGACTATGTGCCCAGAGACACATCCATCCTACGGGTCTTCAGGAGCAACATGGCACACGCCAAGATCAACTCAATTAACATGGTTGATGCGTTGAAGATACCGGGAGTCGAGGCCATCTACACAGGCGCAGATGTCACTGGGAATAACCAGATCGGCTACGCGTTACCCGATCAGCCTTTCCTGAATTACAAGAAGGTGCATTATATCGGTGACCCGATAGCCCTAGTGGTTGCACGCGATGAGTACGCGGCGGCTGATGCATTGGAGAGCATCCACGTTGACTATGATCCACTTCCAGCCTACCTTGATATTGACGCCGCCCAAGCCAAGAACGCAGTGGATATTCACGAGGGCGGTAACATCGCTGTCACCACAAAGATTAGGAAAGGAGACGCGGTGAAGGGCTTCAAGGAGGCAGACGTTGAGGTCGAGGACACATACTGGAGCCCATATCAAGATCATACCTATATCGAGACGGAGGCAGCCTACGCCATCCCAGATGGAACCAGTAAGGTAACCGTCATCGCAAATGGCCAGAGCCCATTCTTGTGTAGGGAGAAGGTTGCCCACGTACTGGGGTGGGACTTGAATCAGGTGCAGATAATTCAGGCACTCACGGGTGGAGCATTTGGTGGAAAAGATGATCAAGGACCACTGGTGTCTGCATATGCTGCCTTCGCCGCGACGAAGCTTGGTAAACCAGTGGCTCATATTTGGAACAGGGAGGAGAGCCTAGCCTACAGTAACAAACGGTTCCCGGCTCGAATCAAGTACCGCAGCGGAGCCAACAAACAGGGTAAAGTAACCGCAATAGAGGTAGACATCACACTGGAATGTGGGGCATATGCGAATAGGAGCCCATTCTGGCTCTGGAGACAGACAGCCCACGCAGCGGGACCCTACGAGGTAGACAACTGCAGCATCGACGGCCGGGCAATCTACACCAACAAGGTCTACGGGGGAAGCTTCAGGGGATTCGGAGACCTTGCACTCCACTTCGCAGCTGAGCAGCAGATGGATAAACTCGCCTACGAGCTAGACATGGACCCCATTGACTTCAGGCTCAAGAACGTGTTAACTGTCGGAAGCAAGACCACATGTGACCAGGTGCTGGACCACAGCGTGGGCATCAAGGAGTGCCTCGAAGCGGTCCGAGACGCATCGGAATGGGCGAAGCACCGTGAGCCAGTCTGGGATGGGACAAAGGTACGGGGATACGGCGTAGGATTAGCTTACCACGGTATCAGTACTAGCAGGAGTACACCGGACTGGAGCGCAGCAAGCCTGTTGCTAAACCAGGATGGTAGCATCAACTATCGCACAGGCATCGTTGAGATCGGTCAGGGAAGCCCATTCGGGCACATCAAGATAGTCTCAGAGATCACCGGTGTGCCGATAGAGAAGATAGTCATCGATCTACCAGACACAGACAGCACGTTGAACGCCAAGCCAACCCACGGCAGCAGAGGCTTGATGCTGGGTGGCACTGCCGCTGCGAAGGCTGCGTTGAAGCTCAGAGAGAACATGATCGCCTGCGCAGCAGAGTTATACGAGATACCAGAGGATAGAATCGAGCTAATCGAAGGCAAAGCATACGATAAGAAAGACCCTGAGACCAGCATACCCATCAAGGAACTAGCCGAAGAGATGTACATGAGGGGCTATGACCCCGGAGCGTATGGCTACTTCAAGGCACCCAAACGTTTCTTCGACCCCGAGACAGGGTTGGGCGTAAACTACAGTGTCTATACTTTTGCTGCTTCCGTAGCCGAGGTGGAGGTTGACACTGAGACAGGGGAAATACGAGTGACAAGGATATGGCCTGCCATGGACTGTGGAAAGGCCATCGACCCCATGATCATTGAGGGCCAGATCGAGGGTGCCATCAGCCAGGGCATGGGATTCGCGTTGATGGAGAACATGGAGCTCAACGGCAAGGGTAAGGTCATCAACCCCAACTTCACAGACTACGTGGTACCAAGCAGCCTCGACACACCCGAGATAGAGCCATGTATAATCATTGAGAAGCCATACAAGCATGGGGCTTTCGGAGCGAAAGGCGTGGGTGAACCCGCCATCATAAGCATCGTACCCACCATTGCTAACGCTATCTATCACGCCACTGGTAAACGATTCAGCACCATACCCATCAGGCCGTGGACCATGCACAAGGCGTTGAAGGAGGATGAGCAATGAATCCTATTCCAAAGTTTGAGTACCATGCGCCTGTCACACTAGCTGGGGCACTGGAGATGCTTAACGACCTTGATAAAGCCAAACCCATCATAGGCGGCACGGACCTCATGGTATCGATGCGGGAAGCTGTATGCTACCCAAGCCACATCGTGGACCTCAACAGGATACCGGAACTCAACTACATTAAGGAAGAGGAGGGATTCATCAAGATCGGGGCAACGGCGACCCTTGCACAGGTTGCAGCGAATCCGTTGACAGCTGGTATCCCAGCGTTATATGACGCGGTGAGCAGGATAGGCAGCCCACAGATCAGGAACCGGGGCACCATCACTGGAAACATCGTGAATGCTTCACCCGCAGCGGATACGGCTTGTCCGCTTATCATCCATGATGCTGAGATAGTTGTCCAGTCCGTTGATGCCACGAATATCATACCCATCGAGGAGCTCTTCGTTGGACCCAAGATAAATTGCCTTGAGCCCGGAGAACTGGTGACCGAGATAAGGATACCAGTGCCCCCAGAGAACTCATGTAGCGCTTACAAGCGAATAGGAAGACGCAAGGCATTCACGTTATCAGTGGTCAGCGCAGCAGTGTATCTCCAAGTCGATGATGATGTATGTGTGGACGCTGGTATCGCTTTCGGCAGCGTAGCCATGACACCGCTCAGAGTGCCAGAGGCAGAGGATATGCTCAAAGGGAAAGAGTTGACAACAGAGAACATCATGGAGGCATCAGAGACTGTCCGGGATTATGTGAAGCCCATCACGGATGTTCGTGGGACAGCCGAGTACAGGCAGGACATGTGCCCAGTATTGATGCGGCGAGCCATACAGACAACCTTGGAGAGGATGAGGTGAGCAAGATGAAGGTCAGATTCGAGTTAAATGGCAAGAAAACAGAGGCAGAGACCACAGCCTATACAAGCCTCACAGATATGCTTAGGGATGAACTCGGTGTAAAGAGCGTTAAGAAGGGCTGTGAGCACGGTGAATGCGGAGCCTGCACCATACTGGTGGATGGACTCCCGATGACCAGCTGCATAATCCTAGCCCCACAAGCAGAGGGAAGACACATCACTACACTCGAAGGCTTGGAGCATAACCCATTGATGATCGACCTACGTCAGGCATTCATCGAGAACGGAGCCATCCAATGCGGTTTCTGCACACCGGGAATGCTCATCAGCAGCTATGCCTTGCTCAGGGATAACCCTCAGCCCACGCCGGAAGAGGTGAAGATCGGCATAGAGGGCAACATCTGCCGCTGCACTGGGTTCACCAAGATCATCGAAGCTGTCCTCGACGCCGCGGAGCGGATAGCCCCTGAGTGAACAAGAGATCATCAAACGGTTAAACGCTGAACTTGAGGAGGGCAGAAAAGCCGTCCTCTGCACACTCTACTTTAAGGATGGCTCAGGACCCAGAGACCCAGGAGCCAAGATGCTGGTAACCAGCAATGGAGAAGCCATCGGCACCATAGGTGGAGGTGGGATGGAGCGGCTCTTGGTGAGCAGAGCCCTTGAGGTGATGAAGGAGGGTAAGCCTCGTTCATATCACTTCGCGATGGGTATCCCAGCCCGTGAGGGCATGATACCCGTGGATAGTAAATGCGGTGGAGAGGTGAAGATATTCATGGACCCGATAACCCCAGACCCAAGACTAGTCATAATGGGCAGCGGATTAATAGCCCAAGCAGTAGCAAGATACGCGAAGGACTGCGGATTCACGGTAATAGTTGTAGATGACGCGGACACTGCAAAGGCTGAGAACTTCCCAGAGATGACATTAATCGACTCAAAATACCCTGAGAGCCTCAAGAAGGTCGATATCAGACCCAGCGACTACGTTGCGATGCTCCACGGAGAAACAGGTTTCGAGATAAATGGGCTAAGATACGCTGCACAGGCGAAACCAGCCTTCATCGGACTCCTCGGGAGCAGAAACAAGCGCCGGGAACATGTGAAGCAACTCAAAGCAGAGGGACTCGATGAAGCTGTGGTTGAGAAGATCAAGGGACCCATCGGGCTTGAGATCGACGCCGAGACCCCTGAGGAGATCGCCATCAGCATAGTCGCAGAGCTAATCCAACAGAAACGAGGCTAAGCCTTGAAGCCCTACAGGAGAAACTACGCCATCGGGTTGGCTGGGTTCATCCTCGGTGGGGTTATCTGGTTTCTCAGTAGTGACAATACGATTGTGTTGATTGCTAAGATCATCACCGCTGCTGGTTTGATATTGGCTGGTTGGTCTGGAAGACAGTGGTGGTACTACGAGAGACAAGCTAGGAGCATCGAGTAGCCCAGAGCCTCTTCACGTTTTCATAATCCTCTGGAGTGTCCAAGTCGATCCTAGTCCAAATGTCTCCTTGAACATACTCGTGCTCGTCCTCGTGACGCAGCACCACATCCCTCATGGTCTCACCCTCACCCAGCCCTAGAAACTCTTGGAATAACTCATATGCTACGAGGACGGGGTGCCCACGTCTACCCTCATAGATTGGGCTCACCAAGAGGGCGGTAGTTGAAGCCAGTTTAAGCTCCATCTCATCAAGCAAGGAAGGCTTGAAGCCGAATGTATCGCTGAGAACCATGAAAACAGCGTCAACGTCCTCATCTAACGCTCTGAGTCCAGCTCTGAAACTGGTTGTCATGCCCTGTTCATAATCAGGGTTATGCACGATTCTGGCGCCATGCCTCTTGATGATGGGTTCTATATCCTCTGGGAGATGACCTGTAACCACAATAGTCTCGTAGTTGGCTAAATTATCGAGGATATGTTCAATGATGGTTTTCCCATCGAGCAGTAAAAGTAGTTTATTTGTGCCCATGCGGCTGGATTTGCCCGCCGCTAGGACTATGGCTGTGGTCTTCATCGCATATCATGGGCCGCCTTCTGGACAGCGCGGACGATGTTGACGTAGCCTGTGCATCTGCAGAGGTTGCCCTTGAGGTAGTTTCGTATCTCGGCCTCGGATGGTTCAGGGTTCTCGGTTAGCAGCGCCTTGGTGGTCATGATGAAGCCTGGTGTGCAGAAGCCACACTGGACTGCTCCCTCATCAAGGTACGCTTGCTGAATCGGGTGCAGCGTAGTTCCATCGCTGAGACTCTCAATGGTCTCGACAGACCTGCCGTCACAGTCCACGGCTAATGTCATGCAGCCTAGGACAGGCTCACCGTCCAGATGAACAGTGCAGGCTCCGCATTCGCCTATACCGCACCCGTATTTTGCACCAGTAAGCCCTAGTTCGTCTCGGAGTAGGTTCAGCAATAGCTTGCTTGGTTCTACGTCGAAGTCTCTTGGTCTCCCGTTGATGGTTATATTGATCTTCATTGCCGTGCCTCCTTCATCCATGCCACTTTTAATGCCTCCATGGCCATTCCCTTTGCTGCCTCTTTCCTGTACTCGGCTGATGCCCTGATATCCGTGATGGGTTTAATGCCATTACTCACCATCTTGGCTGCCTCCAAGATGACTTCATCAGTCAAGACCTTGCCTGTGAGGTAGGATTCCACCTCAGGTAGCTTCAATGGAGTAGGGGCTACGCTGCCCAGTGCAACGCTGGCCTCAGCGACTTTACCGTCTTTCTCTGTGATGGTGACGGCTATGCTGATGGTGCTGATGTCCAGCGCCATCCTACCTATGCTGATAAAGTGATACCCAGTATCATCACCCATGATCGGCACAGTGAACCCAGTCACGATCTCATCCTTAGCGAGCACAGAGGCTCCGGGTCCAGTAAAGAACTCCTTGATGGGCATGGTTCTCCTGCCATTGCTACCCGCGATATGCACAGTGGCTCCTAGCGTGACGAGTCCGAGGGCTCCGTCTGCTGCAGGTGAAGCGTTGCACACGTTTCCCCCGATGGTGCCCATGTTTCTTATCTGGACGCTCCCGATGGTCTTGGTGGCGAGGTATTGCAACGGTATCTTTTCCTTGACCAGCTGGCTCTTCTCTATGGCTCTCAGCTTCGTGGCTGCACCGATCCAGATACCGTCACCAGTCTCTTTGATGCCGACGATTTCGGATATCTTCTTGAGGTTGACCACGTTGACTGGCTCCAGCAGCCGCTGCTTCATCTTAGGAACAAGATCTGTACCACCGGCTATCACCTTGCAGTCCGGTAACTCAGCTAGCAGCTTGGTTGCCTCCTCCACTGTCTCAGGCTGGTGGTAGCTGAATGGCTTACCTATGATGTGGGTGTTCTGCTTGTTGATGCTCATTGCCCTGCCTCCTTCTCGCGTAGCGCTGCGAGAATCTTGTCCTTGGTGATGGGTAGCTCATAGAACTTCACACCGATCGCGTTCTGGATGGCGTTTGCGATCGCCCCAGCAACGGGATTCAACGCGCCCTCACCTATCCCCTTGGCCCCAAAGGGCCCAGTGGGCTCATAGGTGTCAGCGAAGAAGACGTGGAAATCCTCTAGATCAGGTAGATCAAGTGGGGTAGGTATCTTGTAGTCGGCCATAAAGCCGTGGTTCAATAGGTCTCCGGTACTGGTGTCGTATGGTGTATCCTCGTTCACTGTCATGCTCCAGCCCTGAGCGAAGCCTCCATGGATCTGACCCATGGCGAGCTTGGGGTTAATCACGGTACCGATATCAGCTCCTGCGATGACCCTCACGAGCTTGACCTTACCTGTCCATGTATCCACCTCGACCTCAACGAAGTAACCCGTGAAGTGCGGGGGACAAGCAGGCTGCCTATAGCTGTCGATGGCTGCGATGGTGCCAAGGTTCTTGTGCCTCATCTCATAGGCAAGCTCCTTGAGAGTGATTTCCCTGCCTTCTACTCCCTGAGCATATACCACTGCCTGTTGGCGCTCTGGGTCCCATCGGAATCTGAGGGCGTGCCCGTAGGCGTCCAGTGAACGCGCTGCGGCTGCCCTGATCTTCTCCTTTACCTGCCCAGCCACCTTTAGGGCGGCGCCTCCGCCGCTGTAGATGCCCCTTGAGGCGTGGGTGCAGACATCGTATACTGTTGTGCCTGTGTCTGCCCGGACGATGTTCACCATGTAGTGGGGGACGCTGAGTTCCTCGGCGATTATCTTGGCGTTGGCATCCATGGTGCCCCCACCGTGGTCCATGAGCGCTGAGATATAGTCGAAAGTGCCATCCTCGTTCAGCTTCAGCATAGCTCCGCCGAAGTCTATGACGCTTCCCGGTACGGGTGCCCCTGCGCTGCTGGTGTGGTATCCTCGGCCCATGCCGATGCCTCGCCGGTGTCTTCCAGATTGGTCCTCTGCCCTAGGACGTTCATACCATCCAATTATCTCTGCGCCTGTCTTGAGTATCTCCTCAACGCCGCAGCTCTCGATGATGCTTTGTACGCTGGGTCCCTGTCCCCAGAAGAGGTCTCCCTCGCCGATGTAGTTCTTGAGCCTGAAGTCGAGGGGATCGATGGCGATCTTCTCAGCAAGGGCATCCATCAAGGTCTCGACTGCCCATGTGATCTGTGGGTTCCCGTAGCCCCTGAAGGCGCAGGCTGGGACCTTGTTGGTGTAGACCGCTTTGCCCATGTAGCTCTTGTGGGGCAGCTTGTAGAGGCTCACCCACCAGCCG
>CAZVMT010000062.1:0-13802 GCA_964628765.1 uncultured Candidatus Bathyarchaeia archaeon | reverse complement strand
TCCCAGACTATACAATGACAGCAAACACATGGATCAGAGGACTCCTGGAACATGACTACGGTGTCAAGCCCACAGACATGAAGTGGTACACGGCGGGACTAAATGAACCTGGACGCAAACAAAGAGTGAAGACACCGACCATACCGGGGCTCAGCGTCACCCACAGCGAAACAGCGACCCTCAACGAGATGCTGGACCGGGGCGAGATCGATGTATTGATCGGTGCCCGTGAGCCAGATTGCTACAGACAGGGTTCACCCAACGTTGCACGCCTTTTCCCGGACTACAAGCCTGTTGAGGTGGAGTATTACAAGCGGACAGGCATATTCCCCATAATGCACCTTGTGGTAATCAAACGAGAGATATACGAAGAGCAGCCATGGCTCGCCTACAGCCTCTACAAGGCGTTCGTGGAGAGCAAGCGCCGATGCGAGGAGGAGATCACAAAGCAGAGCGCCCTCCGATACATGCTCCCATGGGTTATATCGGAGATAGAGGAGACCAGACGCCTCATGGGTGATGACTATTGGCAGTACGGGTTCAAGGAGAACCAGAGGGTACTCCAGACCTTCATCGACTACTCCGTGGAGCAGGGAACAGTAGAGAACCGGTTTGAGGCAGTGGACCTCTTTGCACCCGAGACCATCAACGTAGCCAAGATCTAGGGTTCATGTAAAATAATGCCCAATCAAATATACTCTCAATGGGTCTGAATAAGATAGACGCGGTGCTCCTCAGGGTCAAGGACCTGGAGAAAACCGCGGGTTTCTACATCAACGTAATGGGTCTCAAACATGGCTGGACAGACAAGGAACACCATATGATCGGGCTCCTATTCCCGGGAAACGACACAGAGCTTGTACTCCACTGCGACGAGAACTTGCCTGATCCCAATGTAAGCTATCAGGTAGACAACGTTCTAGAGTTCCTTGAAAAGTACCGGAACCAAGGATACACAATACTGGTAGAACCCTTCGACATCAGGTGTGGAAAATGCGCCATACTACAGGACCCAGAGGGACACAGCGTAGAGATCATGGACATCACCAAGTTCGGTGAACCAAGATTCGATGAATAAATGAACACAAATGGGAAAAAATACAGTAAAACGATTAATCTGCTGGTCTTAGGCAGGCTGGTAGGTTCCCATTTGCTCGGTGGTTTGCGACGCAGTCACAGCAGAGTCCCCGCCTCTCACATGTATCAGAGGTGCATGCACAGTTTCCTAGATTACGCGATCTATTTTGACAATTTACTTCCATAATGGTTCCCGATAAAATGTCAAAGGGTTAGATAAAAAATGATGGGTGAGTGGTCTATTCCTTGACCACGATTGTCTCGCTGAGGTGGTTGAAGAGCCTCTGGTCCATATCAGGGTAGGCTATCAACCCGATGATGACGTCCAGGGGCAGCAGGAATGCCTTACCCAGAGCCTGATACATACTCTTGCTGATGTCTATCGGCTCACCATTCAGGTCTGTGACCTTGATCTTCATCACCTTCTTGCCGATGCTCTGACCAGTCGTCCCCTCTGTGTATGTCCAGTAGAGGAACAGCGCTATACTGTTGAGACTGAGATTCAGGAACGGCGCGTGGAAGGGGAAGAACATCCCAGGGAAGCTTAGGGCGCTTACTACGAAGCCCACTATTATACCATCTATCAACCAAGCCAGTATCCTCTCACCCGTGCTTGCAAGCATTAGCTCGCTCACGTTTTGAGGTGCTCCACACTTGGGACAGTACTCTGCTTCCTCGTTGATCTCGTTTCCGCATTTCTTACAGTACATTACTTTTTCTCTCCGTTTATCTGGGCCTTATCGCCCCGAAATACACGATAGCTACACCGAAGGCCAGCAGCACCAATCCGCCGACGAATAGGCCACTGCCAATGTTACTGAGTATGGGCATCTTTACGGCTGCGCCGGCTTCAACATTCACGTTTGCTGAGCCATCCTCATTCATGATAACCAACCAGAAGTTCCCCAACTCAGGTGCCCAAGTCAGCGTCTGCTCACCGCTTCCGCTGACCTCAGCCACCCAGATATCAAGCTCTGCAGGCGTGATATTCAGGGTCTCACCTGAGTGATGCCTGTACTCGATGTATGGATAGCGACTTCTCGTATCCTCCATCCTGAACTCGCTGATCTGGTCATAGGCATAATCGCCTAGGACAGCGTAGCCGTCACCAGCCTCTACTATACCGATGAAGACGTTATCACCCGTGTTGCTTTCCGCCTTGATCTTGATTGTCACAAGGTCGCCGATGTCTGGCTCCCATAGCCACTGGGGTGGTCCATCATAGTCATCTATGTGGATATCCATCTCCTTGGCTACCAGTAATTGTGTGCTGGTCACGAAGCCGATATTGTCCACGCCGATATAGCCGCCACCCTGGTCGAAGAAGTCGGTTACACCCATTAGGGCGCCGCCGCTGAACAGGATTGGTACAGCTATTAGTATGAATAAGCTGCCAGCGATAATCGCTATTGCCTTTCCTAGGCTGGACCCTGAGCCTCGTGATTTCACGTATCGTATTTCTTTAATCTCTCTTTGTGCGCCGCAGTTTTCGCAGAAGTCTGCTCCCTGTGGCATCTCGCTACCGCATTTATTGCAGTAGATTTTTTTCTCATCTGAACTTTCCATTCTTTGATTCACAGGCGAGATGACCTGTTTTTTCCTTTTAAGGAGATTTCAGGATTATTACCTAATTGGATCATAAACTATAACGAATCTCTACATAAACAAAAGAAGCCTAAAAACGCCTCTTTTCAGTCTAATTATCTGTGTTTTGCTTAAGTAGGAGTGTTTCGTATTCAGTATAGTTGTCTGAAGATTACAGTGTGCGATGGTTCACTGAGGAGGATGTTGAACCCTATATCGCTGGGCTGAACAGGGCCCTCTATGATGCGTACGACGAAGCCGTCTATAACTGGAAGTGGGTTAAAAACCCAAACCATCTGGGGTTCACCCCAATAGCCGTAGTCGAGCACATCACTGATGGCCCAGTGGCTTTCAACAGCTTTCTCCCAATCGAGATCAGGCGGGGAAAATAGGTATTCAGGGCTGTACAAGGCTGCGATGGATTCGTAGACAAGGAACACAGGCGCAGGGGGTTATTCCAGCGAACACTCATCTTTCTGGAAAAGGAAAAAGAGACACTAGATGCTGAGTTCTTGATGGGCTTCAACCTCGTTGAGGCAGCCGGAGCAGCACGCAAGGCTGGCTCTGAGCTTGCCTATGATATGAACAAGTGTTTCCTCAAGCCCGAGAATGTGAAGAAGAACAGGGGGCAGAGGGTTGAGCTTGAACCCATAAGCGTTGAGACGCTTCATGAATTGTATATGGGGTGGGCTGAGGGATCTCGGCTATACAACTTGAACAGATCACTGGATTACCTCCGCTGGAGAACCCAGGAACACCCATTCAAGAAAATAGAGACCCTCGGAGTACAAGCAAATGGAGAATATATCGGCTACATAGTAACAGACAAGGTGACAGAGGGAGAGAAGACCACACTAACCATCAACGACTACAATCCGGGTCTCATAAACAGGCACCTAGGAGGCATAGTGGAGAACCTGGCTGAGCGCCACAGAGACGCTACGGTTTTTGAGATGGATACTGTGCAGGGTGGGGAGCGTCAGAGAACGGCGAGGAGGCTGGGGTTCGAGGTGGTCCCATGGTATCAGGTTATTATGAAGGCGTTGAGGGGCACTGAGCAGCGTGAAGGAGCCGTCTACAGGAATGGTTTGAAGCTGAGCCACATCAGGAACTGGCACCTGGCAGAGAGCGATATCTACTAAAAAAGGGGTTTTATCTTGACTTTGCGAGTATGTTCTCTCGCTGGAATAATGCTAACCCGAACCTGAACACCACGAGGTCAATAGCCAGGACGATCAGGGACATGATGAGCATCACCCTGCTCCCCAGGATAAGGAATCCTGAAGACTGCCCAAACAGGAGCCCTATGATTGGTATCACCAGCATGGCGCTGAGCTGCTGGGCTTCCCTGAATCCTTTTACTCGTGAGGATATGATGACGGTTAAACCGATGCTCAGTAATGATACCACTGGGGCGAGGATGAGTATCAGTACTAGCCATGGAGTGTTTGGCATGATATACATTCCAAAGCTTGGATATGTCAAATAGTCGGTCGTCGCCGTGTAGAGGAGGAACCCAAAGATGGTCACACCCATCCCCGGTATGAAGCTAACCAGTATCTTCCCGAGCAACAACTCAGCGTCAGTCAATGGAGTAGCCAGTAAAGCCTCAAGGGTGTTCCTCTCCTTCTCCCCAGCGAAGCTATCAGCTGCTATCACGCTGCTGCTCATCACTGGTATGATGAGGAAGAAGGGCGAGAAGAAGTAGACCAGCATCACGTAGATGTTCTGCTGAACGGGTGTGAGCGCCAAGATCTGGGCCTGTATTTCTTCTGGTAGGGAGAAGATGATGTTCTCAAGCATGACGCTTTGATCAACACCAGTATTGATGTTCTCAGGGGCTAGGACGCTTATCCCGGGTAATAGGACCGCGAAGATTATGGGAAGGATGAGCATGGGAAGGAGAACCTCCTTGTTTCTTGATATCTCGATGAAGTCTTTCCTGAAGACCAGCATGGCTTTCTCTAGTCTCATTGCTCCTCCTCCATCAACTCAAGATATGCCTGCTCAAGACTCGTCTCCAGCGGCTTGACATACCGCACCTCTGCGCCATACTCTACCAGCGCTCGCACAAGCAGGGGTGTATCCTGCTCGGTCCTTAGGCTTACGGAGAGGCTGTTCTCGGACTCATTTGCGGTCAGGTTCACTACGATGGACAGCCCACGTACCATATTGACTAGGTCATTACCCAATTCTGTGACGCCTACATGGACCTCCTGCCCGCTGCTGAAACGCTTTCGAAGATCACGAGGCGAAGAGACAGTGATGGTCTTGCCTTTATTGATGATCATGACACGGTCGCAGAGCTTCTCGGCGTCTTCAAGGCGGTGGGTGCAGAGGAGTATGGTCTGGTGTTCGTTCTCTGTGAGTCGCTCCATGAGGTCCCTGATGTCCTTGCTTGACTTGGGGTCCAGCCCAGAGGTGGGCTCATCCAGGTACAATATCTCGGGACTATGTATCAGCGCACGTGCTATAGCCAGTTTCTGCTTCATACCCTTACTGTATTGGCCTACTGGGTCGCCTCGGCGATCCCATAGCTGGAAAAAATCCAATAACTCACGAATCTTCCCATCTCTCTCAGTTTTATCCATTACACCATAGGCTTTTGCGAAGAACTCCATGTTCTCCAAGGCGGTCAACCTGCCATAGAGGCTGGGAGACTCTGTTAATATCCCGATGCTCTCTCGTACCTTCAAGGCGTCATCCTGTACATCGTATCCATTGATGACTGCTCTACCAGATGTTGGAGATATCAATGCAGAGAGTATCCGGATGGTTGTAGTCTTACCGGCTCCATTAGGGCCCAGTAACCCGAAAATCTCGCCTTCCTCAACGTTAAAGCTGAGGCTATCAACTGCCCTGAAGCCGTTGAAGCTCTTCACAAGGTCGAACGCCTCTATACTATTCAATGCAGCTCTTCAATCCAAAGATAGGGGATCAGTATAAAGTAAGCGATCTAACCCAGCTCAGGCTCAACCAATGCTACAGGTTTTCCATCAAGATAATAGACCCTGGGCGTCAGAGGACTCATCCACACAGCCAACTGATATGGTTCCACGCCTGCTATCTCACAGAGGTTATGTGCATCGTTGGCACCGGTTAGGCTTATAGCCTCAACGATGTCACCTGTCTCTGCATCGGTTCCTGATAAGTCTATGATGAAGTGGTTGATGCTGACCCCGCCGATGATAGGGCATATCCTGCCCTGAACATTGACGATGCCCTTCTTGCTCAGCTGCCTGAGATAACCATCGCTGTACCCCATATGCATGGTGCCCACCTTCATGCGCTTGGGAGCCACAAATGCCCCACCATATGTCAACGGGGTTCCCTCATCCACCCATTTAACATGCTCCAATCGCCCCTTGAGACATAGAGCCTGATGTAGCTCTACTCCTGTCTCCTTTGTCTCTGGTACCGGATACCAGCCGAATAACATGACCCCGGGTCTCACGGCGTCCAAGCTGCTCTCTGGGCGGAGGAATATGCCATGGCTGCTCGCGATGCTCAGGGTTGGGATGTTTACTCCTCGCTTGGTCAGTGTCTCTTTCACCTCTTTGAGGCGCTGTATCTGCTTGAAATCCATGTCATCCTCAAGCAGGGTGCTGAATAATCCCTCGACCCTTACCATGGGTAGCCCAGCGATGTAATCGATGAGGTCCGCTGCATCACGCCAGTTGACACCAACCCGTCCCAGCCCAGCATCCACCTTCACCCATACACCTGCGGGGATACCCAGCTCAGAGGCAGCCCTGCTTATCATCTCAGCTGATTCCCTGTGATAGGTCACCTGTGAGACACGTTGCTTCACGACCCACCTGTATTGTTCACGGGTATAGATGGGGTCCATGTTGATGACGCCGCAGTTCAGCCCAGCGCGTCTAATAGCCTTGACCTCCCAGAGCTTCGCAACCAATACACGGTTTACTCCCCGGCTCATGAGGTAAGCCGTCACCGGCGCTATCCCATGGGCGTAGGCGTTCTTCTTGAGGCATGGGATGACCTCGGCCCCTGACAATCGTCTAGCCTGCTCAAGGTTTTCACCGATCCAGTCCAGATGGACCTCGATCCATGAGCTGTATCCATATATTCGTTGGTTTATCTCATCTGGCTTGGGCTGTTCCTTGAAATAGGTTGAAGCACTCATCGGTTAACCGTGTTTATATACGGGGATAAAGTTTATAAAAAAACTAGTTGAGGGCTAGGCTCTCCATGATGGGCTCATATTCCTTGAACCGCTTCCTCATGGTGACCTCTGATGTGTTCGCTACCCTCGCGACCTCGGACTGAGATATCTTGATACCAGTCTCCTTACACGCCAGATACAGGATCGCCGCAGCCACGCCCCTCGGGTTCTTACCCGTCACGAGCTTCTGCTCTCTGGCCATTGTGAGTATCTTTATGGATTTCTCCTCGACAGGCCCATTGAGCATGAGTTTGGAGGCTAGGCTTGAGATGAACTTGGTTGGGTGATCGATGGGTGGCTTCAGGTCCAGCTCCTTCACCAGTAGGCGATAATAGTATTTTACCTCATGATCGCTCAGGTGGGCGGCTTTGGCGATATCCGCGATGGACCGAGGCAACTTGTTCATCCTACAGGCAGCGTAGATCGACGCAGAAACAAAGCCGTCTATGGATCGTCCCCTCACCAAGTCGTCTTTGAGGGTCTTTCTGTATATCAGAGCTGATTTTTCATGTACATGATCTGGTAGGTGAAGCTCGTTGCAGACCCTGCTCATCTCCGATAGAGCGATCTTAAGGTTTCTCTGCCATGACTCATTGACCTTTGCTCTCTGATCCTGTTTCTTGAGGCGTCGCATCATATCCCTTGTCTCTACGTCCAGTTTCTTCCCGTTGGAGTCGTGGCTATCGATGAAGGTGGTTGAGAGACCTTTGTCGAATATCTTGTTTGATAAGGCGTAGCCGTTTCTGCTGCGCTCGTTATACTCAGCTAGTGTGAATGATCTGTAATCCTGTCGGAGGCTCACACCTTTCTCTGTGATGACGAGCCCACAGTTGGCGCATATCACCTCTCCTGTCTCGTTATCTTCTATTAGTGTTGTAGAGTGACATGCGGGGCATTCTGTAACCGGTTCATTTATCGTATTGGGAGGGGCAAAATCTTTCTGCATCATCATATCATTCATCATTTTTCATCACAAATATAATTCAATTTGAGTTGATTCTCATGTATTCAAACTCAGATTACTTATTATAATCTATGTTTTAACTCCATTTTGTTATATCCATATATAATATGCATTATATTCTATATTCATCATTATATGAAATAATACAAATTATTCATTTGTATTACACTTAAAATAATGATCCCCATTTATATTCTTGAAAAGTCGGAGTATTATCGGATGCTATTTGTCGATAATTAAACCAGAAGGAAATGCAGTAACTCGATCTTTTAGGCTTGACACAGCGTGGGATAAAGCATTGGTCAAATTAGCAGAAGAAAAAGGAACATCAGTAAGCAGTTTACTAGAGATAATTTTACGAGACTATATACTCTTTTATAGATGGGCGGAGGAACTTGAGAGCATAATTTTTTCTCCAAGCACGATAAAGATGTTAATCGATTCTCTCAGTGAGGAGGAGCTTCTGGAACTGTCAAGAAAATCAGCCAAAATAACATTTGAGGAGTCATATCTTAGAAGGGGAGATAGTTTAACATTAGATACCGTGAAGTTTCAGATAACAGAACAGATGGGAAAATATGCCCACTGGTTTAAAGTTGATGAGTTTAACGAGAGCACTCATTATTTCTATATACATCAAGAACTTGGTAAAAAGTGGGGCATCTTTGTTCAAGCCTATATAACCGCTCTTCTAGAAAATATAGGAAAAATAGACGTGAAAAGTGAGATCATAGGAGAAAATATCATAATAAATATTAACAAAGAGAGATAGACAAGATATCTTGTCCTCTATTTTGCGCTAAATTAATATAACGTTTACTCAATAAACCGAAATGATGAGCTTCATACAGCGAGAGGGTCGAGCATCCACAAGGAGTTTCCGCGTAGACAGGGCTCTTAACAATGAGCTAGAAGCTGAGGCGGAAAAACAAGGAGTTACAGTGAGCTATATACTCGAGACTTTAGTCGAGGACTATCTTAATCAATATCGGTGGGCCGATAGATTTGTGGAGTTAGCATTACAGCCACATACTTTAAACGAGTTTTTGGAACATCTAGACAAGGACACCCTCTCGGAAATAGGATATAACGCTGGCTCTACGACTCCAAGACAGAGACTGCTGATGAGAGGCAAAGAGGTAAATGAAGAGAATGTCATGGAAATTATAAAGACATTAGGGGATTACGACAATTGGTTTAGTATATCTTTCCACGATGCTGAAGAACCCTACTTGTTTATCAGGAATAAACATGGGAATAAATGGGCTATTTTCCTTGAATCGTATCTTACGGGATTATACAAAAACATTCTAGGTATAGAGATTAAATGCAAGCGGATCGGGGATAATATCCAAGTCACACTGTAACGCAGATCAAACCCCTATTTTATCGACAGATCTAATCCTTTTAAGTGACAATAGAACCATTCGTTAAAGGCTCTCTCATCTTCTTTGCTTCGCTTTTTCGATGAATAGTTGTCTCTGATGAATAGACATGAACCATAAAGACTACCAATCAGGAAGGAGTAAGACACAGAGTCATCAGCGTTAACGAACCTGTTGTATGCTTCTCTTAGAGCCTTGATGTTTGCTTCATCTCGGAATGATTGGATACGCTCCTCCAACATATCAAGCAGTTCAGGGTCCATAGATCAGTCTGGGGAAGGATGTTTTAAAAACCTGAAAACTCTACGCGGTGATATTCACTACTTTGAGGTGAATTCTTAGAAAATTGTTTATAAAAAAGGTTTCAAACTTGTGCTCATGTCAAATCAAAGTCTTTGGCTCATCAAGAGCCAATTGAATGGGGTGAATCTATGAACGTCTTAAAACGAATCGCTCCCTATTACTCGATAATCGGTGCCATGTTTTTCTTCTACGGGTACTATGTGTTGATGTTTAGGCAGAATGTATTTGAGTCAGTGATGTTTATCGCAGCGTATCTATTATTCATCTATGCGTCAGTGTACATGGATGATGAATGGATACTGAGGAGAGAAACAATCTAGTCTCCTCAGAGAGGTTTCTCCCATCTATACAGGTCAGATCGCTGGGTGAAGCTTGTCAATCTATGATGGCCATGTTCATTGTTGAATGGTCTGGAACCCACTACTATTGAAACAAGAATAGATGCCTCCAATAATCAAATTACTAGGGGGGAGGGGGGGTCAACCTTCCCAGCCAGAAAACAGGCTCCAAACAAAAAACCAGCCCCAGAACAGCCTCGATCCGATCTTGATCTATGCAAAAACGTGGATCAATCCCCGCCAAATAATGACAAAAATAGGAGTTAAGCTATAGGTTTCTTTTCCTTGAAATAGCGGGATTTCCTCAACCACCATGTTTATTAATTTTAATTGCAAATAATATTAGATTTTAAGTTTGTTGTCAAATGATACTAATTCAGAAAAAAAAATTGATAAATTTGGTATATTGACACTCGTATTATCAAGGGGCTTAACACAACTTCCATTGGCTATGGCTGGAATTCTTCTCGTGGATATAGCGCTCTCATACAATGTTGAGGTCGGGGTGGCTGGTCAAATAAACACCGCATCAGGACTGCTCAGCATATTCTTTGGACTAATTATGGGAGTTTTAAGCGTAAAATATAATCACAAATCACTGCTGCTCACTGGAATCATGCTATTTGTTCTTGTAGCAGTAGCTACTTTCTTCTCTTCTTCTTTACTATTATTAATTGGCGTCTTTGCATTTGTCGGCATCGGCAACGCCCTCGTAATCCCAATGGTGAATACGCTAATAGGCGAACACGTTGCTCCAGATAGACACACTTCCGTAATCGGTTATACGGTGAGCGGAATGATGGTAATTTACTTTCTCGGAATCCTAGCTGCTGGATTTCTCTCATATTTAGGATGGAAACTACCAATGCTAGTGGTAATAGCTCCAATAGGTGTCATAACTATTCTAATGTGTAGAGCCTGTATACCAAGTCAAGACACTGGCTCCAACAGCCAAACATCATTTAAAGACCTGTTCAAGGGGTATATGAATTTGTTAAGGAACAAATCAGCCATCGGGTGCCTCCTATGCACGATATTAGGTTATAGTGTATGGTATTTTTACCCTGTGTATGGTCCCTCCTTTTTTAGACAAGTATATAACATAGACCCAGGCATGATTTCAGCTCTCGTCGTTTTCATAACAGTGGCTTTTGTAATAGGCAGTATTTCGGCTGGTCGATTAGTGAACCGAACCGGTGAAAAAACGGCTCTATTAATCAGCACGGGAATAATCGGGGTTATTACTATACTTGTTTTCAGGGTTCCAAGTTTCTATGTAGCATATTTCCTATCATTAGTCGCGGGTATTGCAGGGGGGATAATGATTACTGTTTCAAGCAGTTATGCGCTTTCCCTAATCCCTGAATACAGTGGCACTATGATGTCCATTCACGCTGCTTCCGATAGTTTTGGCTTCATGATATCCGCTGGACTAGGAGGCACGTTACTACTCCTCTACGGGTATGGTATGGGTTCAACAGTACTTGGAGTACTCGGCATCGCTGGCGCAGTCGTTTTACAGATACTAACCCAAAAAACATAGCTTCAAGAGCACAAATCTACGTTAATTGTATTTCTAGATATGTCAAATGAGACTTTATTATCGAATATTTTACCAGCGCAGGAAATCCAACCTACCTCTTACATGAGGATTAAAATATTATTTTTCAGGTGCACGCATTGCCAAGGACTGATCCCAGATGTTTTGAAACCACTATAAGCAATGTTTCCCCCAACATAATAGGAGATAATGATGCTTAAAGGAAAAGTAGCGATAATAACGGGATCAACAGGAGCATTAGGCTCAGTGGTAACAAGAACATTTCTCGAAAACGGGTCAAAAGTCGTGGCACTATATCACACTCAAAAAAAATACGATAAACTATGTGATTCACTAGGTGAATTAAATAAAGAATTGATGGGTGTTGAAGGAGACGCCACCTCACCCGAAGACTGCAGTCAATTAGTAAAAAAAGCCATTGACGAACACGGCGATGTGGATATTCTCGTAAACATAGTCGGGGGGTGGATGGGGGGAGAACCCCTTGAAAAAACAGACCCAAATGTATGGGATAAGATGATGGATATGAACGCGAAATCTGTTTTTCTATGCTGTAGAGCAGTCCTACCCTATATGATCGAGAAAAACTATGGAAAAATAGTCAACATATCAGCTAAAAGCAGCACCAGAGAAGGACGAAAAAAGCGTTCAGCCATATATGCAGCAAGTAAAGGAGCCGTCAGGGTCTTGACTCAAGCAATGGCTGAGGAACTCCTAGACAAGAACATCAATGTAAACTGTATAATGCCGAGCACAATCGATACCGAGGCAAATAGAAAAATGATGCCAAAAGCCGATCCTAGCAAATGGGTTCCCCCACAAAAGATTGCGGAGACAATTCTATTCCTATGTTCGGACAAAGCTGACGAAATAAAAGGAGCATGCATTCCTGTCTATGGAAAATCATAGGCTCCAACTCAGTCTCTACAGTAGGGGGAGTATATGTTGTTCTATTTTGTTCAAGGTATCCAGAGCAGGCGAAATCCGGAATATCACATAAGTGAATCCCTGATCCTCAAGGAGCCCGATTCTATCAACGATGGTCTCGGGTGACCCAATGAATCCTCTGCCAATAACCGAATTATAGAGACTTACGTTGTCCCCAACGAGTCCTTTAAGATAGTCTTTGGCAGCGTCATCTGAGTCACCGATATAAACTCTACCAGGAATAGCGTACATCAAATCATCCCTATTTCTCTCCTCAAGCAGATTCCTCATATCAGCGATTTTATCTTTGGATTCCTCCAATGTTGACGCTCCCATGAGCCATCCATCAGCTAGATCAGCCGCAAGCATCCTCGACTTCTGTGATTGTCCACCCCACCAGATTGGCGGGTGCGGCTTCTGGATTGGCTTAGGCTCAAGGATCCCGCCCTTGATCTCGAAGAATTTTCCCTTATAATCAGTGACCTCCTGGGTCCAAAGGGATTTTATGATCTCGATCTGCTCTCTCGCACGTTCAATGCGGGTGTCATGGTCGTGCCAAGGCGCCCCATAGGCCCGGAACTCTTGTTCAAACCAGCCTGCTCCTATTGAAAACCTGAATCTGCCCTGGGAAATATCATCAAGTGTTGCACCCATCTTTGCTAATACCGCTGGGTAGCGGAATCCTTGGCATAGCGTAGTATGAAATAGCTCTACAGACTTGGTTTTGGCAGCCAAGGCTGTTAGCAGCGTCCATGCTTCGAGAGAGCCACTTGATGGCCCCTTGATGGGGTTTAACAAGTGATCAGCAACCCAGATAGAGTTGATTCCAATCTCCTCGGCCATCTGAACACATTTCTCCGCGTAACTGTATGAGGCTTCATTATCCTCGTTTTCTACTCCTCTCAACCATCCACCATAAACAGGCACATAGACACCCAACTTAACCTTCAAATAATCACCACTCAAAGCAACAGAAGCATACGATAATAATCTTGACCCTAACTACACATGCTTACAAGCCTTATTGGTCATAAATACACAAACAATGCCTGTTACATGAAACATTGAACTCTAGCTACCGCTAGGCTAAATTGCTGTATGAAAATACGTTGGCAACCATGTACGGCTCCGATTTCTCCCATGAGAACAGTAAATCAACTTCTTAAGCTGGTGTTTTTGAGCTATTGGGGAATGTGGGCTGAATACCTCGGCCAAAGCCTTGGCACTTACACCCCATTTCCATCAAACCGGTCTTCTACCGGAGCTCTCCAACCCGAAGGTACGGATGTCTATTTTTAGGAGAGGCTTCGAGCTTAGATGCTTTCAGCTCTTATCCTACGCGGCGTAGCTACCCGGCGGTGCCTTATCAGACAACCGGTTCACCAGAGGCCACAGCGTGATGTTCCTCTCGTACTAATCACCCTTTCCCCTCAGACATCCAACACTCCCAGTAAATAAAATCCGACCTGTCTCGCGA
>CAZVMT010000061.1:0-13914 GCA_964628765.1 uncultured Candidatus Bathyarchaeia archaeon | reverse complement strand
GATTCTACCTGCTGGGACACCCCAACCTCTCCACAGTCAACAAGAGGACCGACATTAAGGAAGCAGAAACCGCAGCCCACGAGACCATCCAGGAAATGAAGCCACTGATACGAAAAAGAGCACCACACCTATTAGCATAGGGGGAGAGAGGTCACGAAGGTTCAAATCCCTCTCCCGGCGAAAAGCCTTCTACTTCTGAGCCCTAGCCACACATCTAGCATCCCCAGCCCTACCTGACATGCTGCACTCGACGAACTTCACACACCTACTCTGAGCATCCACGGTATAACTGGGCAATACGCCACACTGCCTACCAGCCAAAAACATTTCACCTCCCCTAGAAAACCATAACCCGCGACGCGGGACCATACAGAGAATCAGGCACAGGACCCGGAATATAAACCCAGCACCCGAGAACAGTCGAAGCAGGGAAAATAATCCGAAGTTTATAACCCAGAGAAAACAATATGATGCAGAGAAGTTGACCACATTGACACCGCAACCCAGCAATGCGCTACTCACAGACCTATACCAGCTAACCATGGACGCAGCCTACTACGATAACGGGAAATCAGAGGAAACAGCCACATTCGAGATGTTCATACGAAGCCTGCCAAAAGACTGGGGCTACTTCATAGCCACGGGCATAGACGAAGCCCTCAACCACGTATGCAACATGAGGTTCACCCCAGAGGACATAGAATACCTACATACCACGGGACTCTTCAAACCAGACTACCTAGAATACCTAGCGGACTACAGATTCACGGGGGACATCCACGCCATCCGGGAAGGCACACCCTTCACAGCCAACACACCGATAATAAGGGTCACAGCCAACCGAAGCCAAGCCCAGCTAATAGAAACCATACTCCTCAACATAGTAAACTACCAGACCATGATAGCCAGCAAAGCCAGCAGAATAGTACACGCCGCAGGCAAAGCCAAGGTAATAGACTTCGGGCTCAGGAGAGCCCACGGAGCCGACGCAGGCATCAAGGGAGCACGAGCCACCTATATTGCGGGAGTCATCGCCACTAGCAACGTCGAGGCGGGCAAACAATACGGCATACCAGTCTCCGGCACCATGGCGCATAGCTTCGTAATGGGTTTCACGGATGAACTCGATTCCTACAGGGCATTCGCCAAGACTTTCCCTGAGAACACCGTCTTGCTCATCGACACATATGATACACTGGAGGGAGCACGCAGGGCAGCAATCCTCGGGAAAGAGATGGAGGCAGCTGGGCAACGACTATTGGGGGTACGCCTTGACTCAGGTGACTTGGAGGACCTATCTCATGACGTGAGGAAGATCCTGGACGAGGCGGGGCTGGATTACGTTAAGATTGTGCTCAGCAGCGACCTCAACGAGTACAAGATCCACGACTACACCAGGGATGGAGCCCCAGTGGACTTCTACGGGGTAGGCACAGAGATGATAACAGCCAAGCCCGTCGCAGCCCTATCCGGTGTATATAAACTCGTCGAGGACAACACGGGTCCACGCATCAAGCTCTCCGAGAGTAAGAGAACCTACCCAGGCAGAAAACAGGTCTACAGGATAATAGATGACGGGCAATACCTGTACGATGTACTGGAACTCGAAGGGAAATACGTTGAAGGCGAACCACTGCTAATGCAGGCGGTCAAGGATGGTAGACTCCTGAGAAAACCCCAGTCCATCGATGAGATAAGAGCCTACTGCCATGACTCGGTCCAGCGGCTACCAGAGGAGGCAAAAAAAGTATACACAGATAAACCCTACAGGCTACACATAGGCGAGGAACTCCAGAGACTCACAGAGAGCCTCACCCAAAAATACTCAAACGGAGAACCGAGATGAAGAAAACAATCCTCTGGGACGTAGACACCCAGAAAGACTTCATGGAACCCACCGGGAAACTCAGCGTCCCAGGCGCAGACGAGCTAAAACCCAACCTCAAGACCCTGACACGGCTAGGCGCCGAGAAGGCAAGGCTATGTGGCTCCGTGGACGCCCACCTACCAGAGGACCCCGAGTTCAAGGACTGGCCACCCCACTGTGTATACGGTACGCCGGGACAGCATAAGATACCCGAGACCCTCAATGAAGGAACACTATACATACCAACAGCACAGCTCACTGAAGCCCAACTAATGGAAGCCATCAACTACCCGGGACAGGTGATATTCGAGAAACAGGACAACGACGTAAGAACCAACACAAACGCCATACACTTCATGGAGCATCTCAAACCAGACCTAGTAATAGTCTACGGCGTGGTGACCGAGATATGCGTCAACCAAGCCGTGGAGTTTATAGCCGGCGACCTAGGGCGCCAGACCATCATAGTCAGTGACGCCATCAAGGAACTAGACCAAGTAAAATCAGAGGCATGCAAACGAGACTGGAGAAAACATGGCGCCAAGATACTCACCACCAGAGAGGTAGAGAAAATACTCACAGAGAGCTAAAAACAGTACTCAAAAAACCGCTAACCTGTAAATACCGCGCCACATAATATCCCGTATGTTCAATAAAATACTCGTCGCAGTAGACGGATCAGACTCAAGCATAAAGGCACTGGATTACGCGGCCCACCTAGCATCCCAGGACAATGCAGAACTCATCATCATAAGCGCAGCCGAGCCCCTCCCACCCATCGCCATCGAGGGCTCCACCCCCAGCTACCTCCCCCAGTACCAGGATGACCTGCACAAGGCGCTGGAGAAGATACAGAAAGAACAACTGGACCGAATCCAAAAACAATACCCGAAACTCAAGATAACAGCCAAAGTAATCGACGGCAGACCGGTCCCAGTGATCCGGGAAGCATCCAAGAACACAGACCTCATAGTAATAGGCCACAGGGGCCAAGGCGGCATCCTGGACTGGATGCTGGGCAGCGTCGCGAAACAGATAGTGGACACATGCACCGTACCGGTCCTAGTCATAAAAGACAAGGACTACTGCCCATCATAGGGCCGCGGTTCATTACTTTTTATAAACATTAATGCCACAAATATACTGGTGAATCCAGTGGAGATAAACCTGGGACGCAAAATTATACGCAGATACTACGCCAAATCCATCATGGGCCTTATGTTCAGCGCCCTCCTAATCATCACGAGCCTATACCAGCTAGAGATAATACTCATCAGGGTCACCCAGAACAGGTTCACCTTCGAGTTCCCATTCTTCCTCCTAACCACAAACCTCTGGGTAGCACGAGACATATGGTACCTGGTCATGATCATAGGCTGGGTTCTGGGCGCCTACTCGGGGTTCAAACTAGGCGAACTAAGAGACTTTAAGAACCTGATAGAAAACCCGAGCGACGCCACCATCATCAAGGAAATAATCGATAACTACCACCAGGAACAAGGAAACACCAAATAACATACATTCATTAACCCTCCAGTGACACTATACTATAATGGATTATAACCGAAGCCACGCACTCACCCAGATAATGGAGATAGAAAACCAGGTAAAACGCATCAACATCAGCAAAAGATACATGAAAATACAGAAATACGTCCACGACCTAAAAGACACAAACGGAAAAGCCATCATCAACATCGAAGCCCCAGAACAAATGGGCAAAACAATTCAAATAAGAAAAAACAGCCAAACAGCAAAAAAATACCTCAAAAAATACGAACTACTTCTCTACGAATACCAAATACTATTCAACGAACTACACAAACAAAAAAACAAATACAAAAAACAACTATTCCGCTAACCACAAAAAACAGCGACAAAAGCAGGAAATAAAAGAATTATTTTCCGCGTTATAACGACCTGCATATTATAATAAAAACCACAGAACCACCACCAACCGACCCCAACACCCCAAGTGTAGCACAAAAACACACACAAGCCAATAAAAACAAAAAACAATAAACCCTACCCACAGGTAAACCAAATGGCCCTCCAACTACAATGCGAATACGGAAACACAGAAATCGTCACAGACCCCAACACCGGAGAACAAATCTGCACACAATGCGGCACAGTCCTAAACGAAAACCACATCGACCACGGACCCGAATGGAGAGCCTTCGACCCACAACAAACAGAAAACCTCACAAGAGTAGGAGCACCCCTCACACCACTAATCCATGACAAAGGACTCAGCACAACCATTAGCTGGAGAAGCCAAGACGCCACAGGAAGACGCCTAACCCAAGAAGAAAAACAACGACAATACAGACTAAGAAAATGGCAAAGACGCACCAGCGCAAGCGACAGCACACAACGCAACCTCACCCAAGCCCTCAGCGAACTAACACGCATAGCAGACGACCTAAACCTACCACAAAACACCCGCGAGACAGCCGCAGTAATATACCGCAAAGCAGTCACACAAGGCTTGATCAGAGGACGCACAATCCAATCAGTCGTAGCCAGCGCCATCTACATGGCGTGCAGACAATGCCAAGTAATCAGAAGCCTAGAAGACGTAGCAAAAGCAGCAACAATCAGCCGAAAAGAAGCAGCAAGAAACTACAGACACCTATACAAACAACTCCAACCCGACGTACCCCAAGTTGACAAAGACAACCTCATCACAAAATACGTCAACCAGCTACGCATCAGCGGAAAAACAGAACAACTCTGCAGAAAAGTACTAGACCAAGCAGCGGAACAGCGCCTCACAATAGGCAGAGCCCCAGAAGGCATCACAGCAGCAGCCCTCTATATCGCATGCAAACTCAACCAAGAAGACAGAACCCAGGGCGAGATAGCCAAAGCAGCCCAGATAACCGAGGTAACCATCAGAAACCGGTACAAGGAATTGTTGAAGAAACTGGATTTTGAGGTGGAGCTATGATACTCAGAGTAAGACACGCCATGAAACCCAACCCAACCATAGTAGACATGGACACCACAGTCACAGAGGCAGCCCATATGATGATCCAGAGCGGACACGACGCCATATTCGTGGTAGAAGGAAAAGACATCAAGGGCATAGTAGACCTCAAAAACGTGGTACGCTACACATACACAGAGGGATTCAGACCCAGCCAGACACCGGTTAGCGAGATAACAAACGAGGAAATCATACTCGCAAGACCAAACACGAGCCTAGAAGACGCCCTAACCATCATGACCGAGTTCAAACAAGACACACTACCAGTAGTAGACAGGGAACTAGTGGGCTCAATAAACATACACGACCTGCTCAGGGCACAGCCACAGACAAAGCCACTGGAGACCAGCCCCCACCTAGCCTAAATTTATCACCAACCAAACCAAATACACCTTCATGAAGACCCAAGTAGCGGTGACCCGCACAAATTATGGCATAGAGAAAGCTGTTAAAAAAGCCATCACGCTACTGGGAGGCATCGACCGTTTCATCGCACCCGGGGAGACAGTGCTACTCAAGCCTAACCTATTCAACGTGGAGCCACCCGAATCCGGGTGTACAACAGATCTAAGAATAGTCTTGGCTACAGCGGAGCTCCTCAAGGCTCAGAATAGCCATTGTTTACTGGGTGAGTGCCCAGCCACCGCAGCCTATACGCGTCCAGAAATGGTCTATGAGGCACACAATGTGGCTGAGATATGTGGAAAAGCTGGGATCGAGGTAAGGATACTGGACAGGGATCCACCGGTGAAACGAACCACAGATGGTAAGATACGGGACACCTTCATCTTCCCATCCTCAGCCATCGAGAACCCAGTCATCAGCTTCCCAAAACTCAAGACCCACGCCCTCACAACCCTCACCTGCGCCGTGAAAAACCTCTTCGGTCTCCAACAGGCAGGTACAAAAGCCCACCATCACGTTACGGTAAGCAATAACCCGGAAGCCTTCAGCCACCTACTGCTGGACATATACACTGCGATCCAGTCTCAGACACGTCTCAACATCGTTGACGCTCATATCGCCATGGAGGGAGAAGGGCCAGCCTCAGGTGACCCTGTGCCTCTTGGATTGATTATAGCAGGTGGGGATGCGGTGGCAGTTGACATCGTAGCCTCTGCCATCATGGGGTGGGATCCCCAGAACGAAGTAGGCACGAATTACTTGGCTAAACAAAGAGGTATCGGACCAGCCAGCCTAGAAGACATCGAGGTACTGGGTGAATCAATAGATTCAGTAAAACGGGTTTTTAAGAAACCCGAGATTCACCAAGACGGCCAGATGTTCATAGACATACGTATGCCTATTCACTGCGATGAATCCAAGTGCAGGGCTTGTGGTGTCTGTGAGAAGATTTGTCCGGGTGGTGCCATCACGGTGCTGGATAAACCTGATTTCAATATGAGCAAATGTATTCAATGCTTTTGCTGTGTCGAGCTATGCCCATATAATGCGTTAAAAGCCCAGAGACCAGATGAATAAACATGAGCTGCTTATTCTGCAAGATAAGAGACGATGAAGCCCCCGGCTACAAGGTATACGAGGACGAACACACTTTGGCGTTCCTCGACATCAACCCGGTAGCAGATGGCCACGTACTGTTGATACCAAGGGAACACACCCAGTACATCGAGGAGATGCAGCCTGAGACAGCCGAGAACCTGATGAAGACCCTGATGAAAATTGTCCCACCTATACAGCGTGCTATGAACAGCACCGATAGTAACATAGGCATCAACAATGGTCCTAACGCTGGGCAGCTTATACCTCATGTCCATATACACATCATTCCCAGACCCACTAGGGCAGGATCACTGCGATTCAGCAGCGTAGGCCGCTTCAAGCCCAGAAAACAAGAATACTATCAAGGGATAGCGGAGAAGATAAGAAAAGAGATCGATGCTAGTATAGATACTCTGGATAGGGCCACGAGGTAAGGCTTCCATCAAGATATCTTACCTTCTCATAGCCTAGGCCGCGAAGTAACCGCTCAGCGCTATAAGCTCTCACGCTGATGACGCAGTAAGTTATTATTTCCTTGTTCAAGGGTAACTCGTTGTGCCGTGATTTGAGTTCATCAACGGGTATATTCTTGACACGCTGGTCTTTGAAGCCCCTCTCCTCGAACTCATCACGGTCCCTGACATCGAGTAGTATGAAATCTTCGTCGCTATCCAGTTTAGCCTTAAACTCGATTGGACTTACTCCGTGGGCGATCCCCTGAATCTTGTTCCTCAACACGTTGGCTGAGTGCTGGACCGCGTCGATAGCGGTACTATAGGCTGGAGCGTAGCCCAGATCAAGGTCCGCTATTCCCTTCACGTTTGAACCGAACTTGATAGCCGTGGCGACGACGTCGATGCGTTTCACTCCGTCTCCCTCACCCACTACTTGACAGCCTAGTACCTTGCATGTGGCTCGATCGGCTATGAGTTTGATTATGGTGTACTTGGAGCCGGGGATATAGCTGCTGTAATCGTATCTTGGGGTGATAGTGGTGACTACATCGTAGCCTAGGCTTGTCGCTTTCTTCTCCGTCAAACCAGTGGTCCCACAGTTCCAGTCAAGCACCTTGAAGACAGCTGTACCGCTTACACCAGGGAACTTCATCTCATTCCCCACGATATTATCGGCGATGACCCTGCCGTGTTTATTGGCTGTGCTTCCCAGCGGGGCGAAAACCTTCTCCCCAGTTATAATATGTGTGCATTCGACGCAGTCGCCTCCAGCGAAGATATCTGGATCACTGGTCTGAAGATACTCGTTGACAGCGATAGCCCTTGTAGGTCCTATCTCTAACCCTGATTCCACTGCTAGCTGAGTGTTTGGACGCACACCGATGGCCAATATAACCATATCAGCCTCAACCGCTTGGCCATCAGCTGTCTCAACTCCAGCCACGTTGCCGTTTCCATCATCGAGTATCTTAGCCGCTGGGCTGCCTTTCACGATCTTCACTCCTTTGGAGATAAGGTAATTTTCCAGTAATTGGGCCATCTCCTCATCCATCAAGTTAGGAACGAGGGTCGGCATCATCTCAAGCACAGTAGTGTTGCAGCCTCTGGAGACGAAGGCACCACAGGTCTCCATCCCGATGAGCCCGCCTCCAACTACTGCTACCTTTCTACAGCCAAGACTAATGGCTGTCTTGATTGCCTGGGCGTGGTGGGGGTTATAGAGCCTGTGGACGCCTTTGAGGTCTGTTCCCTCCATGCGTGGTACGAATGGGTTCGCCCCAGTGGCTAGTACCAGCTTATCGTAGGGTAGGTCTCGGGTTTCACCGGTTCTCAGGTCTTTGACTGTTACTGTTTTTGTTTCCCTGTTGATCTTCAATGCTTCTGTCTGGTCATGCACTGTGAAGCCTTTCTGGGTCTCGAAGTACTCTGCATCCCTGATGGTGGCGCCCCCAAGAAGCTGGTCATATTCTTTGATTATGTCCTCGATGTAGTAGGGCATACCGCATCCAGCGTAGCTCAGCAGGTCTTGACGCTCGATTACAGTGATCTCTGCGTCTGGGTCGAGCCTCCTGAGCCTCGCAGCTGTCTTGGGTCCAGCGGCGACGCCTCCGATAATTAGAACCTTCATAGCTCAAAGAGAATACTTCATGATATAAAACTAGAACGTTTAGAGGGTGGAGAAGAATTTCCTTAGCCTATCCTCCATGGGTTTACCCATGGCGTAGGTATTGTGTTCTACCTCTCCGAATAGCTCAAGTGTAACATCTGCTCCAGCCTTCTTCAATGCCTCTGCTAAGGGCTTCGCGTTGGTCTCGACGGGGATGTTCTCGTCCTTTGAGCCATGGTAGATCACTGTCTTTGGTAACTTGGTTCCCTTCTTGAGTTTCTGGAGCCTCGGCATGGGGTCGTGATCAGTGATTAATGCTATCGCTTTCTCATCCGAGGTATCCGCTGGGACACCGTATGCCTTCAAACAGACATCCTTGAATTTCTGCTCACGGACACAGGCAGCTAGGTTAGCCACAGCCTGCATGACCGCCACCTGTTTGACGCGTCCAGCGTATGGACCAAGTACGGAGTTCCAGATCAATGCTCCCCCCAGTCCACCGCCCATAAACCCGATACGTGATGTATCTACGCACTCAAGCTTATCAAGATACTCCAGTAGGGCTGCGTTTGCCTCGACTGCACAGCTATTTCCCCAGTGATCGCCGCAGGCGTGACTGCTGACGATCACTGCTCCTGATTCAGCCATCACAGCTCGTAGATAGGCTGCTTTGCTTGGTGTGTCGAGCCAGTCTGCTTCGCCTTTCCTTATGTATCCTCGGGCTCCGTGATGGTGTATGACCACTGAAGCTGGTTTCTCTGGGTCGAAGCCGCGTGGTGTCCAGATGTAGCACCATTCTCCACCCGCCTTGAAGAATTGTTTCTGTTCTCCTTTTTCTAGCTTCATAATAATCATATAGTTGGTGTTGATTGAGGGTTAAAACACTTACAATTATTAATCCGGATATATCTGTGATGCGTATGAGTACATTATTCGAGCCCTTCCAGATCAGGGACATGCTGGTGAGAAACCATTTCATGAGGAGTGCAACCACCAGCGCCTACGCGGATAAGGAAGGCATAGTAAACGACACCATCATCAAACACTACGAAAGAATGAGCAAAGGCGAGGTCGGTCTAATAGTCAAGGGTCACCTTTACATAATGGATAACGGGAAAGCCCACGATGGGATGGCTGGGATAAGCCACGATAAACACATCCCAATGCTGAAGAAACTCACAGACGCGGTCCATAAACACGATGGACACATAGTGGCCCAGATAAACCATGCAGGAGTTGTTCATAAACTCGACAGGGCTGGACCTAGCGAATACAGCGAAGATGACTGGACAGCTAGAGAAATGAACGAGGACGAGATAGAGGCAGTGATAGAGGGCTTCGGTGACGCGGCTGAGCGTGCGATGCAGGCTGGTTTTGATGGGGTTCAGATGCATGGAGCCCATGGTTACTTGATTAGCCAGTTCCTGAGCAGACGCGTCAATCAACGCAGCGATAAATGGGGTGGAAGTCTTGAGAAGAGAATGAGGCTACTCCACGAAGTCTATGATGAGGTTCGTGGTAGACTCGGGAACGCCCCGGTACTCATAAAGATAAACTGTGATGACTTCAGTGAGGACGGGTTCATGGTGGATGACGCCGTCAAAGTCACCAAGACCCTAGCTGGTAAAGGAATTGACCTCATCGAGGTGAGTGGGGGAGGAAGAGGGCAAAGGCAGGACTTCAGGGTGAGGGCGAAAGATCCTGATTACCCTGAGCTGGATTTCGCTGGACATGCTTTAAAGATCAGAGAAGCTATCAAACCTACGCCTATGGGGCTCGTAGGTGGATTCACCAAGCTCGATACCATGGAGAAGGCGGTCGTTAACGGATTAACCGATATGGTGAGCCTCAGCAGGCCTTTCATTAGGGAGCCGGATCTGGTAAAAAACCTGAAACGTGGACAAAAAGAGGCTACATGTATCCGCTGTGACGCTTGCAGGGTGAACTTCGGTAAGGCTATGATGCAGTGCTTAATGGAGTAGCCTGTTTACTCTGTTCTTCAACCGCTCAAATGCGATCTTTATCTGCTCCATTGATAATCCATCAGGTTCTATCAAGCCGTTTGTGAACAAGAATAGAGTGAGGAAGGTCATTGGCAGTGAGTGTTGATGCCTATGGTGGCTGCTAGGGCCTCGTTTTCAGCGACTGCTCTGAGACTGAGCCATAGAACCAGTAATAGGCATATGGCTATACTTGTAATGGCTAAGAAATACTGTACTAGAGTATAGAGTTGAGTAATTAGATTATTTGGGTAGCTCGTTGAGGAACCCTGTCATTCTTTCACGGTAGTTCTGGAAGGCTTCTCTGCCAGATTTGGTGAGTTTGAGGCTGGTGACGGGTTTTCGGTCTACGAACTCCTTGAGTACCTCAATATAACCTGCGTCTTCTAGGCGTTTCAGGTGGGTGCTTAGATTCCCCCATGTGAGCCCAATCTGGTTCTTGAGGAAAAGTGCGTCCGCTGCTTCCAGTACAGCTAGGTGAGCGATGATGCTGAGCCTGACGGGTTCATGTATCAACTTGTCTATCTCGCTGACGTCAAAGTCTTTTACTTGTTTCTCTGGTTCACTCATACTTGGTTCGCGGCTCCAAGGGGTATTCTTGGGTAAACTTGTAGAGATGATAGCCCCCGCTCAGTGTGATTAATCCACCGAGCAACGGCAATATTATGTATCCTTGGATGGGTATCAGAGCCCCGGCTACGAATAATATGAATGAGCCGATTGCATAGTAGTAGAGGCGCTTAATCTCCGAGACATACCCGAACAAGGATAACGTTACAGTGAGAAAGACTGCTGCAACAAGTTTCCAGTTCTCGATGAATGGAACAATCCAGTCATAGTTGTTTGGAAAACCAGAGAAAAATACCAATAAGCCACCCAAGAATGTGATGGACGCCATTGCTATCGCTAATGACGTTGATCGCTTTGATGTTCCTGTTTTTTCGCTGAACTTTACATAGCCCAGTCGTGGGAATGTGTATCTTCTCTTGGTGTCCCTGTAGAATACTGGGAAGAGGGCGATCATCCAGATCATGCTCATGGTTGGGTTGATGAGCGAGAGCGTTGCCATGGCTATTGCTATGCCTAGGTATATGTCGATAACGCCGTCTTTATGGTAGTTGAAATATGCTCGGCGTTCAATTTCTTTTGCGTCGATGTTATTTTTCATCGTTTTTAATTCACTGCTCAGTAGAGAGCGCTCTCTAAAATATAAGTGCTTTTTATTAAAGAGTGTTGAATAGTATAATCGTTCATGGAATTAAGATTGGTTTATTAGTGAGACCAATACGCCTTGAAGCGGCTGAGGACATCAAATTTGGCGCCCATAGGATCAACCATCCGTAACATGATGAAGAGCAGAAACTTGATGGTTATTACGCTTACGCAGAGCCTTTTTATGCTCACTGCCAGCCTATGGTGGCCCTACTGGAGCCTATATATACTCGAATTGGGGGTCAGTAAGACGCTTCTGGGGATGATCTTCATGGCGGAGACCATCGCTCAGCTGATTTTCCAGATCCCTGGTGGTGTCTTGACGGATCGCTTGGGTAGGAAGAAGATGATCGTATTGGGTAGTATCTTCAGGGCTATGAGTCCTTTGATCTATGTTGTGACTGGTAGCTGGCAGTTTGTCTTGATGGGTATGTTCATCACCCAGATGAGTAACATGATGGTGCCGGCTATCGATGCCTTGATCGCTGAGTCTACTGATGTTGAGCACCGGGCTATGGGTTATGGTACTTTCAGGATGATGACGCTTCTACCCATGATTTTCACACCGTTTATCGGGGGTGTGATCACTGATCGCCTGGGGGTATATGGCGGGGTTAGGGTGGCGATTACGGCTACGTTTATCGTCGCGTGGTTTAACGTGTTGATCCGGTGGCGGTTTCTGGAGGATACCTATGATGGCGGTGAGCACGCTAGCAGCAGGCTCGACGCATTGAAGGAGATCAGAAACATACCGAAGCCCATCTGGACACTGATCGTGGTAGCTGCCTTCGCCAGCATCGGTCTCAGAGTCGCTAACCAGTTTATGGCGGTGTATGCTACCCAGATCATCGGGTTGACAAATACCCAGTGGGGTCTCATCATGACCAGCGTCGGAGTAGTCTCTACGTTACTCACTATCCCAAGTAGCATTTGGAGTGACAGGGCGGGTAGGAAACCGGGGATTATGGTCAGCCTAGGGCTTACACCGTTGATGTACGCTGGGTTCCCGTTATCGGGGGGATTAATCCAACTAGCAGCGAGTAGGGTTCTTGGTGCCATCAGTGAGGGATTCGGGGGAGCTGTTACCGGGTTAGAGGGTGGCTCTGCGTGGCTCGCATTGGTGGCGGATATTGTGCCTGCTCAGCAGCGTGGTAAGGTGATGGGTTTGATCGCTACTGTTGCTGGGGTTTTGAGTTTTCCCGGGGCGTGGATCGGTGGGTTACTCTGGGATAATATTGGGCCCCAGATACCTTTCTATGTGGCGGCAGGGACCAGCACTGTTGCTTTTCTGATATTCACTTTCTTCGTGAAGGAGCCCAAGACTAAAGCCGAGTGATGTAGCTTACCAAGGCGCTTTTCGTCACTTTTAGCCCTTTAACATAGCGGTTTTCACCATTATTCACGATCAGATCTGGGCTGTTCTGGGGCTGGTTTTCTCTTTGGAACCTGTTTTATGGCTGGGATGCTACTACCCCCCTCCCCCCCCCCATTGTTATTGAAAGATTCATAAGAAACCCATCCCGGTTCTTGATGAACAAGATGGATGACAGCAAGCTACTATACATCAATGACAGCTACCAGCGGGAATTCGACGCCATAGTAACACGTAATGGTCCAAGATTCGCTGTGCTGAGCCAGACAGCCTTCTACCCTGAAGGAGGAGGGCAGCCCAGCGACACGGGTAAGCTCATCGTAGATGGAAACGAGGTCAAGGTCAATAAGGTGATGAAGAGGGGAGATCAGGTCTTTCACTACCTTGATCAGGATATCGAGGTAGGCGCAGAGGTTCATGGTGTTATTGACTGGGAGCAACGATTCAGGTATATGAGGCTCCACAGCGGAGAACACCTCCTCACAGGACTCTTCGAGACTCGTGGTAGCGGACCCAAGGTCTTCAGTAGCTTCAGTCAACTGGATTTCAAGCCCAGCGAGCTAACAGAAGAAACACTGGATGAAGTCTGGAGGCGTTTCGACGAGATCATTGATGAGGATGTGCCTGTTACGATCTATTTCACCAACCGTGACGAGCTTGATGTGGGAGACGATGAGCGCAAACAGAGCTTCCTGGAGAAGATACCCAAGGATGTCCATGAACTCAGGATGGTAAAGATCGGGGATTACGCCGAGACCTTCTGCATGGGCACTCACGTGAAGAGCACAGGAGACATCGGCAAGCTCAAAAACCTTCGATTGGAGCCCAAGAAGAAGCGAAAAAAGATAATCTACTTCGAATTAGAAATCTAAAAATAGGTTATTTAGAGAAGGCCTGTTTCTCAATG
>CAZVMT010000060.1:0-14106 GCA_964628765.1 uncultured Candidatus Bathyarchaeia archaeon | reverse complement strand
CTTGAAGTGGTCTACGTCAAGTATCTCTTCGAGTATTCCTTCGCGGTTGAGCTGATCCTCCTGCTCGGCCAGTATCTTGTATATGATCTTGCCCTGCTCGTCGCCTGTGAGCTCTGTGGTTCGCTCATAGTAGCGGTTGGACTGGATTATTCCGCTGAGTTTCTCCTGGTAATCCTCTGATAGTTCCAGTACGGTCTGGAGTTGTTTCCTGTAGTCGCTCGTAACCTCCAGCTTCTTGGCTAGGTCCTGATAGAAATCGATGAGAGTATCAGCGGAGTCCAGCTCTGTGTTGAAGTGGATTTCTTCCTCACGCACAGTTTGGAGCTCGCGCTCGACCTCCTTGAGTTTCTCACGATTATACTTCTTCTTGCCGAAGAGGCTGAATCCCTTGGACTCCTTCTCGTATTTATCCCGATCAAACTCCATGCGCTTCTTCTTTTCCTCGACCCTGATGAGTTCATTCTCAAGCTCCTCACGGCGAGACCTGAACTTCACGATAAGCGCCTGCAGATAGGTTAGGTGCTCGTCGACCATCTTGATCTCGTCGCTGCTGGGCTTGATCATGAGCTGAAGTAGATGGTAGATAGTGGTTAGCTCGGCTTTCATATCCTTGAAGTTGACGTTGAGCTTATCCTCCTCGGGGAGTATCTCATATCTTCTGCTGATGGCGTCGATGAGGTGCCGGTTCTCGTTATAGAGAGTCAATATATCCAGCGCCCTCTCCGTGACCGAAGCTAGATTCATGAAGTCATCGATGAGCTTCTTCTGGCGAATTGTCAGGTTCTGGCTACTGGGAACCAGTTGCTCCAGCCTCTCGAATATGGCGGCTTTCTGTTCCCTGTAATCGGGGTGGGTTCTGCTGATGTTCCTGATCATTCCTTCGAGGCTGTCCATGGGCGAGGCGTCTTCCCTGTGGAGTATTAGTTTGGCTATGCTGTCCTCTATGGTGCCGTCTGTGGCTACTAGGTTGATGGTTGATACGAATTGTATTGCCTCGTCGATCCATTTGTTGATCTGGTCCTCGATGCCCCTGACGTAGAGGTTGAGGTCCTCGTCGAAACGTGGACTGCTGTGGATGATCTGGAAGACCTTCTCCTCGAATTCCTCCGCGGTGAAGGCGTTGGTCTTTATGAGGTAGTCCTTGTAGATCTCGCTGACCTCTTCCTTCTTGAGCTCCAATACGCTCTGGAGCTTCTCCAGTACATCCAGTTTCTCTTTCCTTATCTCGGCGAGCTGCTGCATCTTCTCAAGGTTGGATTTGAATGCCTCAACGTAGGCATCCACCGGGTAATTGACCTTGACCATGCTCAAGGTGTGAATCGTGTCGTCTGTGAGACCTACCTCCGTGCCTATGCCGCTCATGAGGTCAGCCATATCGAAATCCATGAGGACATAGATCATCTCCACGATCATCTTATCGATCTCGTCGCGTGCCGCCATGATGTTGCCTGTCTTACTATAAGCAGGCATCAATGGTAGGAACATGACGCTGTTGAATGGGTTGCGATATACCTCCCCCAAGCCTTTGGTGATGAGGGCGTTCTTCTCCCTGTTCAAGAGTAGGCTGAGTTCGTTTATCGCGTTGAATGCGCTGTATCCCTTAGCCGGGGGGTCGTCCCCAGGACAGGGCAGAATACATAGCCCGATGATGGGTACCCCTGAGCCCACGGCTTGGCGCAGATGCCTCGCGAAGTCCATGGCCATGCCTGAGCCTGTTCCTCCACCCAATCCGAATACTATGAGGATTATTGGGCTGCTGATGCTGCTCAAGGCGTTGTCCTTGAATAGGTTGGTGAAGGACTTGATGATGCCCAACTGGTAATAGTTGAGGTTGTAGATTGCCTTGGCCAAGCTCCTACGCCTGCCTGCGCCACCTGCAAGGGGTGGGATTGCTACTGTGCTGGGTAGCCATGGATTGTATTCATTGATCTGGATTCCCTCGTTTTCGAGGTGTTCCTCGAACTTGTTCTGGACGAAGTCGAACATTGCTTCGGCGCTGGGGAACTTTACGCTGCGTGCGATGAGGTTGAGGCGTTCCTGTGGGATGCCTTTTCGCCTCATCTGATCGAGTATCCTGTTATAGGTGTCGTCCAGGCTCTTTATGTCTGGGTCCGCGATGTCCATAGCCATCATGCTGAGGCGTGCGGCTCCGTTGTCGAGTAGCTCCATGGTTTTCGCGTTTTTCATGAATTGCTCGACTATGTTGGTGCCTGCTCCTCCGAGTCCCACCATGTGTATTACGCTGCTGTATCCAAGTTCGCTCATTATGCTCTCTCCGTCTCCTTCAATCGTGTGTTTATCTCGTCTAGCCTCTGGGCGAGGTTTCGATCTATCCTTGAGGCACGGCTCTGGAGTGCCTCCATCTCCCTTATCTGATCCTCTACTATCATTTTAAGGAACCCCAGCCTGCTATTGGTCCGTATGAATAGGAAGATGCCAATAATGGCTAATAATCCAAGGCCACCTACCGCTGGTAGGAAGTATTGCTCCATCCAGCTGGGACCTGTCTCGATGGGTTGTATGTCTGCTTCAAGGGTTTCCAGAAGATCGATGGCAGAGTCCACCAACCCGAGCTCAGCCTGCTGCTCGGATAGTTCCACGAAGTTCTCAAACAACTGTATGTACGCTGGGTCTACGTTGGTGTCTCGGTAGTCCTGTAATTCAGCGTTTTTCTGGGCGAGTAGGAATCGGTAATCATCGATCTTGTTATCGATCACCGTCACAATGATATCATCGTAGTTTGGTCCTTCAGGACCGTCTAACTCCACGAGTATTACCTCTAGGGGTCTATGAAGCGTTACGCCTTCATTCGTGAATACAGTTGCGTCGCTCTTGATCTTGCCCACTGCCGTGATCTCGTAGACTCCTAAATTATGGTGGAGGCTAATTCCCCTTGTGGCTGGGTTGAAGTCTTCTGTGCGGGGAAAATCTGGCCCAACTTCCCAGTATGTTGCCTCTGATTGCTGGGTCATATAACTGGATAGGGTGAGGCTCAGCACCGCGTTTACAAGTGTCTGCCGTACATTGAGTTTGAAGGTGACCTGGTACTCGTCTCCTGCAAGTATCGGGGCATTCTGGAGTAATTCTCCCGTCCCTGAGTTCCACTCAAGCACTGTTTGACCCGTGCTATAGCTTTTGATGGTGTATTCTTCTATCCAGGGAAGTGAACTCTGAGCTTGTACCGTGGGTATCGATGCTAGCAAGAGTATTACGATAACTAGTAGTTTTTTCTGATTCATTGTGCTTGCCCCTTCTGTTTATTTTGCCTTTGAATGGTGATTTAAATTGTGCTGTATGAGGCTTTAGCTATTCCCATAGGCGTTGAGCTGTTACCCTGGTAAATCTATGTTTTCACGGATAATTTTGGAGGGTTTTATTTTATAAATGTAAATGAGTTCTTGCTGTTTTTCCATTAATGGAGGTATCAGTTCTTATATTGTACCATAACCCGGAGAATGATGTGAGCATAGGGCTAATAGTCAGCACAGTAGTCAATGTTAGCATACTCGTGATGCTGTGCATCGGCTTTACATTCACATATATGATGGAGAAGTTCCCCAACTTTGCGCACACTAGCTATGCTAGTCTAGGGACGATTGTAACATATTATCTGGTGAGGTTTAACGGCTATAATCCATACTATACTTGGCCTATATCGGCTTTTTTAGGTGGTCTTCTAGGGGTAATATTGTATCTCGTGATTGTGAAGCCAATAAAAGGTCGGGCTTTTAGCGAGATCACCTTGACTTTCACTTTCTACATCATCAGCCAGATTATCACACAGGGGTTAGCGATATTCAGCTACTGGCTACTGGTGGATAACCGGATTCAGAGCCAAGGATTCAACCTCTACAACTACGATTTTAGGTTAAACGGGATACCCGCGATTGGGATAATCGCCCCCGCGGCGGTTTTGGGGGTCGTTTTGGCGATTCAAGGCTTCTTGAAGTGGTCCAAGTACGGTATAGCCATGAGGGCGACGGCTGAGGATGAGGATTTGGCGCAGGGATTGGGTGTGAATATCAGGTTTATGCACCTCTTCTCGTGGTTCGTCAGTGGAGCACTGTCAGCGTTGGCTGGTTCAATTATCTCCATGTGGCTCAGAACGAGCGTCAACTTCAGTGATACGTTGCTAGTTAATGTGATGGCGGGTAGTGTACTGGGTGGGCTGAACAGCATCGCCGGAGCGATTATCGGTGGATTCCTAACGGCGGTGGGTAGCAAGGCGTTGATCTGGTTCTTGATACAGAGGGTCGGTGTCAGCATGGGGGTCTATGAGGGATTGATTCCGATTATCTTCCTCTTCGTCATCTTAGCCATAGAGCCCAATGGTTTGACAGCGATCGACCCCCAGAAGATCTCCATCAGTGGCTTCAAGGATGCTTGGATCAGGTTCAAGCGGAGCATGAGAAACGTGATAACAAGCGAATAAGCGAGGACGTTTTGAGGACATGCCATTTAAATGATAATTACCTGTATGGGTACTGCTATGGCTTCCTCGATACAGTGCCCACAATGCAAAAGAACATATACAATCGAGGAATACGAGGAAGATAAGTTCTGCAGAGACTGTAAAAAACTACTTGAGGTTATCCCAAGCAAGGGCAAGCAGAAGGACTGGAGATCCCTGTTCCCATATGAGCCATATCCCCAGCAAGAGGAGTTTATCGCCGATGTCCAGAAGACGGTTGCAGACGGCGGCGTGTTAATCGCTGAGGCTTGCAATGGCTTCGGGAAGACCATCAGCGCTCTAAGCTGCCTTCTACCATTAAGAAAACAGATCATATACGCAACAAGGACACATGAGCAGGTTCGACAGGTACTCCTAGAGTTGAGTAGTATCAACGAGAAAGCCGATGAAAAATACTCAGCCGTAAACCTGGCTAGCAGAAACTTTCTATGCGTAAACCCAGACTGCAGAGGACTGCCCACAAACGAGGCTCAGGAACTCTGCGGCACACTGAGGAAAAACGATGAATGCCAATACATCCACGAGTTTGATAAGCCACCCAAGGGTCTCCCAGTAATTCTGGGTAGAAAAGAGTTGATTCAGGAGGGCAGGAAGAGGAACCTCTGCCCATATTTCCTCTCAAGGAGGATGGCACAGGAAACGGATGTGGTTGTTGCGCCTTATCCCTATATCTTCAATCCCATGATCAGGCTCATGACTGGCATGGACCTCGGGAAAAAGATACTGATACTGGACGAGGGACATAACATCGATCAGGTGGGACAGGAGATTCTTAGCGACTCCCTGACGGAGCGGGGGTTGAGCGCCGCGGCTGAGGAGATGAGGCTGATAGGAAAAGCCCCCAGATACATCAACCGCTTGGGAGAGCATCTTCTAAAAAACGACAGGGAAAAGCCCAGACTCGTAGCCCCCAGCATACTCGAAGAGGAACTTGAGAAAGCCCTCAAGACAGATATTCACACATTTATCGAGGGACATGCGCCTCTTGTTGATGCGATACGGTCTGTGAAGATACAGAACCGAAACCCGCCTGTGAGCTATCTTAATGGTCTACTAGAGTTCTTTGAGCTGCTCCAGACGAGCCAGAAGAGCAAATACGTTGGACTCTACACGAGAAACTACTATGGAGCACCAGTAATCGAGTACAGGTGCCTCGACCCCAGCCTAGCTGTGGAGCCAGTGGTCAAGGATGCCGATGGGGTACTGATAATGAGTGGGACTCTCAGCCCAATAGACACCTTCGCGGAGATAATCGGACAGGAGAAAGCCGAGAAACGCGTCTACGCTCCGATCCAGCAATCAGAAAAGATCAAGATGACCATCGACACCGGCATAACATCGGTCTACAACGAGCGAACAGAGCAGATGATAAACAAGATGGGACAAACCATCTCAGATGACCTAGAAAAAGTGAACCAGGGAGCCCTCATCTTCTTCACTCAACGGGGCTTCATGAACAAATGCATCGAGGCTTGGACACGTAAAGGCATAATCAAGGACCGCAACGGATTACGCTACCTCGGTGGAAAACAGTTTTTCAGGGAAGGCCGAGACGCCAAACAGAACAGGGACGTAGTCACACGATACAAGCGGATGGCGGTAAGCATCGGCGGCGCAGTACTCTGCTGCGTATTCAGGGGCAGAAACAGCGAGGGAAGCAACTTCCCAGGAGACCAAGCAAGAGGCATATTCTTAGTGGGAGTACCATACGCAAACTACGGTGACCCACTTGTGAAGGCACAGATGAATTTCTTCAACAAACAAAAGCGGGGGTTGGGAAACAAGTGGTACACTATGGATGCCTTCAGGGCTGCGAACCAGAGCCTCGGCAGGGGAATACGTGGAAGAGATGACTGGTGCCACTACTGGCTACTGGACCGACGCTACAGTGAGCACAAGAACCTCATCAGCAAGTGGGCCATAGGAGAGAACCCGGTCATACGGAAATCCAGCAATAAGACCCAGAGCACCTTCAAACGCTTCAAAGATGATACCATCATCGAGTTATGAGGGCTTAAATCAGCGAAGCACAGACAATACTCCATGAAGAGCCTATCAAATGCGTTGAACCTCGTGAATGAGGACAGGATAATCGAGTTAGCTAAACAGGTTATAGCTATACCCAGTGTCTCGGGGGAGGAGAAGGCAGTCATGGAGCATACCCGGAAGCTCCTCGAAGACATGGGCATATATGTGGAGGTGCATGGTTCAGAGGATCGCCCAATAATCTATGCGTGCCTCAACCCCGATGCTGAGAAACAGATTATATTCAACGGACACCTCGACGTTGTACCCATCGCCAAGCCTGACGCATGGACCAAAGACCCATGGAACCCCAGCATAGAAGAGGGACGACTCTACGGCAGGGGCTCAAGCGACATGAAATCAAGCTGCGCAGTTATGATCCACCTGCTTGAGATTCTGAAGGACATGGATCTGCCCATCAGTGTCGGGGTTCACCTCGTGCCTGATGAGGAAAGGGGAGCCGCTGCTGGGAGCAGGATCATGGTGGATAAGATAGTAGCTGGTGAGCTCAGGCGCCCAGACTATGTCGTGATCGGTGAACAGAGCAACCTACAGGTAAGGGTCGCAGAGCGTGGTATGTTCGGGTTCCAGATAAAGTTCTATGGTAGGGCTGCCCACACAGCGGCTTCAAGGGTTAATGGCATCAACGCCATCGCCAAGGCAAGCAAGGGAGTGCTAGCCTTGGAACACCACATCGACAAGTTCCATGAATGGATCGGTCACCCCATGCAGAGCGTCAACATAATCCAAGCAGGAACCGTGAGCAACCAAGTCCCAGCTGAATGCACCATCACAGTCGATAGGCGTTTGATTATCGGTGAAACCGCTGATGATGTGGTCGCTGAGGTTACAGCTGATCTTGATAAGGTTGGTGAGGGTGACTCTGATTGGAAGTGGGAGCTGATTGCTCCAAAGGATGAAAACGGGCAGTGGCAATACACCCCAGCCAACTTTACGTCACCAGAGTCAGAGCTGGGACAGGCATTCATGAAGGCAGTTAAAGCTGGGATAGATGTAGAACCAGAACTTTACGTGACATGGGCTGGGAGCACTGATGGCAGGCTATACCGGCAAGCTGGAATACAGACAGTGGGATTCGGACCACTGGGATTCGGAGCCCATGGACCAGACGAGTTCGTCTTCATAGACAGCCTGGTCAAGACGGCGAAGGTCTGGTTGGCAGTAGTCCACGAGCTAGCAAAGTAATCAATCGGTTGAGGCTATTGCCTCTACCAGATTCTCTAAAAGTTTGTAGTTATCAGCTGCGTTCACATAGGGCTCCATGAGCCAGGTCATGTCTCCAAACGCCACCACCCGTGAGTCACCTACCTTGTAGATGGCTACCACGTCGTATTCTCCTGATCTTTCTGTTACAGAGTCGTAGGTTGTGTCTGATGTGGTCATGTAGCCCCTGCTCTTGGAGTATACTGGCCCAGCTGTGAAGAATACCAGTTCATCGACATCCTCGGAGATGAAGCTGCTCCGGATATCATCCACAATGATGTTCCGGTAATAACCATAGTTATCCTCTAGATCGTAGAGGTAGCCGTTCCCATAGTGGATGCCCCAGTGATCGCTGAGGCTATTCAATGGACCCTGAAGTGTCCTTGAGTTGAGGAAATCGGAGCTTGCATCCCCAAGGAGGATCAGTGTACCGCCTCTATCAACCCATGTCCTGATGGTCTCATACTCATCATTCGAGTAATAGACAGATGGACACGCTGTCACCAATGCCCTGGTCTCGTTCAATGAATCCTCAAGGCTGTCCCAGCTATCGGCATAGCCTACATACAAGCTTTCCTCGACCAGAAGCCTTGTGAAGGCGTCAAGTATCCAAGGGCTTATGGCGTTTCCATGACTCGCGTCAACCATCACGTCCCCGCTTATGCCTGTGATGTTGAGTTTCGCTGTCTCGTTCTGAGGTGGTTCGCTCTGGGCGAGTATGTCCTCTGGTAGATACAGGTAGTAGATGGCTGGCGGTGGGTTTTTCTCGTTCAACTCAGCGATGGAAGGATAACGAATCTCAATCGCCTCGGTATTATTCGCGACCCGGGCAACCAATGACTCCACCTCATAATCTTTCAGATTCGCCAACTCCGCAGCATACTTGATGGCTGACTGCAGAGACCCAAGTTCATCAACCAACCCATTGTCCTTGGCATCGACACCCATCCAGATGGAGCCCCTCGTCACCGTGCTCATTGGAATATTCAACGCTTCTCCACGCCCAGTCTCTACAGCGTTACTGAAGCTCTCAAGAACCGTGGTAAGGTTAAATGGAAATAGCTCTGGGCTAAACCCAGTGATCTTGTGGGGCCCAGTCTCCAATGTGGTCTCGCTAGGCACTATCCACCCTGGACCCGTGCCTATTACACCCACGTTACCAACCATCGCTGAAGGCAACGAGTACACGTGGTCAGCTGAGACAGCGATATAGTAGCCTCCTGATAATGCCATTGAGATGGATGCTACCACTGGTTTGTCTGTCTTTAGCTCCAATATGTCGAGGTAAACCTGTTCAATAAGATACGCAGAACCCCCAGGGCTATCTATTTCGAGAACCACAGCCTTAACTGTGTCATCCGTTATAGCCTCTTCAACGGCGGAGGACAATACGTATGCATAATAGCTGTCGTCGATGACCCCATAGACCTCGATTATGCCGACTGTTCCCCCTTTACTAATAGTAACACTCTCTTCGGGTTCCCAAAGATATAGCCAAACGAGACCTGATATCATTATCACTATAACGACTGCCATCACTATCTGGGAACGGTTCCGATTATTCCTCTCAACCAAATTGAAGCCTCTTCCACCTAGAATAATCGAGCCAACTTAAAACCTTACAGCAAACTTAAACACAACCCGATCCCTTTCAAATGATATTCTGGTGAAAAGAAATGACAACAATAAAACTACCGGGCGAACCCGAGACCTTCAATCTATTCGGGAAACCACTATTCAAGACCCCACTACGACCCGAGACCATGGAGACTCAGCGGAAACTCTATGATGAAGCCTTAGCTAACTGGACGAAAAACCCAGATGACGCTTATAACATCATCTGGCTAGGTAGAAGAACCGCCTACATCGGTAACTTCAGGGAATCCATCGCCATATACAGCATGGGGATAGAGAAACACCCAGATGACCCAAGGATGTATCGCCACAGAGGACACAGATTCATAACACTCAGGTTCTTTGACCAAGCCATAAGCGACTTCGAGAAAGCAGCAGAACTCATAGAGGGCATACCTGATGAGATTGAGCCGGATGGATTACCCAATGAGAGGGGTGTGTCTGTCAGCAGTCTTCACTTCAACATCTGGTATCATCTAGGATTAGCATACTACCTGAAGGCGGATTTCGAGAAGGCACTGCACGCGTATGATATGTGCATGAAGGCGTCTGAGATCGATGACAAGGTAATCGCTACGGCTCACTGGTATTATATGACGTTGCGAAGGCTGGGGAGGAAGGAGGAGGCAGATAAAATTCTTGATGTAATCCACGCGGATATGGATATCATCGAAAACTATCACTATTACAAGTGCCTCATGATGTACAAGGGTGAAAACACCCCAGAGGCATTGATGCAGGAGGCTAGAGACATGGGTGATCTTGGGCTCGTAACCATCGGCTATGGTGTAGCAAACTGGTACCATTATAGTGGCGAGGTGGATAAGGCTGTTAAAATCCTCAATGAGATAGTCTCTGTCGAGGGCTGGGCTGGCTTTGGGTATATCGCGGCTGAGGCAGACCTCTATCATATGGGTTAGAGTCGATGCCTGTATTTTCTTATTTTTAAAAATTCTGTAACCCAGAAAACTTTGGCGTAACTCAGTAGAGATTAATCCAGATAAATCCAAAAAATAATGATGCAATCTGCTCTCAAATTCGACCCAGACAACACTGGTCTGAGGACACTGTTTAGAGAATGGCAGATTCATACAATGCGGTATCTCTGGAATTCTCCCATGGAGAAATTCACTACCAAAGAGATTTGGACCCATGTGCACAGAGATGTAGGGAAAGATATCTCCAGAGCTACTGTCTACCACTTTTTGGATGATATGATCAAGAGGGGGCTAATTGGCTTCGAGACTGGGACAGGTAGAGGGGGGCTTCGTATACTGTTTTTTTCAGAGCACACCGAGGATGAGTTCAAGGAATTGATAGCAAAGGAACTGATTCGAAGCGTAGAGGAGAATCTGCTCGGTCACCGAGATGTTGAGTAGTCACAGGGTGTCCCCTAGTTACATTAGAAAGAAGTGTCACCGAGACGGTGACAGCCGGTTACTTAGTGTTTTAATGAACTAAAAATTGAGTTTTTCTGGGAAACGTAAATGAAAACAAAACCAAGATTCACAATACTACTACTTACAATACTAACACTCTCAAGCATATGGATGCTGCCCCTCGCAAACACCATGGTACCACCAGAGGTACCCGGAGGCGGCACATACTACAGCGACTATGGGTTACTAGACACTGACACGTACCTACTGTATCCATGGGAAGACACCAGCATACAGGTAGGATTCAGCAAATACGGTGAACTAATCGACGCAAACATGGGACTCGGCCTCAAATATGATGGAGTCGATGTCTTCGCAAGCAGCATGGTACCTATCCAAGACTGGTGCAGCGGATGGATAATGGACATCCACTATACACAGGGAGGATACCTGAGAAACACATGGGCATACGCATTATTCTCGGATCGAACCGTTGCAGGTGTTGGAGGAGACTGGCAAAATCATCAATTAACGAAAGATGCCAGCGACCCCGCGGATACTCATGGAGGAAGGAGGACAAACGGCTATGCGGAGTCAGAGCCCATTAGGCTCATTTATGATGGGCCCCGTGAGGCAATCTATCTACTGAATACCACGATCTATGACAAGGACAAGGATCAACTTGGGGTACCATTGGTACGGTTAACCATTCAACTGGTCTTTAACAAGGTCAAGAAATACGTGGTTGAGATCAAGGACATCAAGCGAATCGACGACAACAAGATGGATGGACCATTCCAGATAGAGTTCAGCCAACGAGCAGAGTGGGACCTGGGACTCAGCACAGCACCAAGATGCTACGCCGAGTTCTACGATAACCTGACAACCAAGTACATCAAACACCCGTTCTACTACCCGGAGGGAGGGGTACCAGCAAACTATGACCTGTGCCAGATCATAGGGGCACCCAGCAACCCGATGGAGAATAAACTCGTAGGTTTCGCGGCTTTCTGGCCACCACTCATCTCCAAATGGGTGACAGAGACCTATAATGTACGACGCCTGTCCAATGATGTTGATGTACCGAGCCTACTAGCCACAATGGAGACCTATGAGCACGAGGCACAGCTACCCACCTCAGCGGACGACCTAGTAGATCCATGGATATACTACAACGACCTAACTGGAGAGATAGTCATACTGCTACCAAAGGAGCCTGTTGCCTACCCGAGAGGCGAAGGCCAATGGGAGATGGCTCCATGGGTGTTCCGCGAGGAACCTAACGGCGAGTTTGCCAAGCTCTTCAGACAGACAACGACGACCCCTGGTCAATGGTATTGGAACGAGACCTTTGGACCCTATGGTGCAGTGGTTATCAAGCCATTCCAGTGGAGTTGGGGAGACAACTTCAAGGTAGTCTACAAGCGATTCATGAAGGGAAACACACCCCAGATGTCAGAAGCTCTAGACTGCATGGAGCCCCTCTTCGAGCCCGGTGACACGATACTAACCTACGGTATGAACGAGGAACCCGACACACCATACGTGTTCGGGGAGTGGGACTTCGACCTAGACCTAGACCACCCGGAGAACAGCACACACCAGTTCAGATGCGTCAGCGTCTACGGGGTAACCGACCTGCATAATGGGGTGGACCCCGATATGCCGGAAGGAGTTGAGGATGGTTACTTCAGGATCGACTCAGAGGTGCTTTACCAGCTCGATGAGGTGTTCAACCCCATCGACCTCAAGGATGTAGCACATAAGGACACATTCAGATGGTGCCAGAAAGGAACAGCCACTCAAACCATAGTACTAGAGGCGCACCTATACGACAAATACAGCAACCCAAGAGACTGCCTAGAGAACCATACCATAGTCTTCCCGGAAAAGTGGGGATACTATTGCCGCGACTCAGAGAAGGTGATACTCATGGACTCAATGGGAGTCAACCCAGACAAGCTACTGATACGAGACACGGATTACACGGTTGACACGGATACCATAGTCATCAACCCCAGCGCACTAGTAGGCTACGACAGATACAAGGTACTCTACACGACAATGCTATGCGACAGGGAATCAGACTGGCATGACGGCAGATGGGAGTGGACAATAATCGGAGACTTCGCCAAGCCATCAGACAGCCTAGGAGCAGCCATGTTAACAGTATCATGGAGCGACTGGAAAAACAAGGAAGTATGGCTTAGCGGCCTCGACATCAGGTCAACCGACCTAGCCCCAAGTATACCTTGGGTGATGCAAAACTATGCACCACTAGATGGAGAGACAAGAGACTCTTACTACATGGACCCACCGGATGACCTCAGGGCGGGCTTCAGGGACGACTGGAGCACCCCGGATGACTGGATGGGAGAGACCGTATACCCATACGCCATCAGTAGCAGCAACATACTCGTTGTAGGAGGGCCCCTCGCCAACCTAGCAGCCGAATACTTCAACGACTTCACAGACGCCAAGATATTCACAGAGTACGGAGCAGGCTTCTACGCCACAGGATGCTGGGCTAGAACAGTGCTAGACCACTACGTGGGCAAGAACTGGGTAGATGTCCCAGATAACGAGCTATGGTATAGCAGCGACAACGTTGAAGATGATGTCGGATACGCGCTGATCTCCACATACAAGGACCTCAACGAGACAGTAGGCTTCATAGTATACGGCTACACAGCAGAGGACACATACTACGCATGCTACGCCCTCAGGGGAGGACTACTAGACTGGCTGCAGTATGTACAGGATGGAACCACCAGCATAATACTGGAGATAGACTACAGCGACCTGCACCCAGTGCAGTTCCACGTCGCGGAAGCAGTGGGACTATTCACAGAGTGCACAGGCTTCATGACCAACTTCAAGACCAGCGAATACTACGTGAACTACGCTGAGGCCATGGAGATGGTTGAATCAAACGCTGAGATGCTGGGCTTATGCTACAAACTCGTTGACATCGACTGGTGCGCACAGGTACACCCAGACCCATAATCCAATCCACCATTTTTTTACAACATTAGCAACCTTTTTCTATCTAGTTGTACGCAATCATGCGGGAAACCATTTGTCGAATAGACAACTGCTGGTAAGCAAGATCGAGAACGGGATCGTTATAGACCACATCCCCGCCGGGAAGGCCTTCCTCGTTCTCAAGTTACTCAAGCTACCAGAAGACGCTGAAACATTAATAGCCCAAAACGTGGAGAGCGGAAGCCTCGGAAAGAAAGACCTCATCAAGGTTGAGGGAACGTATCTTACCTCTAGCGAGATTGATATCATCGCTTTCGTGGCCCCCAACTCGACCCTCAATATCATCCAAGACTGGGAGGTGAAGGAAAAACGAGTCATCAATCCCCC
>CAZVMT010000059.1:0-14169 GCA_964628765.1 uncultured Candidatus Bathyarchaeia archaeon | reverse complement strand
GATAATGTTCCTGATTGTCACCTGTTGAAGCTGGGGACAATGGGCGAGTATGGTATACCAAACCTGGATATCCCGGAGGGATTCTTCGAGATAGAGTACCGTGGACGCAAAGACAAGCTACCCTTCCCACGACAACCAGGAAGCTGGTACCACCTAACAAAGGTCCATGACACATGGAACCTCATGTTCGCGAACAAGATCTGGGGAATCAGAGCCACAGACGTAATGCAAGGTGTAGTCCACGGTGTAAAAACGCCACAGATGGTAAATGATGATCTTCTCACAAGGTTTGATGCTGATGAAGTCTTTGGAACTGCTATCAACAGGTTCTGTGCTCAGGCTGTAGTAGGTCATGAGTTAACCCCATATGGCAAAGGTGGACAGACCAGAGGCTATCTTGCTCTGCGTGATAGCATGCAGTGCTTTACAATCGCTATCGAGAACCCTCCAAAGGAAGGCGAGTACAGGGTATTCAACCAGTTCGATGAGACTTATAGCGTCAACGAACTAGCTAAGCGCGTATCCAAGGTTGCTCAGGAATATGATCTTGAGGGCAAGATATGGAATATACCCAACCCAAGGTTGGAAGCAGAAGAGCACTACTATGAGCCAGACATGGAGCACTTACCTAACTTAGGTTTCAAGCCGACATACTCCTTGGAAAAGGAACTAAACATCACGATTCCTAAGCTCATGGAGTATAAAGATCGTATTGAGGCTATACGGCACACTATCGATCCTAAGATCTTGTGGACTGCTTAACCACCTTATTTTTAACCTATATATCGTATTTTTCAGGGAATAACATTGAAGATAGGCGTTACAGGCGGAGCAGGATACATCGGGTCTTTTTTGATTAAGAAACTAGTTGAGGCAGGGCACTCAGTCGTATCCATTGATAACGAGTCAATTGGCGATTATAGTTATCTTAGGAAATATGAAGGCGAAAAAATTGCCCTAGTTAAAGGGGATATTAGGGATAAGGAAGACTTGATGGAGATCTGGAAGGGCTGTGACGCTGTGGCACATCTCGCAGCTTTATCGAACCTTGAGATATGCGATGAGCAGCCGGAAGAAGCTGTATCAGTGAATATATTTGGAACATATCAGGTCATGGAAGCAGTGAAAGCACTGGGAATACCCAGGGTTGTTTTCTGTTCAAGCGCCGCGATATACGGAGAGCCTAAGATTATTCCAGTATCCGAAGATTCACCCCTCGATGCATTGAATCTTTATGGGGTTACCAAGATTGCGGGTGAAAAAATAGTAAACTCATACTGGTACAATGACGGGATTGAAACTATTAATCTGAGGTTTGGGAACCTTTACGGCGTCGGATTGTACACGCAATGGTATGCTGTTATACCTAAATTTGTAAAGCAAGCCATCGATGGTGAAGAGATCACCATCTATGGAGACGGGGGAGCAACCCGGGATTACATACACATCGAAGACATAGTGAGAGCAGTCATCAAATCATTATCTACCCCGAATCTAGGCGGAGAGACCTTCAACCTAGGCGGTGAGACAATCACTGTGAATCAGATCGCCCAGATGGTGATCGAAGAAGTCGAAAAAGCGACAGACACCAAACCCAAGACAGTCAATACGGCTCCAAGACTCGGCGAGACGCGGGAATTCAGCTACGATCTATCGAAAACAAGAACCATGCTTGGTTTCGAGAACGAATATAACGTCAGAGATGGTATAAAGCAGATAATCGAATTTTGTCTAGAGAGGTAGCCGAGGTGGGGACGAAGCTTTCGGTCTCTGCTGTCATCCCGGCTTACTGTGAGGAAAAGACCATAGCTTCGGTTGTGGAGCGGTGTCTCCCCTTTGTTGATGAGGTTATTGTGGTTAATGATGGGAGCACCGATGACACCTCAATCACCGCGAGGAATGCAGGCGCCCACGTCATAGAACAGAGTACAAACATGGGAGTAATATATGCGATCAGGAGAGGCTTGAGAGAAGCCACAGGAGACATCATAGTGACCCTTGATGCTGATGGACAACATGACCCGGCGGAGATACCAATGCTTATCCAACCCATTCTAGACGATGAAGCAGACCTGGTGATGGGCGCAAGACCAAGCTTTCCCTATCTAAGCGAGAAACTACTCACATGGCTAACAAGCCTCAGGGTACCCTGCAGGGATGCCTCGACGGGTTTCAGGGCACTACGTCGCAGCATCGCGGAGAAGATGGAGGTTTATGGGGTTTGCACCTGTGGTACGTTTGTGCTTGAGGCTGCTCGTCTAGGTGCAAGGGTTACGAGTGTACCTATTTCTATCCATGAGCGAGATGGACCTAGGAGGGTTCAGACGCGTCATCTTCAGCAGTTTTTCATCGTTCTTTGGGATGTGGTGCGGTTTTGGTAAAGCTTTTAGGCGTCTTGACGTCTTCTATTGGAATACTGTATAGAGAGTGTTGGTATGGGTAAGGGTGTAACGGTCTGGTTCACGGGGCTACCATGCAGCGGAAAAACAACCATAGCAGACAAGCTAGCAACTATACTACGGGAGAAAGATAACAAAGTGGAACGCCTTGACGGCGATATTGTTCGACGAGGCTTGACCCGTGATCTGGGCTTCACCAAGGAAGACCGAGATATGAACATAGAACGCGTCACCTTTGTCGCCAAGCTGCTCACAAGAAACGATGTTATCGTGCTAGCCACCTTTGTCTCGCCATATATCGAGAGGCGTAGACAGACGCGTGAGGAGATCGGGGAATACGTTGAGGTCTATGTCAAGGCCAGCATAGAGGAGTGTATCAAGCGAGATGTCAAGGGCATGTACAAGAAGGCGCTAGCTGGAGAGATAAAGAACTTCACCGGCGTAGATGATCCCTATGAGGCTCCACCTAATCCAGAGGTTGTCGTTGATACAGATAATGAGTCAGTGGATGAGAGCGTCGAAAAAGTCCTAGATTATTTAGGGAAAAACGGTTATCTCTAAAATTACTCGACCACGATCATGGTCAGTGTAGATCTTACGTGATTTAACCGCCTGATCTTTGTTGTAATTGTGTCTTTGAGGTTTTGCATAGTATCTGCTTCGAGTCTAACAACGTAATCGTATACGCCATAAACTCCGTAGACATCCTTTACTTCTGGTATCTCCTTTAGGGCGTCGAATACTTCGTTCCCTTCTCCTAAGTCTGTATTGATTAGCACGAAAGCTGTGCTCACTGTTAACACCAAAGAGTGCTTAGTATAACAATTTTTAACGTTTTCTAACGCCCAAGGTTACAGACTATACTCTATATACTAGAGGGCGGATATACATGGATTTTAAGCGTTTTTCCCCGGGTTTTTGTTCGTTGTTTGTCGATGCTATAAACGTCACAATATTTAATTCGCTTCGAAGACACGCGAATATTGATTAGTTTGACTCTTTTTCGAAATGTAGCGGTCATAGGAGCGGGGATGACTAGGTTCCATCACAAGATCCACGCTGAGAAGCAGAGCAGGGAGATGTTTGTCGAGGCAGCGTTGGAGGCCGCGAAGAGCGTGGATAATGGCTTCAGGTTGAATGAATCTGAGGCTCTTTATCTCGGGTATTTTAGTAGTGATATGTTTGAGAAGCAGGGTCACACAGGGGCCATGATGGTTGATGCCTTGGGGATCAACCCTGTGCCGGCTACTCGTGTCGAGGCTGCCTGTGCTTCAAGTGGGGCCGCTGTGAACATGGGGATACTGGCTATCGCTTCGGGTTTCTACGACATCGTGCTTGTGGGTGGTGTGGAGAAGATGCGTACCCTCGGCACGGGTGAGGTCACTGATACATTGGCGATGGCCTCTGATGTGAGTTATGAGGCCGCTGTTGGATACACCTTCCCCGGATTGTATGCCTCGCTTACAGCGGCTCACTTCAAACGATATGGATCAAAGTGGGAACAGTTGGCAGACATAGCCATCAAGAACCATAAGAATGGCAAGCTGAACCCGAAGGCTCAGTACCAGGAGACTATTCTTGAGATCGCGAACAAGATCGGTGAGAGAAAAGGGATAACCTTCAACGACCCCATGGAGTTCTTGCGGTCTGACCTGAACCCAATGGTTGCGGAGCCCTTGAGGTTGTTTGACTGCTGCCCCATCTCTGATGGCGCTGCGGTGGCCATATTAGCCTCAGCGGATATAGCAAAGAAATACACGGATACACCCGTTATTGTAGCTGGCCTCGGGCAGGCATCCGACACCATGGCTTTGCATGATAGGGCAGAGTTGACATCCCTGAGAGCCAGCAAGGTTGCGAGTAGGCAAGCCTACGAGATGGTTGGAATAGAGCCCAAAGACATCAGTCTGGCTTGTGTTCATGACTGCTTCACAGGAGCCGAGATGATAGCAACAGAGGACCTAGGGTTTGTCGAACCCGGTCAAGGAGGAGTAGCTGCATCTGAGGGAAGGACCAGTCTAAGCGGCGATATACCCATCAACACCGATGGAGGGTTAAAGGCGAAAGGACACCCTGTCGGGGCGACTGGCGCTGGTATGGTTGTTGAGATGTTCAAGCAGATGCGTGGTCAGGCTGGTGCAAGACAGGTTCCGGACCCAGTGTATGGGATGGCGCATAATGTCGGCGCAACGGGTGGCACTGTAACAGTGCAGGTGTATAGGAGGTAGCTTGATGAGTGTACATAACTTTAGGGAAGGTTTGAAGGAGTCCAAGCTCAAGGGACGTGTATGTGAGGACTGCGATAACTTGATGCTGCCACCAAGGATGATCTGCACCAAGTGTGGCTCAACGAACCTGAAGGAACATTGTTTCGATGGAAAGGGTACGATTAAGACAAAAACGGTGGTCTATGTGCCACTAACAAAGTTTCAGGAGTTGAGCCCTTATACGGTGGGCATCATTGAACTCGATGAAGGCCCAATGATCACCGGAATGATTCTGGGGGATATAGACAAGATAAGTATCGGTGACAGGGTTGAAGCTGTCTATCTAGATGAGGGAGATGAGAAACTCCTAGCCTTTAAAAGGGCTAGTTAGGCTCCTTTGAACTCCGGTTTTCTACGCTCGTTGAAAGCTGATATTCCTTCCCTTAGATCGCTATAGTTCCAGAGGTCTGCGAACGCCTCTGCCTCGGCTCTCAAAGCTTCCTTGATGTTTGGGTCGTTTGTCACCAGTTTCTTCATGGCGCGTAGAGAGATGGGTGGTCCATGGACAAGAGTCTTGATGAATTCATCTACCTTTGCATCGAATTCATCGACTGGATATACATGGGTTACAAGCCCGATTTGCTTTGCTTCTTCTGCGTCGATCCTTCTCCCAGTCAGTATAAGATCCATCGCAGCTGTTTGTCCCACCAGCTTTGGAAGCATGTATGTTCCTCCCCAGCCCGGCATCAGACCCAAGCTTACCTCTGGTTGACTGAATCTAGCCTTATCGCTGGCTAATCTGAAGTCACAGAACAGTATCAACTCGTTTCCTCCGCCTAGGCAGTAACCGTTGATAGCTGCTACTACTGGTTTCTGGACCTCCTGTATCTTGAGGAATGTTCTGTGCCCTGTTTGGCTGACCTTCCTTGCCCCGATTGTGGTAAGACCCGAGAATTGAGAAAAGTCCGCGCCTGCGCAGAAGGCTCTATCCCCAGCTCCCTTGAATAGGACTGCTTTTGTCGCTGAGTCTCTTTTTGCTTCTTCAAGGTACTGGGATATTAGGTCTAGCATTTCCAGTGTCATGCTGTTGAGCTTTGATGGGCGATTGATGGTGATGATGAGCACCCCATCCTTCTTCTCCATGAGAACAGGCTTCTCCTCACCTAGCCCCGTTGCCTTTATCTCGAATGGGCCGCGCGGTATGTTGCCCCCTAGTTTGATGGCGGTGTCGATGTCTTCTTCGGATGCGATCGACTCGTCACGCACTTTCTCGGCTTCCTTTACGAAGGGTTCAAGGAGTTTTATGACATCGAAGCCTTTTACTTGTGACTCAGAGACGCTTGGTCGCTCAGTGTAGTTGTAGAAGCCTTCCCCGGTTTTTCTACCTAGTTTCTTTGCCTCATAGAGTTCTGTGATCCTCGGATGCGGTGCATACTCTGAGCCTAGTTGGTCTTCGAATGTCTTGAGTATATTATAGACGATGTCTATTCCAATTAGGTCGCTTAGCATGAATGGCCCAAGGGGCATTCCCGCCTTGTGCTGCATGGCCGCGTCTATCTGCTCCAAATCATAGTCGTCCAGCAGCTTGGCTGCCTCATTGAGATACGTGATGAGGACCCTGTTAACTATGAAGCCGGGGGCATCCTTCTTTACCCACACAGGGGTCTTACCCATCTTGGTGGCTATCTCCATCACGGTCTTTACCGTTTCCTCATTGGTTAGGTCTCCTTGATTTACCTCGACAAGCTTCATGATGACAGGGGGGTTGAAGAAGTGCATACCGATGAAGCGCTCTGGGTTAGAGACTGCTTCAGCGATCTTTGTTATGCTTAGACTGCTTGTATTCGTGGCAAGGATAGCGTCTTTTGGCGCGTATTCATCTACCTCTTTCCAGACGACGTGCTTGAGTTTAAGGATCTCTGGGATCGCCTCGATTATCAGTTGGGCGTCTCCCACCGCCTCTTTGAGGTCGGTTGTGAATGTGATCCTGCTGAGTATCTCATCCATCGCTTCTTGGGTCATTCTTTCTCGTTCCACGAGTCGTTTGAGGCTGCTGGTTATACCGTTCAATCCAGCATCGAGAAATCTTTGTTCAATATCTCTGATGGTTACCTTGTATCCAGCGGCTGCGGCTACTTGGCCAATCCCATGCCCCATAACTCCAGCTCCAAGTACCGCTATTTTCTCTACTTGATCAGGCTGCAACGCGTTTCAAGTCGATAGAGTTTAAATGACCTTATCTATTTTCCGCCGGGTTTTGGGGTAAACCTATTATTTTGTGGGGCATATCTTCGCGGGAGAGAAGATATGAGGCAATTAGTCCTGTTGAAGGATATCCCTGACCTCACAGAGATCACCATTGATAGTGAGAGCAGGCGCCCCAAGACAGAGGGAGTGAAAACCAAGATTAGCGACCTGGATAAGCGAGCCCTTGAGGCTGCGATACAGGCAAAAGGCAAGGTTGGTGGAGAGGTGACTGTTCTATCCATGGGCAACGAGAAGACCAAGACAGCCCTCTTGGAGGCGCTCGCCATGGGGGCAGACTCAGCCTACATTATTATTGAGCCCGAGATCAAGGGCATCGATACAAATGCCACAAGCAAGGTGCTTGAGAAAGCCATACGCATGATAGGTGACTATGATATCATCATCAGCGGTGAGATGACTCTTGATAGCTTGAGCAGCCAGATAGGCCCGAGGCTCGCCGAGTTACTGGACTTGCCTCAGGTGACCTATGTAAAGGAGTTTGAGCTCTCTGAGGGCTCAGTGAAGGCTGTGCGTGACCTTGAGACAGTGGATGAGGTGGTAGAGGCGCCGTTACCTGCTGTGGTTACCGTTGTGCGTGAGATCAATGAGCCCAGAATCCCAAGCCTCATGAACATAATGAAGGCAAAGAGGAAACCCCAGACAGTATGGAGCCTAAGTGATCTAGGTCTATCCTTGGATGAGGTAAAGGCTCAGAGTTATGTCAAGATCAAGGACGTAAAGGCACCATTGATGTCGAGGAAGCAGATCAAGATAGAAGCTGATTCCATCGCTGAGGCGGCGGAGAAACTTGCCGCTGCCATCAGGGAGGAGGGGGTAATATGAGTGTCCTAGTCTGGTCAGAGGATCGGGAGCTGGCGTATCAGCTATTAGCTAAGGCTTCTGAGCTCGCGGGTAAGATGGGAACCAAGACCTATGTGTTAGCCGGGGATGAGGCTCAGGGATACATCAATCAAGGTGCCGACAGGGTGCTAGTCGCTGAGCTTGGTGAATTCGCCGTTGAGCCATACAGGGCTGTGTTGTTGAAGGCGGTTGAGGTCTCGGGTGCCGAAACCGTGCTGATTGGGGCTTCGAAGCGCGGCAAAGAGGTTGCTCCCAGGATCGCTGCTGCTCTTGGCGCTGGCTGTATGACAGAGTGTAACAACGTGGAGTATATTGATGGTGAGATCATAGTTGAGAGGCTAACCTACGGTGGGTCAACCATCGCGAAAGAGACATGCACAAGCAAACCCACAATAATCACTGTATCACCACGCAGCTTCGACAAACTGGAACCAGCACAGAGGACCGGGGAAACCACAGAGCTAGTCTTTGAAGTACCAGTGACTCGGGTTAAGGTGCTTGAGCGCCGTGAGAAACCTAGGGGAGATCAGGACTTGGAGAACGCTGATATCATCGTCTCTGCTGGTCGCGGCTTCAAGAACAAGGAAGATCTGGCGATGTTGGAGGAGCTCGCCGAGGCGCTTGGAGGAGCCGCTATTGGTTGTACTAGGCCGATTAGCGCTGATCTTGGGTGGATGGAGGAATGGGTTGGTATCAGCGGGAAGAAGGTGAAGCCCAGTCTTTACATTACCTGTGGTATCAGTGGCCAGATCCAGCACATAGCTGGGATCAGGGACAGCAAGATAATCGTCAGCATCAACAACGATGAAGGCGCCGGCATCCACGGAGTAAGCGATTACAGCATCGTGGGTGACATCTACCAGGTTGTACCCGCGCTGGTCAAGGCTTTGAAGGAAAAAGCCTAAGCATTCCCATTCTTTTCATATCTTATGGTTTTAGATGAACAGGCTCTTCATGCTATACGTGACGCAGTTGAGATAATCAAGAAATCCAATTATGTTACCTGTCTCACCGGTGCGGGTATCTCTGTTGAGAGCGGGATCAGACCTTTCCGTGGACCAGGTGGTCTATGGACCGAGAAGGGTGAGCCTGCCATGGATGGGTACCTTAGGTTTCTCAACAACCCTGATGCATATTGGAGGAGGCGCCTTGGGGAGAAGAGCGAGTTCGGCATAACCATAATGAATAGTACACCTAATCCAGGGCATTTGGCTTTGGCTGAACTGGAGCGGATGGGTGTATTGAAGTACTTGGTGACTCAGAACATTGATAACCTGCACCTTGCTGCTGGGAGCAGGAATGTCTTGGAGATCCATGGGAACGGTCAATATCTGAGATGCATAGACTGTTCATCAAAGTGGCACAAGGACGATTTCAAGGTAGAAGAGATACCCCCAAGATGCCCTAACTGTGGCGGCGTGGTCAAAACGGATAGCGTGATGTTCGGTGAACCCATTCCCTCAAAGGTGTTGAGCAGGTGTTTTGAGGAGGCAGAGCAGAGCGACTGTATGATAGTGGCTGGGACAAGCGCCACAGTTACGCCCGCTGCTAATCTTCCATTGATTGTGAGAAGGAACGGTGGTGCCTTGATAGAGGTGAATATACTAGAAAGCCAAATTAGCTACAACTGCGACATCAACATATTCGCCCCAGCTGGAGAAGCATTACCAGTGCTTGTAGATGAGATAAAGAAACTAGGCTAATCCATATAATTTTATGAAAACCTGATTATGAGCTCTGGTGCACATATTCTCGTCGTTATCGAATATCTCATATGCAACTCGAAATGACTTTATGTCTCCTCTTATCAATGTACGCAGTTGGACATCCTGATGACATAACATAATTGAGTTACTGGCTTTCTCGGGGCATTCAAGAACCAGAAATGCCCATTCACGAATAACGCTTTGATGATCGCCTTCTTTTAACAATACGAAGAGGAGTATCTCTGCCCAGTTCTTGATGTAATATTGGCTCTTTTTAATAAAAATGCTCATCCATTGCCACATCGGGAACTGCGAATTCATCAAAGAAATCTTTCACTAGATAGACCTCATTGAACTTATTTTCCTTGAGATATGACTGTATTAATCTTAGTTTTTTCTCACAGAGGTCAGATGGTCCATTTATCTCATGGTTTTTTGTGTAATCTCCAAGGATAAGAATCCGTACATTTGTTCTTTTTTCAGTTAAGAATTCGTGAAACCTCTCTGGATACGATCCCATGAGTGATTATTGTTAGGTAATGTTTTTATTATATCACATCAATTTGTATTTAGGTACTAAACTATGGTTGATGTATTGACACAGGTCTCTGAGATACAGGAGTTTCCAGCGGAACTAGTGAAGGCTCTAGAGGGCTTGAATCACGTAAACAGGCGGAGGATTCTCATTTCATTGCTAGAGGGAAAACAGCTCTCGTTCTCGGATATTAGGCAACGAACAGATATGACTGATGCGTTGCTGTCGAGCCACTTGAGAAAACTGAAGGACTCACTTCTGGTGGAACAATATTATCAACACATCCAAGACAAACAAGACTACTCATATTATCAACTAACAGATTATGGGAAAAATATACTAACAAAACTATTAACACAATAAAGAAATTAGGATAGCTTCCGTCTGGTCCAGTCCGCTAATTCTTTGCATGTGGGAAACCAGACGTCTACACGGTCCTTGGCGTCAACAAGCAGCCTCTCAAGCATGTCGAGCCTGCTGATCCTGCCGATGCACTGGGGGTGGCATGTTAACCCGAAGTATCTACCGAGTGTGTATATTCCATCCCATTCGGGTTTCCACATGTCCCAGACCTGTCGTGGGTTCATCCGATTGGTCTCGAAGTGGGGCCAGTCATCCATGAGCCACTCCACAGGTAGCTCCGCGAGACCAGTGTCTTCGCCCCTCCATTTGAGCATGTAAGGCATGTCGTTGTCCATGAAGTCGCTGTCATACTTGAAGCCATACTCCTTGATCAACCCAATAGTATAGTCGCTGATAAGCCAGTAAGGAGCCCTGAAACCCTCCGGCTTGTACCCCAATTTCTCAAAAGACGCCTTCTGCTTCTCAAAAACACCCCGCTGGCTCTCCTGACTGATCTCGGCTAGTCGCTCATGGAGGTATCCGTGGGCACCCATCTCGTGTCCCCGGGCTATGATCTCCTCACAGCTCTCAGTGAACTTGTCTATAGTCCAGCCGGGTGTGAAGAAGGTCGCCTTGATCTCCAATTGATCCAGCAGGTCCAGTATGCGGGAGATCGCGGTGTTTGGGGAAAACCTTCCCCTGCTCTGGGCCACTATGTCGTGGGGTGCCCTCCACATGAGGGCGCTGTTGGAGTCATAATCGAAGCTTAGGTTAAAACAAGCCTGATATCCATCAGGCCAAAAACTCTCAGTCATGTTATGAGAGTGGCTTAAAGATGCCTATAAAAGGTGTTATTGACGATAATATAGTGCGTATCTCGGTAATTTTCTTATGTTCAGGGTAATATTTGATTAAAGAAAAAGGATGGACTTTTATCTACCAAATTGTTGTTTTACTATTTGACACAATATGAGCCAAGACAACACCGTATACATTGGACGGAAACCAGCGATGAGCTATGTAATGGCTACTCTCGCGACATTCAATAATAACAATGAATCTGTCCACTTGAAGGCTAGGGGAAGGGCGATCACCACAGCTGTTGATGTTGCGGAGATCACTCGGAACAGGTATATGACTGGGATGGAGCACCCTGATATCACCATCGGGACCGAGCAGGTTGAGGATGATAGGGGCACCCGGAATGTCTCAACCATGACCATCGTATTGAACAAGGGAGACGCTGTGGTCCCACAGGAGGTCTTTGAACGCAGACCAAGACGCCAGCCAAGGGAGAGACGCACAGAAGAGCCCAAAGAAGCAGTAGAGGAGGCACCTAAACCTGCAGAGGTTGAGGAGGAGCCTGTATCTGCTGATATCTCTGAGATCAAGGGCGTGGGTGATGCGACTGAGGAGAAGCTTCGTGCTGCGGGTTATGATACCGTGGATAAGATCACCGGAGCAGAGTCTTTTGAGCTTGCCTTGAAGACCGGTCTAAGCGAGAAACAGGTCGCCAAGATCATCGAGGCCGCTAAGGAACTCTAGTTCTGGGGGAAACCTCTAAAACCCATTACTGTCTCTGGTCAATGGATAGAGATGAGGGTTTTACAGCTACATTGTAGTGATTTTAATTACAAGACACTGAAAGAGACTCCAGTCGCGGAGCACCCAGCTTTCCCCAAGGAAGCCGAGTACGAGAATGTACTTGTCTGTTTCACATGCTTCGAGAAGAAGGACGTGGACCGTGAAGCAGAGATAATCGAACAGTACACTGAGAACATCAAGACCGACACAGGCAGGATCGGATGCAAGACAGTGCTACTGCACCCATATGCGCATCTGAGCCACGAGCTTGGCAGCCCAAAACGTGCGAAACAGTTTCTAGCTGATCTAGAGAAAAAACTCCAAGCAGAGGGAATCGATGCCCATAAGAGCCCATTTGGATGGTACAAGGCGTTTGGGCTTTACTGCAAGGGACACCCACTAGCCGAAGCATATAGGGAGTATTAGGGCCAGACCTTCTCTGGGTTCAGTATCCAGTTAGGGTCGAATGCCTTCTTGATTCCCTTCATTATCTCGATTTGTTTGGGCCCTACTTCTCCCTCCAGATAACGTCGTTTGGTGTAGCCCAAGCCGTGTTCCCCTGAAGCTGTTCCACCCATCTCGTGGCTCAGGTCGATCAGGTCGCTGAGGGCTGCCTCCATGGTGTCCGGCCAGTCTGCTTCAGGCATATCGTCTGGTTTCAGTATGTTGTAGTGGAGGTTTCCGTCTCCCGCGTGACCAACAGGGACCAATATTACTCCATGTTTCTTGCCTATCTCGTCAGCCTGTTCGACATATTCCGGTATTCTACTCCGCGGGATACATACATCGGCCTCATCCAGTGTGTACATGGCAAGGTAGGCGTCAAACACCGCTTTTCTTGCTTCCCATATTTGCTGCTGCCTGCTGGCAGTATCAGCGATATAAGCGTCCACCGCCCCCATGTCGAGACATATCTCTCCAGCGGTCTCCAATTGGCGATCCAGTTCCTCTTGGCTGTTGGACTCGACTGCTACGATGAGGTACGCCGGGTGGGTGTTGTCTGGGAGCTTCTTCTCCAAGTATTTCTCCACGGTGAGCACTGTATGCTGCTGCATATACTCCAAGCCGAAGGGCACTATCTTCTTGTGGACTATCTCTCTCACTGCGTTGGCGGCGTCGATGGTTGATGTGAATGGGGCGTAGACCAGAGCAGTGTACTTGGGTTTGGGTATGAGCCGCAAGGTGGCTTTGGTTACTACTCCAAGAGTGCCCTCGCTACCGATGATTAAATCTATTAAACTGTAGGCGGTGCTGTCTTTGACGTTTTTTCCACCTGTCTTTATCACTGAGCCATCTGCGAGTACCACTTCGAGGCCGTTGATGAAGTCCCGGGTGACGCCGTATTTCATGGCTCTCATTCCCCCAGCGTTTGTTGATATGTTTCCTCCGATGCTTCCTGATTCCTGACCTGGGTCTGGGGGATAATAGAGCCCAAGCTTCTCTGTCGCTTCATGGACCTCGCTGATGAGCACCCCGGGTTCGACTACTGCCATGAGGTTGTTTTCATCGATCTCGATGATCTTGTTCATGCGTTCCGTGGATAGGGCGATCCCGCCTAGTATGGGGTGGGATGCGCCGCTGAGCCCAGTCAATGAGCCCTGTGGGGTTACTGGTATCAGGTTATCGTTTGCCAGCTTCAATACCTTTGATACTTGCTCTGTGTTGGCTGGTTTTACTACAAGTTGTGGAGGGTGTGGTTTCAGTGGGCTCTCGTCCACAGCGTGTTTCTCTATGTCCTCGGGTTTATCGGAGACGTAATCTGCTCCGACTATAGATTCGAGTTCGGTTCTAATCTCGGGTGTTATATGGTTGTAGTTAGGCACTCTTCCCATGCTCCTTGATCTTCTCTATGAGACGTGGAATGACTTCGTATAAATCCCCGACCGCTCCGAGGCTGGAGATCTTGAAGATGGGAGCCTCTGGGTCCTTATTTATAGCTATGATTACGTCGCTTGTCTTCATGCCCGCCTGGTGTTGTACTGCCCCGCTTATGCCGCATGCCATGTAGACCTTGGGTCGCACTGTTCTGCCGCTGAGCCCAACCTGGTGCCTGTAGTCTATCCATCCCTCGTCTACTGTGGGTCTTGACGCGCCTACTGCTCCGCCTATGGTGTTGGCCAGCTCCTCCATGAGTTTGAATCCGCTTGGTTCACCCATACCGAGGCCGCCTGAGACTATGATGTCTGCGTCGGTGATGCTTACCTGTTCGGCTGCTTCCTCGAAGCCGATTACCTTGATCCTGTCTGTGATTTTACTCATGTCCACTGGTTTCTTTATGACGACCCCCG
>CAZVMT010000058.1:0-14222 GCA_964628765.1 uncultured Candidatus Bathyarchaeia archaeon | reverse complement strand
AGATTGGAGCCAAGATTGCAAACGGCGAAATTGATTTTCTGATTTTCTTCTGGGACCCGCTGGAGTCTCTTCCTCACGACCCCGACGTGAAGGCTCTCTTGCGCATGGCTGTGGTGTGGAACATTCCAGTGGCATGTAACCGCTCCACCGCAGACTTTATGGTCTCATCAACGATAATGGACAAGGAATACCTTCGAATCATACCGGATTACGAGAATTACCGACAACGCAGAATAGTTGGACCAAGCGATTAACAGTTAGGTTGCTGTCCGAAGCAGGTGCAGAGGTTTTTTATGGAAAAATACGAAAAAGACTGTTTTCAACAATACGCTGTTATAAGTAAATTTATTTTTACTTTTTTATTATTTCTGTAAGTAGATAGCTATTTACGAACTGTGTTCTATTAAATTTCGCAGCGCTTTGATTTGCCGTTATTTTTGCGAAAGGTGGTTGGAAACAGCTTTCCACAGTCTATACTTAACAAGTTAAGTCCTATCTTTAATATATGATCTAAGTTTAGGGTTAACAACTCTCCAAAAACAGAAAAGAAAAAAGCCTATTCACCTTCATACATCAACCACTGCCGTCCCTCTCTCAAAATAATACTCAATCGTTTGCTGCTGTCCACCGTTTTATGAATCAGTGCGTATGCTGAAACAAGACTGATGTTGAATTCATCTGCTATAGCAAAGCTAGTTTCCCTCATAAGCAACTTACCCTTCTCCCTCACATAATCCAACAACCATTCACTTCTTTTCATTCTTGCACCTCCCTTTTTAAGTTCATAATCCACTACACGTATCCCATCCTGTTCAATTTCCTCTGGAATTACACAAAAGCCATAAATTGTTTTTTTGTGGAGCAACGGACGTATCCTATGAAAAGCTTGATACTGCTCATACTCCTCGTGTGCCCAGCGAAAATTTTCTAGTTCAATATCTTTAAAGTGATACCGCCCGCCATGCCGTTCATTCTCCACATAATCTTTGCTCATCGGTTCATATGCACAAAAAAGGCTAAAAGCCTCAATCAAACTATCGTGGTCGGTGTTGTAGGTGCCAATGACAAAAAGTATATCACGGTCTTCAAGGCTGTTCTTTCCACGTAGGTTGCCAAAAGTTAGCACTTTAACATTTAAATGCTCAGAAATGAACTGTCCCCGATCACATCGCTTAGGTATGACAAGCCCAATCTTTATTCCCACACCACCATTATATTGTGTTTCCAAAAACCAAGCTATCCACCGCTGAATCCTCTGTCTTGTCGTTGGGTCTTTGACGATTGACCCTGTTGTGGGATACCAAGCGTCACTTCGTGTGCCACGGCATCGGTAAACTATGGAGCCTTTATCTTCAACTTTATACTCAAACCCATCATCTCTAAAATCAATGAACATGTTTTCCTGAACTAAGTAGCGCGTTCGCAGAATCTCAAAAATTTTTGGGTTGATTATTGCGTCAATTATTTTAAGCTGTGGTTCATCATCATCCTCATATTTGCCTTTGACGACGTAATCAAAAAGCGGGAACAGTGCTGGTGTAGCAAACCTGTCTTTGAAACCATAGATGCGGGCATACTTGTGATACGTGTCAATTTCATCGGGAGAAATGGCTACATGCAGAAAAGTCTCACTCTTGATGCCTTTAACAATTTCATCAACATTCATTTTCAAATAATTTTTATGTGCTTTCCGCATCTTCTTCATAAAGGATTGATAGTCTCTTTCGTTCAAACTAAAAAGTTCACGGAGGTCGGCTACGCCATGTGCCTTCACATTCTCGTAATACATATGCTGCAAGTGTTGAAGATAATTTTCAAGTGTCTTCTTCGGCGGGTGCATCCGCATTTTCAATGTGCAGTCGTCCACGGCGATATAGTCTGGTTTGTAATCGTCAAGAAAGTTTGTGTAAACATATTCAATTGGCGCGATGACTACATTAGGCAAGTTTTCGAACTGCTTTTTGTATGGACAATTTTTTTGTGGATACGCTTTGAGCGTTTTGCATGCGCCACAAATGTGCTTATGCGACAGCTTTAGGTCTATGAGTTTAGCAATCACTTCATTATAATATTCCTCAGTGTTGAGACATGGACATTTCCACTGTAAACCCCACAGGTGGCGTACCGACATTCGTTCGCTCCACCTATATTCTTGCTCACTTAAGTATTTGTGTGAATGTGACAGCAGCAGTTTTTTGCCCGGTAAATGTTCCCAGTCTTGCGAAAGTTTCCAAGTTTTTCCCACACCCGGGGGTCCACTTCTGAGGCTTACTCGTATACTGCGCGCATACTGTGTATAGTGTGCGACTAACGGGTCATTTTCGCCAACGTCGCATGCAGCGAGTAGCTCGAGTTCGCGTCTTGCATCCTCCTCACTCACTTCCCTTCACCTCTGTGTTGATGTCTCCTTGTCTAATTGAAAAAATTCAGCAACTCTGTCGATGAAATCACTCACTGTTTCCGCACCTCTTTTGGCACCAGCACGACAAAAACTGAAAAGTTGTCTTTCTTGTTTTCGAGAAAGTCGCTGGTTATCACTGTGCTATATCTAACGTTTAAAAAGTCAATAAGCTCATCAATTTGCTCTTTAGTACCGTAGCACTTTATCTTCATTCCAGCCATCTTATCCATTTCCTACCGTATCCAGCCTAAACTAGATACAGCATGTGTTTTCATGGATGCTCTATAAATATATTTTGTGCAATTTTATTGAATTTGCAAGCTCCAAACGAAAGTATTTAATTATTAATAAATTCCTTATTTAAAATTTTTTGAAAAGTGACAAAGTTACCATAAGCATACCACAAAGTTTTACGTGAGAAACCATAGCTGTCCACGTTAAAAGTGTTAGTGTTTATTGTTGGGTGTGTAGAGGCTGCTGACGTTTTTTGAATAGTATGTTGAATAGTATCCTGCTCAACACGCAATATGCTTGGTGTTGTTTGTCGTTTGATTGTTATGCACGCTCGTGCTAAATCGGCTGTAGTAAGCGTCACCGATCTTAAAAGCCTTGCAGCATTGAGTTTAACTCTCATCAACTTCACCTTCTGAAAGAAGAATCGTTTTACGTTTCTTTTTGCTGGATAAATAAACCCTGGCACCCATTTTCTCCGCCATTTTTATTATATAATATTCTGGGGGAATTCTGACCCACGGCTCAAGTTTAACTTTATATAATTTGTTAATGACATCACTAATCGCCTTCAAAAAATTCTGAATGGTCTTGTCAAAGTTCGTCTTTGATGTCATGAAATGTTGCCAAATTTTTTGCTTGTCTAAGAATTCTATTATCACAACAAAGAATACCTTGTTCTTCTTTATTTTTGAAAACACTTTAGCAATTGCCACTTTTCCTCGTCCGCAAGGTGCAACCCAATCCTCATAGGGTCTCTCACCATTTGAGAAACATGTTTCAAAAATTGCTTCTCCAGCCGGTTGTCCATATTTTTTCTCCCATTCCTCGGGTGTGTAACAGTTAAGATCAAAGCTCATTGCGCGCGCGCACCCAGTTTGCATTTATCTAAGAGGTCTCTCCAACCTTCCACGAAGCTGTTTGCTAGGCAGTTTTCCAGAAGATCCTTGTCAGTTGTTACGTCTTTCCCCGCTAAAATAAAACGGATTTCTCGGTTTGAGAAGTTCTTGCCAATCATTGATTGACCGCATACTGGACAGATTAACTCAATATCATAGGTTTCCACTGTTTCATTCGTTTTCTTGGCTATTACATAGTTTTGTTTGGCAAGATGCTTTATAAACGGATTAACTGCAAAAGAATATACCTGAATCAATTGAACATTTTTGTCCATACAAAAGTGTGTACCATACTGTTCCACACAAACTACAATAACTGGAGTTTCCCCGAGACAGCTACAATTTAAACCGACATAACTTTTGGCTATTGGTATTTCAGTATATTTGTCTCTGATAAAGGAAAACAACCTCTTCAATCTTTCTTCAGAATATAGGTTAACTCTTTTCTCATCCTCTTTTTCACTTACATTTACGATTTCAGGTTTGTGCATAGGACAGCTTCGTCTATTTATTGTAACCAGGAAATCATGGTAATCTCTTGTGCTCCACCATTGTTCCACCCATGCCATAAGACTTCTCCGACCATCAGTAGGTAATTTCCCAAATTTTCCTTCATAATCAATAAGAATATCTTCTTGGACCCATTGTAAACAATCAGGACTATACCAAACGCAACATGCATTCTTTAATGCCGAAGCCGAACAAAGGGGATAAGACTCAATCTCTCCAACCATAAAGGGACAATCAGAAGGATAATATTCTATATTTTTTTCTTGTTTTGTCATCTAGATCACTGAAACCTTCTTATTGTGCGTAATGAATATACACTGAAACCTTCTTATTGTGCGTAATGAATATATTTTTGCGACAAAAATGAAGATGAAGAAGAATTACAATACCCTTGAAATTATTCGTGAAGAATTTAGTAAAGAACAAAAAAAACATCCATTTGACCCTGTAACTAAGAACCAAGTTTATTCGCGGATAAGAGCCGCCTTCCGCAATAATGTCAGGCTGATAAATGAACCATTATTCAGTTATCGGACAATGGAACGAAAAATTGACGAATTATGTGCAAACAAAGTTGTAAAAAAAGATCATCATGGTTTGTATTGGCTAATGAAGAATTGGGAAAAGAATATAGCAATTCAGCAAAAAGCAAATCAGGATGCAAAAAGAGAAATTCAATTTCTTAAACATCAGCTAAGGGAACTGACAAAAGAAAAAAATTACTTTAGCGGCGGATATCGAATTGGACAACCATATATTGAAGCACTAATTTATTGCAAGTCCGAAGAAGACTGGGAACTTTTACGGGCTTGGTTCACTAAGATGAATCAAAACAAGTACGAACAAGAGCAAGTGGAAGCATGGGACGCTGACCAAGAAGAGATAGCTGAAATAGAAGAACAAATAAAAAAAGAGAAGAAATAGCCGTTTTACTATGTTTCGACTACGTAAAAATTTGCGGATGCGCGCGCGTTCATGTCACGTAATGTTCCTAGAATTCTATGGAATCCCTTTTTTCTTGGTTACATTTTGATCTGAATGAAGATTACATATAAAATCTATAATGATCTTTCAATTCCTTAATATTGGGAGGTACTTCAGATAAGACCTTACCAACTGAATGGGCAAATCCTAAAGTAATAGGTAGCTGTTTGGAAAATGCAGTTGTATTCCAATCAAGTTTTGTAAGACCCATAATTTCTGAACATATCACTTTGATTTCCGAATCACCATAATGCGTTATTAGAAGTGGTCTTGGGACTCTATGTCCAGGATATGTCCGAATTCTTGGAGTATAACCGGTAGTGTAAAGTAGATGTTGGTTTAGTGTTAATGAAACCATTGTTCCTCTGAGGACTGGGTATTTTCCAGTTCTAAGAAATCTTATGTCAGTATTCTTGGATATAGCTACAAAATCCTTTTTGAGGTCCCTTATTGCTTCATCAAACCCGTTTTTCTCATCATCAGAGAAAAGTGATGTTTTATGAATTACAACCCGATTGGGTTGATTTCCAACTTTTTTGCGATATTTCTCTAATGCGTCCTTCAATAAATCATATGCCTGGGTCTTTGTTAAACGTGGTTGTCTTGTTGCTTCATCTATGGTTACATCGCTACCTCTTAGGACAAAACCTTCACCACTATGGGTGAATATTTGAGCCATAGAAGTTTCTAGGTTACGATTTGGATTTCGAAGGTTTCGATAAAACGATACACCTACATAGCAAGTACCAACTGTTAATTTGGCGAGTCTCCACGGCCTTCCATGAGCTTTATAATACAAACCAGTTGAAAAATTCCACGAGAATGTGGCAGGACCCTGTTTATTTCTAAATGTAGAATCTGGATATTCTAAGATGCTCCTACAAGTGGATTCTCTTAATATTTGTGTAGGTATATTATATTGCATTGCTTTTCCTTTCATGGCATTTCTTAAATCGAAACTTTTGATAGTTTTCTCCGTCTCAACATCTACAATCCAGTTCTGTAAGAATGTCTGACCTTTTTCTCGCAATTCATAAATCTGTTTTTCCAGGTCAGTAGGTTTAGGCATTTTTGCACCTCTTGTTTTTTCTGAGATACCACAATGTTCCTCGATTTCCAGTGGGAGAGTGCAGATGATGACTTGCGGCCATGAATCTTCAAAACTGATCTTTTCAATTTTTTCTATATACAAGTCGCTTGCAGCTGCAATTCGCTCATTAGGATCGAAAATATCCAGAATCTTTTTTATTTCCTTAGTGGTAATCGTTTCATTCCATTCATCAGAGGTTACGAATTCACAACCAATTTCATTATCAATTCTAAATCCAGGATAGGTGGGGTAGAGCCATCGATTCTTATCATCGCTTTTGATTTCATTTTTAAGAAGATTAATGATTCGTTTTGCTAATGTAATTGTAGCTCCTGTTCCAATTATTCCTATCCTCACCCGCATTGGAGAAGGCATTTCTTCGTTTGATGAAAAGTACGGTCCAAAATGTTTTAGTCCTAACTTTGGGTCTTTTTCTTCGCCTTTGTGACCGAAAATCAAGTCTGGTTCCTTTATATGCGATACATGAATTTTTGTCATTGTATATCCACCGTCTCAAGTGAATAGAGCTCATCCCTTCGACGCTGAAATTCTGTAGAGGGTCTATCTTTTCTAATTCCAACACTGAGTTTTTTTGTCAACGGTTCAGCAGAGATGACTATCCGTCCTCCGAAATCGATATTCTTTTGTGAAGAGTATAATTTCAATCTAGAAATCCAGAAGAGAACCAGGTTGAGATATATGTCGTTGAATTCGTTGTATGACAAACGTGTTTTAACTGATCCTTCGCGAAATCCTTTGATAATCTCATAACCGTCATGTGTGAGTATTATATTTGGCAAGATAATGAGATAAATATCATTTCCAATAAAGGAAAAAGAGATAGAGGCTGCATCATGTGCAAATAGTGACCTTTTTAATTCATTAACGTAAATTTTCCTTGCCACTTGTTTTGGTGTTTTTCTATACAGACCTTGCCAAGTTTCATATCTTTCGGGTTGATCTGTCGGATAGAAATAAACATTCTTGTTATAGTAGTCGTATCTCAAACCTTTTTTCAATGCTGCATTTCTTATCTCGGAGTTTAAGATCTGGATTAACAGATTCCTTTTATCTTGGGTCTCTAAGAAGTCGCTGATTGCGTTTCTGCACGATGAGCCCTGTCTGATATAGTTCTCAAAAGGCTCTTGATTTAGATTGCAGAATGAGTATATCTTTTCGCTTTTCCATCGTCTGACATGAGGTATCTCTTTTGTTTCAAAATGGGAAAATCGGATATTCACTGGGATTTCAACTTCATATACATATTTTGGAAGTTCTATGACCTTGAAAATGTTAGTGTAGAGATTTTCTTTTATTCTGTCTGGCGCTCCACTTAAGAGACTAATTTTGTAATCAGTTAGTTTTGATCGTCTCTCAATGAATTTAATTTCGTTCAAAGACGCATGCACACTTTGAGTTCCTCTTCTGATGAGGATTTCGGCTTTAGAAAACGCTTTCTTTTCTCTACCCGTTTTTGGGTCTCTGTATGTAGCGGATTTGATTGGCTTCAATATAGTGGGAGACGGCGGAATATACAGTATAGAAAATCTTCTTTTTTCATCCTCTATAACTTTCTCTACTTCTTTGTATTGTAGTTCTAGTGGTTCATTGCTGTATGCGTTGAATTTCTCTTGAAGGGATGCTTGGTCAACGTAAAAATCCTTTGGAAGGCCAACAGGTTCAAAACCACCTGTTTCTTTTTCTCTGTAACCGAAAACTAGATGCCCTCCTCCATAATTTGACATTGCAAATATGTCTTTGGCAATTTTAGCAAATTCTGATCCTTTTCTAATATCTAATGTTAGTTTAAAGTCTAGTTCAGCTGTTTCTCTTTTTTGTGATAAGACGAAATCAACAACAATGTTGTCTAACGGAAATGGTATTGATTCTATTCTCAATATGTAACCCCCTTTTTATTACAAGGTCGAATGTCAAGACTAGCATTTAATCTATGACAAAATGTGGCTTTAAACTTATTTTAACTTAATCCATGCATGAAATTTGGGTATAAACTTCTTCAGTAACAGCAAAAAAGATGCACGTCATAAAACCATAAACCAATTTGATATGACTAGTTATTGGTGCATAGAAATAAAAAGTGAGTAATACTAAGTTTACTTGTAGTGGGGTGGAATGGTTCAATTAACTTTTTATGGGGGAGTCAAAGAGATAGGCGGAAATAAGATTCTTTTAGAGGATAAGGACACAAAGGTCTTCTTTGATTTTGGAATGAGCTTTGGTAAGCGAGGTAAGTTTTTTGAAGAGTTTCTTACTCCCAGAACTGCAAATGGTATTGGCGATTTTATTACGATGGGTTTGATTCCAGACATAAAAGGACTTTACAGAGAAGGATTACTCACTCATTTTGGTAGAAAAGCAGAAAAGCCAGATGTGGATGCAGTTTTTCTTTCTCATGCTCATGCGGATCATGCTAATTACATATGTTTTCTTCACAGGGACATTCCTATCTATTGTGGAGAAACTTGTAAGCTCATTCTTGATGCAGTTGAAGAATCAAGCCAAAGATCAATAGAGAATGAAGTGTGCAATTTCAAGAAGCGTCCACTTTTTCGTTGTGATTATCGAAAACCACCAATTAATCGAAAATTCTTCATGTTTCGTACTGGTGATAAAATAAAAATAAATTCCTTAGAAGTTGAACCGATTCACGTAGATCACAGTGTTCCTGGAGCTTATGGTTTCATTATTTGGACTAGCAGTGGACTAATTGTATACACTGGAGATTTACGGATGCACGGATATAATTCCCAAATGACTGAAGATTTCATGCAGCGAGCTAAAGAGGTTAAGCCAGTAGCCATGATTACAGAGGGAACCAGAATAGATCAGCCAAAGACTGATGAGTCAGAAGATAAAGTTCATACAGTTTCAAAACCGAAAATACTCGAGAATAAAGGATTAACTATTGTTGATTTTAATTTCAAAGATGTTGATAGATTTCGTACATTCTATAGTATAGCCAAAGAGTCAGAAAAGAAAATGGTGATCAGCTTCAAACACGCATGCTTTCTTGACAGATATCACCTAGAAGATAAATTAGATGTTCCTGATAGCAGTGGAGAAAATATTTTTCTTCTAAAGCCTAAACGAATGACAGGCACTTATATAGATGAGGATTATTCGGATAAATATATTCAAAAGCGTTTGAATGCTCCCAACATTCTTACTGCTGAAGATATAGCAAAGAATCCTAAAGACTACATGATTGTACTAAATTTTTGGTATTTCAATACTCTTGTTGATCTTAAACCAAAAAATAGTCTTTATGTCCATTCATTATCAGAACCGTTTAACGAAGAAATGGATATCTCATATGCTAGAATGAAAAACTGGCTTGACTATTTTGACTTACAGTTTATTCAAGCTCATTGTAGCGGTCATATCTGTGGTTCAGATCTAAAAGAATTGATTGAAGAAATAAATCCTAAGACTTTGTTCCCGATTCATACAGAACACCCGGGCATGTTCCGAGGCTTATCACCGAAGATCAAGATGATAAAAGAGGCAAAGGCGTATCCACTATCCTAAATGTGGAAATACACTCAAGAATTTATATCAATCCTAATTTCTAGTTAGTTCTTTTCGAATTTAGCCCTTTGTGGCTAATTTTTTTCCTGCCGCTCCTTTTTCACTCTCTTTCCAAGTTCGATAATACCGTAAAATAGAGCGAAAAACTATGCTCGTATAAGACTAGTTATAATAAAACGTATTTCACAAAGAACTAAATAGATGTTTAACTATAGATATAATGTCCAGAAGAATAGTTTTTCTTTAATTAAATGCTCACAAATGTTAAAATGGGGGAAAATGATTGCTTATACTTCATACCTCCGATCTCCACTTGAGCAAGGATAAACCGAAAACAATTGCAGCTTTAGATGAACTACTAAGACTGGCCAATGAACGTTCTGTCGATTTGATGACCATTGGTGGAGATCTTTTTGACAATGCTGAGGATGCAGAAGTCCTCCGGTCAGAACTTAGGAAGAAATTCTCCAATAACAGCTTTGATATTTTATCCATTCCCGGAAATCATGATATCGAAGCTTATGCGTCCAATCTTGATTTTGGATCGGACATAACAGTAGTTACAGAGAAACCATTTAAGGTGATTCAAAAGGACAGCGTATCAATAACCGCTCTACCCTTTACAGAAAGACCATCTGAAAAACTTTTGTCGGACCTTAAAAAAGCTGCTAGCTCGACTGAAGTTAGCATATTGCTTCTACACTGCACTTTGGATATAGGATTTTCTGTTGGAGATTTTGGAGAGGGTGAAACTCGGGAATATTTCCCGATAAGTTCAGTTACGTTAGGTAGACTAGAATACAACTATGTACTTGCTGGGCACTTCCATAAAACTACTTGCATCCGAAGATTGGGGAACAACGGCTTATTTGTATATCCAAGCTCGCCAGTATCTCATAACAAGAAGGAAACAGGAAAGAGAAATGCTGTAATAATAGACACGTCTGCGGAGAATTACCAAGCAATACCTCTTCAATCTTTCTATCACGACAGCTTCCCAGTTAATGTTCTTCCAGGAAAAGAAAACGAAACCATTCAAAGTATAGAGAAATGGGTGAAAGAGCGACATGATGATGACTGTGCACTTGAAGTCATAGTTGATGGTTTCATCGATATAGACGAAAAAAAATTCAAGCAGTCAATTGAGAAGATAGCTGAGGGTGTTGAACTGTGTTACTTATGCAGAAATGTCTCCGATGTCTTGGAACACCCTCTATTCCAGAGGTTCATTAAGAAGTTGGACGACAGCGATAGCGAACAAAGGGAGGAAATCGCGGCCAAAGTAATAGATGCTATGGCAAGGCTTCTGATAACAAGAGAGTTGAGAACATGAAATTAAAGCGAATAAGTATCGAAAGATACGGTCCTCTTAACCAAGTCTCCCTTAAACTCGGGGAAGGTGTCCAACCCATTTTAGGCGGAAATGAGACTGGTAAAACACTTTGTGTTGACGCTCTACTAAAGATGGTAACAGGTGAAAGAGTGGGTTGGGATATCTCACTTGATAGGGTAGAAGAAAGTCCTGAGGGCTTTGTAGTTTTTGAGGAGGATGGAAATGAGGTTAAACTTGAGAAGAGCGAAACTCTAACCGACCATTTGGAAATTGATTCTCGTGAGTTTAGAAACATCTTAGTAATCAGGGACTCGGATCTCAGCATACCCGAAGAAGATTTTTTCTACGAAAGAGTTATGGATAGAATAACTGGCTTGAGGTCAACAGGTATCCGCAAAATAGCGGAAAAACTGATTGAACTTGGCAGACTAACAAGTGGAAAGAAAGAGATATCAGACGCGAGTGCATGTGGAAAAGCGGCTAGTAATCTAAATGAGGCAAAGGAATTAGGTAAAGACATAAAAGAATACATTGAGAAAGCCGAAAAGACGGGGGTTTCGGAAATAGAAGCAGAAGTCTTTGAAGCCAAATCCGCATATAATAAATTTAGCTCTGAAATTGAATTGCAGGAAAAAGCCAAAGATAAGAAAGGATTTTTGAAGTTAGAGACGAATCTTGAGGAATCCAATGTTGCTCTTAGGAGTCTGGGAAATTTTCCGAACGAGCAAAAAACAACATCTCTGGGAAATAGGCTTAAAGAGCTAGAAGAGGAAGAGAAAAAAAGACCTCATTTTGAAAGGGTTAGATACATCACCCAGAAGCTGAGTTATCTAGCGTTATTGTCTGTAGCAGCTACTTGGATAGTCTCTCTTATTTTTGGTCTTACAGGGATCCAAGGGCTTGCGATACCGTTAATCCTGCTAATTGTATTTGTGACTATCTTATTTGTATATTTCTGGTCAAGTTGGCAACTGTCAGCTATCGAGAACCAGTTAACAAGTCTGATTACCGAATGTCAGGATATAGAGATCCAAGGTGAGACAATCTCCGAGTTGAAGAAGAGTTTGGATGATCTTCGCGATACAAAGAACAAAATAACAACCTCGTTGGATCAAAACATTGGGGTTTTGAGGGATGCACTTGCTATCGAGGAGAAGGCGCGTGAAGAAGTACTGAAGAAAGCTTCCGATGCATTGTCAGAGAAGAAAACATCTATCGATTTTGAAGTTACAGTTGAATTTGATGAAGGAAAATTGAGAGGGGCAAAAGAGAAACTTGCTGAAACCGAGGAAAAAATCAACACGTTGAATCAAGCTCTAATAGATCACAATGATGTCATAAAAGGATTTTCGGGTAGAGCACACAAACTCGATTTTCGCACTTTCATGGGTAAGGAATTGGAATTAGAAATAGAAAACTTGGAGTCTCTAAAATTCTTGGATAAAGAACTAGAGAAATTCGAAAATGAGATAGAAAACCTAGCGTGTCTTTGTAGAGAAGCAGTGAATATATTTGAAGAACTGGAAGATGAAGAGGAGGCCAAGATATCTGAGCTGTTTGGAGAGAATAGCACAACCACCATGATGTTTAAGCAAATAACTGAAGGGCGGTACGGCGAGGTTCGATATAACCACGAGAACAAGATAATCGAGGTCAGGCGCCCTTCAGGCATAAGCTTACCAGCGGACAAGTTGAGTAAGGGTGCTTTTGACCAGCTCTACCTTTCGATAAGGATAGACTTGGCTCAGAGATTACTTGGGAGAAGAAAAGGATTTTTCATAATGGACGATGCATTTCTATCATCAGATAAAAAAAGATTCCAAGAACAGTTAAACCTGCTAAAAAAGGTATCTGAGATGGGCTGGCAGACTATATACTTCACTGTGAAAGCTGAAGACAGCCAAGCTTTAGGTCGGATCTCGGGCAACAAAATAATCAAGCTAAAACCTCTCCCATAAATGGCACCCGAAAAAATTTATATTGCCAGAATATAGCTGCATTTTGAGTACTGGATTTAGTAGCTTAGGCGTATTTCTTTAGTGTATCCTTCGATTTCACTAAGAAAATCACTCTTTGCTGGTTCCCAGGTGTAAATGTACAAGTCCTCGATAGTCCGAGTCATAGCCACATAAAATAATCTTCGTTCTTCTTCTATATGATCTTGGTTAGGATAATCCATTCTGGCTGTTACAAAAATGTTTGAATCTTCAATTTCACATGGGAAACCATGAGTTCCTTTTGTAACATTGAGTAGGAAGACTACTTTAGATTCCAAACCTTTGCTTTTATGAGCTGTAAGTAATCTTACTCTGTTGGTTACATTTGCATGTCCACAAGCTAGATCCAAGTTGTTTTGTTTCGCCTTTTCAATGAAAGTTTTGATGTTTGAAGGGTTTTGTTTCTTTCATCCACTTCTTGACGTAGCCTAGAGACTTCAGCTGCTTCAGTGAAGATCAGGAGTGCATGTTCTCCCTGCTTGTAAAACTTGGCTAAGTCCTCCACGCTATATCGTCTGTAAATCTCAGTCAAGTAGCCCTCATGACCCATCAAAGCCTCCACAACATCAACAGGAATAACCGATCCAAGCCTTGTCCTGAAAAGTACTGATTACAACCATAAAAACAAGATTTTGGAGAGAAAAGGAGAACGAGAAGAGAAGAAAACCGATAGTTTTTAACAAAACTAAAAACTAACTACTTCACATGATGAAAAAACGCTACCTGAGGATTTATTAATCTCTAGGTTCCTGAACCTCAAGATGTAAAGGGCTTTTTTGTCAATAGCCGATTTATTTGCGCTTTTGCTCTCTAAGAACCGAGGAAATTCTTCCAGATTTTATTAGTATCGCCCAATCAATGAGGCTTAATGGTTCTTCTTTTGCCCTTACAAACTTCAAATCATGTTTAGCGGCATAATCATTTACTATATCAATTGACTCAAGCAAGATGTCCAAAATGTCGCTTACGAGGTCAAAATCAGCAATGGAAAACGCCAATGACAAGAAGAAACCCTCAAAGACAATATTTGAATATTCTTCGAGAGTAAGTGTAAGTGGAGATTTTTTTCTGTCATAAAAAGTTATTCTTGGCATTTTGGGGTCAATAATAAAATCTTGATGTGAGACGCTATTTCGAATCTGCGGAATAACGCTTTTAAATAATTCTTCATGTTTTTTGTTTTTGTATTCTGATAGGGTATTAATTGCTTTTGCTTTAGTCTTAATTA
>CAZVMT010000057.1:0-14314 GCA_964628765.1 uncultured Candidatus Bathyarchaeia archaeon | reverse complement strand
TGGTACAAAGCATCTGAAAAAAATCCTTTCCAAGTGGTACAAAGGTGGTGAAAAAAATTAGCTATTAGTGGTACAAAGGTGGTGAAAAATCACAACTGCATCACCCAGCTCCCTTCATGATAACGGTGTGGTTTCAGAACTTATTGAAAATCATGAGAAAATACTTGGTAGCCCCTCCTGGATTGTTGCTGATACCAAATATGGATCAGAGGAATGTCTTGGCTACCTTCAAGATAAAAATATTAAAACTGCAATAAAGCCTGAAACAAAAACCTCTAAATCAGGATATTTCTCTAAAAGCGAGTTTAGATATGACAGAGAAAAAGACTGTTATATCTGTCCTGCGAATAAACTACTGAAAAGAAAATCTAAAAATTATGTTGCTAACCGCATATCCTATAAATCCAATAAAAAAGATTGCAGTTTGTGCCCTTTAAGAGAAAAGTGTATATCCGGGAAAGGAAATTTTAGGATAGTATCTCATTATGATAGCCCCTGTTATGAAAAAGCCAAGGCCTGGTATTATTCAGGATATGGAAAAGTCATGCAAAAGCTTAGGGGAACTGTCATAGAAGGGATTATGGGTCAAGCTAAGACTTACCATGGTATGGAAAAAACAAGATTCAGGGGTCTTGCAAAAGTACAAATACAATTTCTACTAACTGCAACAGCACTTAATTTAAAGAAAATGGTAAGGATGTTGGATGTAAATGAAATAAAAGCCAGAATTGATAGTAGATTTACTAATTTTATTCAATTAGTAAAAGGTGTTTCATGGAATTTATTCAGAAAGAAAGATGTCCAAGTGGCTTATGCAACAGGTCCAATTATTTACAGTCTCGTTCATGCTGACTAATTCACTTTTTCCAAATTTCTAACTCTGGAGCAATTGACCTCTAGACTTTTTAGCCTTTAAGTCAACTAAAATTCTAGGACTATAATTAAAAATTACCCACCAGCAATCCATTTGACATTAATAAATATATATTTTGTTTTCTAAGATTTTAAAACCTCTTCTCCAAGAATATTAAGATATTTCTTTATGCAAGGGTATATTTTTTTATATACTTGGTTAAAAATTCTATTATATGTTTCATGAGTTTTAATGTTAGGGGTTATTTTTAATTTTTCTTTATACATATGAATTGAAGCATCACTAAGTGATTTAAAATAACCTAACCCCCATGCGGCTATCATTACTGCCCCTAAAGATGTATTCTCTGAAGTTTCTGAGATTATAACTTTTGTATTAGTGATATCACTAACAATTTCTGTAAAGTTTTTACTTCTTGAACCTCCGCTACCAATCTTAATATTTCTAATATCTAAATCTAAATTTTTTTTATAACCATTTAAAACTAAACGAATCTCGAAAGCAATGCCTTCTAATATGGATTTATATAAATGTTCTATTGTATGATAGTCAGACCAACCTATAGTTAAACCTCTTGAATTTGGATCATTATAAGGCATCATGCCACCTCTCCAATATGGAATGGTAATAAGACCCTTGCATCCTGGTTCTATTTTTTCAATTTTTTTATCAAGTAAGTCTTCTAAATTTTTATCCAATCTTTTTGCAATTTTTTGCTCTTCTTTACTTACCATACTCTCTATAAACCATTTTATAATGTATGTTCCCGCTCTAAGAACAGACTCGTAATAATAACTTTTTGGTAAACACCCCATCATAGTTCTATAATATGGACTAATGCTGTATTTTTCAGAATGTAATCCCCAAACTACACTAGTTCCTAGACTTAAAGCTAATTCAGAATTATTTATTGAATTAACCCCAATGGCAAACACTTGTCCATCACCACCACCAGCTATTACAGGCAAACCTATAGGTAATCCAGTGCTGGAAGCTGCTTCTCGATTAATTTTACCAACTACGCTACCCGATGATACTAATTGAGGCATATTTTCAGAAGTTAAATTTAAATAACTTAGTATTTCATCTGACCATTCTTTAGTTTTTATATCAAGAATGCCCATAGTATCTGCACCAGCGAGAGTGGATGTAACATGACCTGTAAGCTTCCAATTTAAATAAGAGCCTACATCTAGAACCTTATAAATCCTTTTGTGATATTCAGGCTCATTATTTTCTATCCATTTTATCTTTAACGATGATGGAGTAGTATCAAGAAACTTACCAGTCTTTTTTAAGAAGAAATCTTGTCCAAGATCTTCTTTCATCTTTTTTACTTCAAAAGTAGCTCTCTGATCTAACCATAATATAGCAGGACGTATAATCGAACCAGCTTTATCAATAATAGTAAATGTCTCTCTTTGGTAGGCTATTGCAATTCCTGCTATTTTATTAACTTTTATATTCTTACTTAGATTTTTCAATGCTTTGCATAACGAAATCCACCATTCCTCTGGGTTCTGTTCGGACCACCCTAGATTTGGGGTACTAACTTTCAACAATGAACTAGATTGTATAACTAAATTTCCATCTGTATTATATATAGCTACTCTTACTGATTGTGTACCACAATCAACTCCGATAAAATATTCTTCTTCCATTAATTTACTTAAATTATTTATCTATTATTATTCATCTATTAAAAGTTCTGCCCCCATCTACAAGTATTACTTCTCCTGTAATAAAACTGGAAAGATTACTACAAAGAAAAACTATTACGTTTGCAATATCTTCATATTTTCCCAATCGACCAAGCGGAATTTGATTAACTATTTTTAAACGTTCTTTTTCAGTATAGAGCTGATCAAGTTGTTCTGAATCAATTGTGCGAGGAGCAACTCCATTAACTCGTATCCCTCTAGGAGCTAATTCCCTAGATAAAGCTCTAATAAGACTATTAATGCCACCTTTAGAAGCTGCATAGTGGGCTCCTCCACCACTTCCAGTTATAGCTGAGCCTGAAGAAACCATAATTATTGAACCACCACCACTTTTTATTATATATTTAACCGCTGCTTTTGAGCATATAAATGAACCCGTGAGATTTACATCAATTATTTTTCGCCATTCATTTACGGACAATTTATCTAACGAAATATTATTAGTTATACCTGCATTATTAATAAGAATGCTTAAACTACCCATATTATTCCAAATAGTCTCCATGCATTTATTTATCTGTTCTTCATTGCTGACATCACCTTTACAAAATATAGCTTCTCTTCCATAATTAACTATATATTGTACTATATTATTCCCTTCTTTTTCTGAGATATCAATAACAGCTACTTTTGCACCTAGTAAAGACATTGTTACTGAAACTACTTTCCCTATTCCCTTAGCGCCACCTGTTATTACAATAACTTTGTCTTTTAATTCAGGTATTAAATATCTGGTTAAATTTTTATTTTCCATTAAACCTCCATCAATCATAAGCTTAGCATAAGTAAAGAATTTATAATATATAATAACTTTAATACTTATTTAAGCATTTATTATAATATGAACCCCATTTTTTGGACACGATCTTAACTAAGCATAATCAGCTGACGGGACTCATTTCCTTTCATATTTTCATTATTTATATTTTCAAATTCCTCCAAGGGCATATAGCCCAAAGAAGAATGAAGTCTTTTTCTATTGTAGACTTCTTCTATAAAAGTATGGAATCCTATTTAGTACTTTGGTGTATGCTTCATATTCAAAAAAACATAACACGAGTATTTCGACTCTACTATCTGCTTCTTAAAATCACTGCTAAAGTTTCTTCTTTCTCTCATCTAATGAGACCTCCTATCTCTTGTATTTGTAAGTCTCATTAGCTATTCTATCTTTAAGTTAATATTGTGTCTAACTTAGGGGTTCACAACATTATAATTATTAAACTAATCACATAAAAGTTTAAAAAATCAAAATTCAATCTTTTAACATTTCACTTAAAGCTTTACCATCCTAGTCATTTTATTTAAATTAAAAGAGCTAACAATATTATATATGCCATCTAAATACTTCTGTAGACATTGGTTTTAAGTTCTTCTTAATTAGAAGAGAAAACCCACTCAAAAAATCTACTTCTTTTTGTAATTTATAATCAACAGTTACCCAATTACCAAATTCGTTTAAAAATTCAACTCTTGTTTTGGGACTACCAATTATATTAGACAGCCAAATATCTATTCCATGAGACTCGTCAAGCGAGAAATTGACAATTCCAAGAATTATTACATTACTATTCTTGTATAATATTGGAAATTTATTAAAATCTTTGACCATAACACCCTTATAGTTAGGTAACATACTTAGAAAACAACCAATTTGATGAATTTTTTCTTCTGATAACAAATTTATATTACTAAAATCTAGATATTCCCACTGATTATCTATATTTTCACTGAAATTAAAAGGAAATATTAATGAAGGGATCTTATTATTATAAATAATAAGAGATGGTCCTAGTGCATTCCCCTCTGTATCTACCCATTCCGATAATATACTAAATTTTTCTTTGTTTTTTATTTCTATAACATACTGAGGTAGTAAACAAAAAATGCAACTTATTAACTTTTCTCTTCTATATTTACCATTCATGTAATTATCTGTGTATTGCTCATATCCAATATTTGTTCGATCTATTATTTTATCTAAAATATTTATATCTTTTTTATCTATAATTTTTCTTCTTATTAAACTTTGAAAACTATCTTTTTCAAATATTGCACCCTTATCTAATATTTCTAAAAGTTTTGAATCATCAATTTCTTCACAAACCTGATCAGTCATAACTGTAGGTGATATTGAGTTTAAATAACTTACAGTAGGAACTCCTATCCTTGACAAGGATTCGCTAATCTTTTTAAATCCATTATTTTTTTCATAATCTTTATTCCTTAAAACATTAACACCTAGCTTGGATTTATCCAATATAGATTCTTTAAGACTTAGAAGAAAATTATTTCTGTTATTTAATAATTTTTCATATTTATTAGCTTTCTTATTTGACTTATAAATATTTTCCCAATCTCCAAAAAGATCAAAAGAAATTCTGTCTGAACCATCCAAAATGGCCATATCCATTTCTAATCTTGCTGCTTGAATAGATTTTAAACTTGGCCAATAGGGTAAATTTTCAAGTTCATATGTCTCTTCGAAATTAGTAAATTCAAAAGGTTTATCGCTTCTTATCCTTATCCTTTTCTTTATAGCACCTCTTAAATCATCATCTTGATAATAAAATGCGCCTGGTCTTATTATAGGATCAGGTCCTATCCCTTTAAGCGCAGCGAGTTCCTTATCAATATCTCTTCCTTCATTTGCATTGCATGGCATTAAGCCTATTTTTATATTTTTATTTACTTCATGAACAGCCTTTTCGATCTGTTCTTGGATATTAACAATGGAATCTATATTAATTTTTCTCCAAATATTAATGATCTCTTTTTCTTTTGGATCTAGTAGAGTTCTATTTAATTCTTCTATGCTCCATTTTTTGCCTGTAATATTACTAATTTTGTTCAAATGAAGTGGACAAAAACAATATACTGAGTTCTGACCATGCCATTTAATCCTAATATCATCATCGGGCCAAATTTGATCGGCACCAGTTTTAGCATAAATTTTATACATATCATAAACATACTGTAGAAATTTTGTATCAAGTGGGCAAACACCAGGAGCTTCTGAACCATCAAGACCAACAATTGGCTGAAAACCAAATTCTCTTATATTGGATTTTTTGTCTCCGTGACCTTGAGTGTACACAACATCGATTCCTGTATTTATCTTACTGTTAATTTCATGTATCATAACTATTACTTTAGATAATCGATTTGCCCTTATATTATGTTCGTCAAGACTCAAAAGAAGAGGATCAGCTTCCCATCTATAATTAAACAGCCAAACAGAAAATAACGGTATTTTTTGTATCCATTTTAAAAATGAATTTAAAGATTTATCATTTTCCAATATTCCATAAAAAAGTCTCAAATCATAAATTGGAGAATCTGTTTTTTTATATTTATTTTTCATTTTACAAACCTCCGATATTCTTATGTATGTATATATTTTCTAACACATTCTAATTTTTATTATTTAAAAAATAAAATAAACTTATTGCTTTTTTATCCGGGAATTATCTCATAAATTCTTTATAATTCATTTTATATACTTACTTATTGTTTATATTGTGAAGATATTAAATTATATATTTATATTTAAAAGTATTTCAAGGGATAATTCCGAAAGTTTATTCTAAAAAACACTATAAATACTTATTATCCTTTAACAGCACCAGACATTAATCCAGAAGTGATTTGCCTATGTAAAGTTATATAAAATATGATCATAGGAAGACTTACTAAGATAACATCTGCAAATACAAGTTCCCATCTTGGATTCATAAAATATTGGTTCACAAAGTTATAAAGACCCAGAGTCATAGGGTATTGATAGGCTTTATTAAGCAAATAAAAAGGATATATAAAATCATTCCAGATAAATATCGTCAAAAAAATTACACTGGTCAATTGAACAGGTCTTAATAGTGGAAAGATTATTTTGAAAAAAATTTGTCCTGAATTTGCACCATCAACTCGTGCAGCCTCTTCAAGCTCTATAGGTATAGTTTTTACAAACCCTGTCGTAAAAAAAATAACCAGAGGTGTAAATATGCCTATATAGAAAAGAGTCATCCCAATATAAGTACCATAAATTCCTAACATTCTTTCAACTTTAATACTTGTTATTATCGCAGGAGGTACTAATATACCAGAAATTGAAAGAAAATATAGAAGAGTAAGATATTTTGATTTAAACCTTCCGAAAATCCATGCTGCAAGCGATCCAAAAAAAACACAAAAACCTACACTGAAAAATGAATATAACAATGAATTTCCAAAGCCCCTTATAAGTTTACCTTCTATTAAAACTTCTCTATAATTATCTATTATTGACCAATCAATAGGAAGACGCATATTTAGGCGTGTTACTTCTTTCGCCGATTTAAAAGAATTGATTACAGTCATATATAGGGGTATTATAATAACAAAAAATAAAATTATCATTAATACAATATATTTAATTATATGAATTATTCTCTCTCTTTTATTTTTCATAATTCAATTTCCCTCTTTCTAAGAAATGAAATTAATGGTATACCCAAAATGCAAATAATAAAAAAAAGTACAAGACTTATTGCAACAGCTGAACCCCAATTTGACGAAGCACCAAATTCCCTAAAAACAAAATAATTTAATACCTCAGTAGAACCGCCTGGCCCACCCTGTGTTACAGCCATAATAACATCAAAAGCTGATATAGAACCTATAAAGGAAGTTGCAATGCAAAAAGTAATAGCAGGACCCAATAAAGGAAATTTTACATTTTTAAAAGTTTGCCAAAAACTAGCTCCTTCTATTTTGGAAGCTTCAATTAAAGCACTAGGGATAGTATTTAAACCTGCAATATATACTAGCATATTAAGACCAGTCCACCTCCATGCTTGAATTGCTGCAACAAATATCAAAGTATATTCCATACTCCCCAAATAAGCAAAATGAATATTTACTCCTGGGATAAGATTTAAAAAATAATTTATTGGCCCTTCAGGTAAATAAATAGCTTTAAATATATACCCTGCTGCCAATGTAGAAAAAAGCATTGGAGTAAAGAATAAAATCCTAAATAATTGGTTAATCCTCGTATTTTTTTCTAATGCTAAAGCCAATCCGAGACCAGCAGTATTCATAAAAAACATTACAAAAAAAGAATATTTTAAAGTTATCCATATATCTTTGAATATTCTATTATTTTTAGATATTGATAAAAAATTTGAAAAACCTATAAATTTAATATCAGTTGTACTCGGCCCCCAATTTGTAAAAGAATAATAAAAATTATAAATATTAGGTAATATAAAAAATACGAGAATAAATAAAAGAGCTGGTACTATAAAAAAAACCTGTATATTTTTAAACTTTTTCATTATGACAATAACAATTATCTGTACTATCTAAGCTTGGTGTTTACAGTTTAGCTTTCTCCAAGCATAAAATATTAAATATTATTTTATGGTGATAATTGAAAAAAGTCACCATATTTATATAAAAGTTAACAGGGTTTAGAACCTCTTAGTCTATAGCCCTGATGTGTTCTTTGAAAATTATAAAAATATAGAAACCGGTCCAAATCATCTTGCAGCTCTTCTATAGTGCTGTATGTTCTCTTTAAGAGAGCAGGCTGGTAAAATTCCTCCAGTATCGTCCTCTGGAATCTTTCCACAAAACCATTGGTCCAGGGATGTCTAATTTTGGTGTAGCGGTTCTCTATATCTAAAGACTCAAGATACTTTTCAAACTCATGGTCCCCGCCCTCCCAGTGGGTGGTATATTCTTTTCCGTTGTCTGAAAGTATTCTTTCTACAGTTATACCCATATCTTTAAGGGTATTTATAGTCTTTGAGATAAAGTCCACTGAGGACTTAGAAGACTTATCAGTATAAAGGTAGGCAAAACTAAAGGAGGAATAGGTATCAATTGAGCTGAACTGATAGATTCTACCTATACCTTTTAGCCTGTATACATAAAAGGTATCAACTGATAGCATATAGCCACTGTAATGGCTTTTTATACCAGTAGGAGGCTTTAGCTCATCTAGCTTTCTAGCCATAACCGGGCTTAGCTTTACTGAAGAAGGAATATATTCCAGTGCCAGGAGTCTGTCAATTTTTCTTTAGAGGCCACACCTTCTTAAAATATTATACACTGTGGCGGCACAGACAATACTTCCCAGTTCATTAGCTATTCTTGCCAGCCCATAAGTCGGGTACTTTTTAATAAATGCTAATATCTTCTCTATAATATCGGATCTGGTGGAATTGGGCATTTTAGGCTTAGATCTTTCTCTTTCGGTAAGCCCCTGTATACCATAGATAGTAAATCTTTTTGCCCACTTGTAGTAGTAAGTCCTGGATACCCCAGCTTCTCTGAAGGCCTTTGATATGTTATTGATAGATTTGGCCCGTGATAGTAAACTTAGCTTGTGGCCCAAGATTAAATCATCTTTGGTCATCGCTATCTCCCTTGTGTATATGTTTTTTTACTTACTAATCAAATATTTTACACTTAGAGATAGTGTTTTATCTATCAATTTTATCTATATTTTTATATAGTTTTCAAAGAGCTTTTAAAACTAGAGTTGTAAACACAACTCTTAAATAGTTCATATTTATATATAATTGCTTTTATATTAATATTAAATTATTATCAAATCTTCAAGCCTCTAGTTTAATTAAAAATCATATATTTTTGGTTAGTCCATACACTATCTATGGACTAACCAATCAAAATAGTAAAATTATAACTACTTATTTTCCCATCCAGGTAACCCCAATTTTTTGGCATTTTCTGCAAGAGCATCGCTTAAAGATTGCGCTACATCTTTCGGAGTTTTAGAACCTGCAAACATTTCTGACAACCAGAGTTCAAAAGTTCCATATGGAGCATCTACAAGCATTGGATGATAGGCACCACTATCTTTAACAAAATATTCTATTAATTCAGCTATAGGCTCTATTTGAACATCAACTTCTACACCTTTAAATACTGATGGTAAGTTAAGATCGGTAGCAAATTTTTCATATCCAAGCCCAGTTATGTAATTAACAAACTCTCTGGCTGCTGCTTCCCTTGTTGCATCACCTGTTTTTGGTAAAGTTATTGCAGCCCCAGGACTCCATAACCCCCATGTAACACAATTAGAATTCATTGAAAGTCCAAACATACCTATTTTCTTATTTACCTCATCTATGCCATAATTATCTGATAAAATCTGGGGGAACTGCTCATTGGCATAAAACATTGCTACTTCACCCTCGTATAGTGCTGTTTGTGCATCAGCAAAAGTTCCTACAAGCATATTATCTTGATAATAACCAGCATCTATATTACTCTGAACTGCCTCTAGTGGTTCCAAAAAAGCAGGTTGTAAATAATTAGTTTCGCCTGTATTCATTTTTTCCCAGAAAGATACTGGATCTTCTTTATAGTAATCTGAAACTAATGTACTTACGTCAAATTGAAGTGGCCACTGATCCTGTACACCTGCGTACAATGGTGTTATTCCAGCTTCTTTAATAGTTTCACACAATTCTTGAAATTCTGAAAAATTTCCAGGTATCTGTAAATTAAGATCTTTGAATATTTCTTTATTATAAGCTACTCCTATTATATGAGGATATGCAAAATTAACTCCATATATTTTACCATCTGGGAATAATTGCTCATTAATGAATTCGTATTCAGGCTTATAATTATCAACAAATGGCAAGTCAGATATATCTTGACAATTCTCAGGTGCATTAATCTGAACCCACCAATTCCCAGTCATATGCCAGTCCATAATATCAGGTCTTTCACCTGAAGCCCATTTAGCTAACATCGTCTCTTCCATCGGTTCAGCACTCGGAATTATTTCTAACATAATTCCAGTATCTTCTTGAAATCTGTCATATAAATCTCGATAAGCTTGGGGAGAAGCAGAATTCATCCAGAATGTTAGGGTAACACCTGTAAAATCTTGCTTTGTTTCTACCTCTCCTACTTCCTCAGCAGCCTCTTCTACTTCCTCAGCAACTTCCTCTACTTCCTCAGCAACTTCCTCTTTACATCCAATTACCGTAAGCATAAATGACATGATAAAAACTGCGGTTAAAAATAGAATTAAAAACCTTTTCACTTTAACACCTCTTTCAAAAAACTAATTATGAATTTCTTGAATAATAATACATTAACGATACGATCCTTCAATATATACAAACCAATTATTCAAATCTAATTTTTTTTACCACCTCCTTCTATATATTTTATATATATTATTTTATCACCTCCCTTCATATTAATGTTGTTTTCGGTTATTAACAAAATCATTTTTTATGTTAATTACTTTCTAATCCATATATTTATTTATTATATCGTGATACGGCCTGAGTGATCCATCTTCTTCTATAAAAGCAAGGTTGCCAACGTTACCATATGGTCCATATTCTTTACGATGCTCATCAGCCTGAAGACTATGATGCAGGCCAACTGCAATCCATCCAATCTTTCTCTTATTTAGCTGTTCTAGGTTATACTTAATTCCTTCACTCCGACTTTTATCATCGTCCAATCCATTATAAGTTCCCCAACAGCATTCATTCGCAATTAAAGGTTTGCCTATCTCTCTAGAAAAATCAATATAATCATCAAGCCATTCCTCATATTCTTTCTTATCCGTAAACCATTCAGCTGGTGGATTTTCAACTTTACCCATATAATATGGATGAATAGCAAGGACATCTTCTATAGGTTCGACCCTTTTCAGCCGTTGAATTCCATATCCTGAGTGAACCCCAATAGTCAGTGGAGCCTCAACATCTAATTCCTTACACTTCTCATAAGTTCTTTTTAGCCAATTAAATTCTGCTTTTTCAATTTCGGGAAAATTTGACGGATGTACATTATATGAAAAAGGCTCATTACAAAGATCCCACATAAAAATACGTTTATCTTTAACATGAGTTCCTACAACTGATTCTAAATACGGCGTAAATTGATCCACCTTGAAGATCCAACTAATATTGGGATAAAAATGATCAACATATATTCCACCCCAATCAAGATAATCAATATGCCATCTGTTATAGAGTACCACCATTGCCTTAAGTCCATATTTTTCTGCTATATCCAATTCCTTATCAAAATTTTCTATAAATCTTTTTGGGTCTCTCATGTAAGCATCCCAAGATAACCAGATACGAATTGAATTCATCTTAGGAAAATACTTCTTACCCCTCCCCAGTTCAATATTAATTTTTTCAGCATCAAAGTTCATCCATTGTTCAAATCCTGACGAACCATAACTGGGAAAATAATTAAAGCCCCTAATATATTCATAACTGTCTAAATCTCTCATTTTATTTAAACCTCCTATCAAGATTAGCATTCTTTACAGTTAACATAAAATTGAATACTTTAGTTTAAGCTCACTACAAGAGAAAACATTACCAACACAACATCTTATTTAATTCTCTTGAGCTATACTTAATCAATGCTACTCTTTTTTACAACCATACTATCAGTATTTTATCTATTATAATTTTATGTGCCTCGATATTTATACAATTTTAATTCTATCTTCTTGTTTTATATCATAATAAACGGTATCGTTCACATAGTATCTCTCAGTAGCAATTATCATTATATTAACCTTGTCACAATTATAGGGGAAAGGGGCCATGTGCCATACTCCTGGACGAATAGTTACTACAGTTCCTTTTGGTACTATAAATGCTTCTAGTTGATCAATAGGAATTACACCAGCTTGTGATGCGGGTGCAAAATAACATATCGAGTCACCATCGAGTGGTATAAAAGATTTACAAGTATGGTTTACACACTCTAGTGAATCTATAATATAGGGCCTACTCTCCATTTGCCCTACCGAAATCGCAGCAGTTGTATTACTGCCAAGGTTTATAAATTCCATGTCACGAAAAAATTTTACTTGTTCGCTTACATCAAACTTAACGCCACTTGGATCCACCAAGTTTTTATATGTACCATATAGGTTAAACCTTTCTAGTGTCAATTCTTTCTTCTTTATTGTTTTAATGATAACCTCCTTGCATTTTTTGATTTTTCTTTTTAGTATATTATATACTAAATATATTATTTTATATTATAAATTAAAGATGTCAAGTACTTGATTATCAGATTTAAGGTTTAGTAAAAAAAATTTTTAATATTAGTTGTATAAAAAAATCATGCAACATCTTAATTCTGGACTTATTAGATTTATAATATGTTAATTATGGGGGAAGTTAGTTTAAATTATAAAGACGCAACCACTACATAAATTAAATGTGTTTCAACTATTAAATATATTGATAGTATTAACCTTTTTTACATTTATAATTTTATTTTAGAAATTATTTATAAAATATTGATTAGTAAGGAGAAAAAATACATTGTACACTGTTTTAGTTGTTGGAAGTCTAAATATAGATCATGTATTAAGAGTAAGTGAACTTCCTTTAAAAGGTGAGACTATACTCTCTGAAAGCTATGAATTGCACGAAGGTGGTAAAGGCGCAAATCAAGCAGTTGCTATAGGTAGAATGGGTATAGATGTACGTATTATTGGTAAAATAGGAAAGGATATCTACGGTCAAATGCTTTTAAAAAGTTTGGCACATTCCAATGTTAAAAATGAAAATATTATAATTGATAAAAAATTAAGAACAGGAACAGCAACGATAACCGTAGATCGTAAAGGACACAATACTATAGTATTATATCATGGTGCCAATAGTGGTCTAGGAATTGATGATATTTTAAAGAATGAAAAGACATTAAAAAAATGCGATATTATAGTACTTCAACAGGAAATACCTAAGGATGTTATTCAATTTACCATTGATATTGCAAAAAAATTTAAAAAAATCATAGTTTTAAATTTTGCTCCTGCTATAGATTTAAATAAAAATTCTATAAAGAAGGTTGATTTTCTAATATTGAATGAGTCAGAAATTAGTAAGCTTACCGGAATTAAATGTAATGAAAAAAATGTAAAAGAACCAATATTACAGCTTAAGAAATTCTTTAAAAATAATATTATTGTAACACTTGGAGAAAATGGTTCAGCTTATATAACTTCTAAAGGTAATTATTATAGAATACCACCTATACGTGTTAACTCTATTGATTCCACTGGAGCAGGAGATGCTTTTATTGGAGGGTTCGTCTACGGTTTAGTACAAAATAAAGACATTTATAGTTGTGTAACTTTTGGTAATATATCAGGTGCATTTGCTGTTAGAAAAGTAGGTGCACAGAATTCATTACCTTATGAAAAGGAATTTAAGATTTTTCTAAAAAATCATAAAATCAGTTATATTCAAAAAAAGTAAATAGATATGTGATATAGTTATTTTAGTATATTATCTAAAAAGATCGTTATTTAAACATCTCTAGCGACAGTCTCAATATATTACGCTACCGAACTTAATGATAGAGTTAATTTAAGGCTATATTATTAGTAATTATCTTATTAACGGGAGTGTAACATAATCTGTGTAAACCTCTACTAACCCCTTGGGCGATTGCACATAAAAGCCATAGCCATTATATCACATATCTGCTCACCCTTTCCTTAAAATAGATGGTTAGCTGGGATAATATTAAGGGCCAGTCTCTTATACTGGCAGTGCACCTCCTTGAAGCATCCATAGTGACTAGGTACAGTATCTCGGTTAGAGCCTTGGTCATTGGGTAATATGGACTTAGCCTTGGTGTGACCTGAACCCCTAAATTTAGACACATTAGTATCTTAACTCAGAATAGATTT